>CAUJJW010000107.1 GCA_963205105.1 Verrucomicrobiota bacterium | reverse complement strand
GCCTCCCGTATGCCTACGTCGCCGGCAATCACGATAGGCACTATGAAGGCATGGAAGGCACCTCCGATGCACTGCGCGACACCTGGATTCAGAAACGCCTCAGCCCGCTGTACCAGGGGGCGCATCCGCTGATGGCGCACCGGGATGTCGGCGGCATCCGCTTCGTCCTGCTCGACAATTCCACCTACGAGATCCATCCGGAACAGCTGGAGTTCTACCGGACTCAGGCGCGCAGCGGCATGCCCCTGGTCCTGGTCGTTCACATTCCTCTCTACGTTCCCGGCCGACCCGTCGGCTTCGGTTGCGGCCACCCCAAATGGGGCGCGGCCAGCGATCGCGGTTTCGAGGTGGAACGACGACCGCGCTGGCGTGAAACCGGCCATACCCCCACCACGATGGCGTTCCATCAAACCGTCTTCTCCACAGCCAACCTGCTCGGAGTCTTTGCCGGCCACGTCCACCGCGCCTCCACGGACTATCTGAACGGCATACCGCAGGTCGTCTCCGACGCGAACGCCATGGGCGCCTACCTCGACATCGAGTTTCTCCCCTCCAAAAGCGCTTAACCGGATTGGACGTCCCACACCTGTCCCGGCGATAACCAAGGCATGCCGACGCCGGTCGCCACCGTCAAAACCTGGGCTGAATTCGTCAAATTCAGCCACACGATCTTCGCGCTGCCCTTCGCGATCGCCGCCATGGCGGTCGCCGCACGCGACGATCGCGGATGGCCGGGCTGGCGCCTGTTCGCCTTGATCCTCGGCGCCATGGTCTGCGCCCGCACCTGCGCCATGGCCTTCAACCGCATTGTCGACCGCCGGTTCGATGCGCTCAATCCACGCACCGCCGGACGCCACCTCCCCGCCGGCGCGATTTCACTCACCAGCGCCATCAGCCTCTGCGCGCTGAGCGCCGCCGGCTTCATCGGATGCAGTTGGCTCATCAATTCCGTCTGCTTCTGGCTCTCGCCCGTCGCCCTCGTCGTCATCTGCTTCTACTCGCTTACCAAACGTTTCACCGACTTCACCCACATCTACCTCGGCGTCGCCCTCGCCCTCGCCCCCGTAGGAGCCTGGCTCGCCGTTCGCGGCACCGATATCACCTGGCTTGAGGGCATTCAAATGACCCTCCTCGCCCTGGCGGTCATTTTCTGGCTGGTCGGCTTCGATCTCATCTACGCGCTCCAGGACTACGAATTCGACCGCAAACAGCGCCTCGGCTCGCTCGTCGTTCGTTGGGGACCGCGCAACGCGCTGATGGCCGCCTTCATCGCCCACTTCGTGATGCTCCTGCTCCTGACCGCCTTCGGCATCGCCTGCCGTTTCCGACTGCCCTACTGGGTCGGCATCGCCCTCATCAGCGGGTGCCTCATGCTCGAACATTTCATCGCGCGCCGACGCAGCATCAACTGGGTCAACATCGCCTTCTTCCGACTCAATGCTCTCGTCAGCATCGTCTTCCTCCTCGTCACCCTCGTCGAAATTATCTTCCCCTTCTTCCGCCCCCGACGCGGCTGATCGAACTTCGGCCTGACCTCAAGCTTGCCGTGAAACCGCTTCCGTCGTAACACCTACCCGTGGCCCGACGACTGATCATCGCGCTGGCTCTTGTCGCCATCGCTCCGAACGCCCTGGCCCAGGGCATCCGCGGCGTGACCCGCCGCACCACCACACTCGAACGCCAGCAACCCGCCCGTCAGTTCTTCCAGGGCGCCGGCATTCAGGTCAACGGAGCCGCCCCAGTCCCCGGCACCGCCGCCGCCGTGCCCACCGCCGTCGCCACCCGGCAACCTCCGGTTCTCGTCAACCGACCGCCCACGGTGCTGCCTCCCATCTCCCAACGCATCGCCCGCCCTCAGGTCGCCCAAACCCGACCCGCCGTCTTCCCAACGACTCCGCGCATCCCCAAGCCCATCCCTGCCCCAGCCAAGTCTCATGCCAAACCTTGATTCATCCCTCAGCCGACGGAGTTTCCTCCGGAAGTCCGCTCTCGCCTCCGCCTCCGCCCTCGCCTTCCCCCACATCCGATCCCATGCCGCTTCCATCGGCACCGGCGTCCGCGCCGGCATCCGCATCGGCGTCATCGGCACCGGCGGCCGCGGAAGCGACCTCATGCGCTCCACCATCGCCAATGTCGTCGCCGTCTGTGACGTGGATTCCAGCCACATCGCCGCAGCCGCCGATGCCGTGGAGAAAAAGACCGGCCGCAAACCCGCCATGTTCACCGATTACCGGAAGCTTCTCGAAAGCCCGGAAATCGACGGTGTCATCATCGGAGCCCCCGACCACTGGCATGCCCTGATGACCACGCACGCCTGCCTCGCCGGCAAGGATGTCTACTGCGAGAAACCCCTCACCCTCACCATCCACGAGGGTCGCGTCATGACCCAGGTGGCCCGCGCCACCAAGCGCATCGTCCAGACCGGCAGCCAGCAGCGTTCCGATGACAAGTTCCGCCTCGGCTGCGAACTGGTCCGCAATGGACGCATCGGCAAAATCAAATCCGTCCGGGTCGGACTCACCTACGTCAATTTCACCGCACCGGTGGTCGACGACACCGACCCGCCGGCTCAACTCGACTACGAACTCTGGCTCGGACCCGCCCCCTGGCGCCCCTACAACAAGAACCGCGTCCACTACAACTTCCGCTTCTTCTGGGACTATTCCGGCGGACAGATGACCAACTGGGGCGCCCACCATCTCGACATCGCCCAATGGGGCCTCGGCATGGACAACAGCGGACCGCTGGAGATCGAAGCCACGGCCAAATTCGATGCGGAGAAACGTTTCGAAGTTCCCGTCGAAAGCGACATCACCTACCGCTACGCCGATGGCATCGCTCTGCTCTGCACGCAGGGCCCCGACCGCAAGACCGGCACCACCTTCCAAGGCGAGAAAGGCTGGGTCCATGTCAACCGCGGCAATCTCGAAGCCAGCGACGACGACATCCTCGCGCAACCGCTTCCCGCCGATGCCCAGCGGCTCTACGTCAGCAAGGACCACATGGACAATTGGTTCGAGTGCATCAAGACGCGCAAGCTCCCGATCTGCGACGTCGAGATCGGTCACCGCTCCGCCACGGTCTGTCATCTGGGCAGCCTCGCCATGCGCCTCGGACGCAAGCTCCAATGGGACCCGGCCAAGGAGGAGTTTGTCGGCGACGAGAAGGCAAACGCCATGCGCCACTACGCCTACCGCAAGCCTTGGGAACTGCCCAAGACCGCCTGATCAGGTGGCTTCCGCCGCCACGGCCGCGCGCAGTTCCTCCAGTTCCAGTTCGTAGCCACCGTTGAGAATCGGGAACCGACACCACGTCTTCGGGTCCAGATTCTCATCGTCGACATGGAAGCTCGGCGCATAACGCTCGCGCTTCCACTGGTTGCGGCACCACAACCGAAAGAAGCGGTAAACCCAGACACCCAGAGGCTCTGGCGCATACTCCGGAAACACCAGTCGCATCTGCCGGTACACTTCCACCGGCGATTGCTTGTCCCGGATCGCCGCGCGTTCAATCGCGTCCAGCAACGGATACGGCATCAGATCCGCCTCATCCGTCTGCGTCCGCTCCGGCGGCCGCAGCTCAGCCGTCGGTGCCTGCGCGTTGACCGCGGACAAGGCCGGGATCGGACCCAACCCCAGCGGTCCTTCCGTCTCCATCCACCTCAGCCATAGACGCAGCCACGCTTTGTCGATGCCCGCAATCGGCGCCAATCCACCGCTGGTGTCGCCGTCCATCGTGGCATACCCCACCGCCGCCTCCGATCGGTTGCTCGTCGAAAGTAGCAACGCACCCTTCACGTTGGTCAGCATCCAGATTCCGGGTGAGCGCACCCGGGCCTGGATGTTCTGCAAGGCGATATCGTCCTGGGCCCACGTCAGCGGACGGCCCAATGCCTCCCCCACCATCGCCACGTACCCGGCATGCAACGCCGAAATGTCGAGTTCGTGGTGTTCCGATCCCACGGCCTCCGCCACCGCCCGGGCTGCCGACCGTGTCACCGGCCCGCTGTTCTCCGTGGCCTGGTACGCCGTGGTCAGCAAACGACGTGTCATGTCGCGCACACTGGAGGCCGCTCGGATGGAGGCGATGTAACCCAGCTTGTCCTTCATGCCGTCCAAACCCAGTTCGCCACACCCCTGAGCCACCATCAGCCCCACCAGGCAGGTGATCGCCGACGAATCGGCCCCGCCACTCAGCGACACCACGAATCCCTGCGAGCGGCTTTTCCGCAGATAATCGAACAACGCCAGCGGCACCGCCCGGGCAAATTCCTCCTCCTTCAGGTGATTCGAGGATTCCCACGCGGCAGGCCGCACCTCCTGCACCACCGGCGCCACCCGCCGCCATTCATACTCCACCTGCACCGCCCCGGAGTCTTCGGTTAGGTGCGGTTGAAAACTCGCCAAACGCGCCTGTTGCAGTCGCGTCACATCCACATCCACCACGCCGCTCGTCACCCGAACGTCGGCATACGAAAACCGCGGACCCACCGCCACCAACCGTCCCGCGGTCGCAATCATGGCCTCGCCATCGTAAATGGCCCGACCTGCTTCGTTGCCTAGGAGGTTCGCGTAGACGTAGCTGCAACCAAACGCCCGCGAACCTTCCAAAACGAAACGCTGTCGGATCTCGATCTTGCCAAACGCGAAATGGCTCGCACTCGGGTTCAGGATCACATCGATGCCGCGCTGGGACAATTGCGCCCCAGGCCGCGACGCCACCCAGGCATCTTCACAGATCTCGAAACCGATCCGGACGCCACCCACCACAAAATGCAGGTCGCCGACGGGAACTTCGCGTCCCGCAATCGTCACCGCGTCGCGAATGCCGGCCGGCCAGGGTTTGAACCAGCGCGGTTCGTAGTGAATGCCATCCCCCGCCAAATGCTGCTTGGCGACCATTCCGCAGAGCGTTCCGTCCACGATCAACGCGGCCACGTTAAAGATGGCGTTATTGACCATGCACGGCAGCCCGACGGAAACCACCAGGCCGCGGGTGACGGGAAGCACCGCTTCCAATGAGCGGTTGGCCTGGCGCAAGGTGTCCGGTGCCAAAAAGGTGTCCTCGCAACCGTAGCCGCTGAGACAGAGTTCGGGCAGACACACGACGGAGGCACCTTGCGCCCGCGCCATCTCGATCGCCTCCAGGACGCGGCGCAGGTTTCCACGCCAGTCGAGCGGCGTCTGGTTGAGCGAGGCGGCAGCGACCTTGATGAGCTTCATGGCAGGAAATCCGAACCCCTGCGCGAGTGTACCGACGTTGCTGGCGGCGTCGAGAACCCCGACCGTGAACAAAAATTGAATAAGCCGGTCGCAACCGTTGTCGAAGTGACGTTGGCATAAGCCTGATTCGGGGGGTGGGGCATGATGCTTCGGCCGGAACTTGGCAAAAAAATGTCAAATATCTGGCGGACCGCCTTCCAGGATTACGCTTGTACCGGCGTAGTGAACCAAGGCCTGCCGATGTCCAACACCATGTCGTACGAGGAGTTTTCTGTCGCCCCGGCGTCCGAACCCCAACCAGCAGCCCGATTTACGACCCCCTCGTTGGTCGACACCATCACGCGGAGGACGCGCCCGCACATGACGCGCCCCGCCGTGTTGTCGAGTCAGGGGGCGCCCTGGAGCGGATTCACCGTGGAACAATTCTCGGGTGGACCCGCCGACGTCACCGACGAATCACCACTTCACCACCATGTCGTGGTTCAACTCGACCGCCCCACGAGCATGGAGCAGCGCGTGGAAGGCCAGACGCACACGTTTCATGTGCCCCCCGGAGGCGTCAGCCTCTTCCCCGCCCTCCAACCCGTCACCGTTCGCAACCGTGACACGCGCGACTTTCTCGTCGTCGCCCTCGACCCACGCCTGGTCGTTCGCGCCGCCCACGAAGTCGTTCAACCCGAGCGACTCGAGTTGCGCAGCCAGATCGCCATCGATGATCCGCTGATCCGCGGATTGGCCCTCGCGCTGCGTGCCGAAATTCAATCCGGCTACTCCGGCGGACGTTGGTATGGTGAGACGCTCGCCCACACCCTCGCCATCCATCTCGTCCGTCATTATGCCAGCGTTCAGCAGGCGGTGCGCGAAGACTCCGGCGGCCTCGGCCGACGACCGCTTCGTCTTGTGCTGGACTACATTCAGGAGCACCTCGCCGAGGAGATCTCCCTGGAGACGCTCGCTGGCGTCGCGGGTCTGAGCCCGTTCCACTTCGCGCGCCTCTTCAAGCGCTCCGTCGGAACTGCTCCCCATCAATACCTCATCCGACGACGCGTCGAACGCGCCAAGGAACTCCTCCTGACCACCAACACCGAGATCGCTGAAATCGCGGCGCAGGTCGGCTTCTGTGACCAAAGCCATCTGACCAGCCATTTCAAGCGCACCTACGGCATTGCCCCGGGTGCTTTCCTGCGATCCTCCACCGCCCGCATCGGCGACGCTCGACCCGCGAACCACCATTCGTCCGTCACCGCCACCAGCGCGTGATGCGAATCCGCAATTAGGCCTTTACCTGCCCAGCCAATCGGACTTCGATCCGACATCCTGGGCCCCAGTGAACAACTCGACGTCCTCGATCCGCCAGCCCGCGGATCGGGAACTTCCGTGCACCGCGCTGTCCGCGGCGCATTCACCCTGATCGAGTTGCTCGTGGTCATCGCGATCATCGCGATCCTTGCCTCCATCCTCCTCCCCTCCCTGAGCAAGGCCAAAGCCTCCGCGTTCCGCATCCAGTGCACCAACAACGAACGCCAGCTCGCCACCACTTGGACCCTCTACAGCACCGATGCCAACGAGCGACTCGTCCAAAATGGCAACCAACAACCCGGCAATCTGAACGCCACCCGCCTCTGGGTCATGGGCGATTATCACAACTTCGCCCCCGCGTTCACCAATCCCGCGTACCTCATCGATCCACGCTACGCGGCCTTTGCCCCGTACCTGCCCGCCCAACAGATCTATAAATGCCCCTCCGACCGATCCAGCATCTTCAATAGCCGGGGGCGCCCCGTTCCCCAGGTCCGCAGTTATGCGATGAACCTTTTCCTCAACCCCAACTCGGCCATGGACGGTCGGGCTGGAGGCCGATACCGCCTGTTCAGGAAATCCACGGACCTCGTCAACCCCTCCGGCACCTTCCTGTTCATGGACCTCAGCGCACAGAGTCTCTGCACCCCAGCATTCATCGTCCAAATGCCAGGCATCGGCGGCGACCAGTTCTTCCACCTCCCCGCCGCGTACCACAACAACGGCGGTGTTGTCTCCTTCACCGATGGCCACGTCGTCGCCCACCGGTGGTTCGATCCCAAGGTCATCCAAACGGCCAGCACCCGCGCCCGCATCCAACACAACCTGGCATCGCCGAGAAGCCGCGATCTCCAGTGGATCCGCGAACGCACGTCGTCCACGAACTAGCCCGGATATTTCATACACCTTCGTCGCGAGACGCAGCGAGAGCCCGACTGGCTAGGCGGCCGAAGCTCTTCCGACCCGGGCTGTATGAGAACATACTGCCCGGTGAGGAAAGCGAGGCCAACAACGCCAGTCGGACTCGCAGCCAGTCGCAGCAGAAGGGGTATAAAATGTCCGGGCTAGCCCGCACCCACGACCCCGAATCCCACCGGCCAAAGCCGAACACGAAACAGGACCTTGCCCATGATCCGCGCCGATGGCACCACCGCGTGCACCAACGTCGATGCCAGTTCGGAGCGGTTATCCCCCAACAACGCGTAGCGATCCCGCCCCAGTCGTCCAGGCGCGATCGACAGCGGCCCCGGCATCACGGCGTGCTGCATCCCTGGGTTCCCCCCGTTCACGTAGAGCCGGCCTTCCCTGACTTCCACCTCCTCGCCCGGCAATCCCACCACCCGCTTCACAATCCATTCCCCTCGATGCCGCGCCACCACCACGTCACCGCGAACCGGTGCCGTGGCACCGTAGGAGCGCCGGTCCACCCAGATCAGTTCCCCGGACGCCAGCGTCGGATTCATGCTCGGTCCTGAGACCATCGTGAAGCAGCCAAACCAGCCTACCGCCTGAACCGCCAGCATCAGCGCCACCCCCACCCCAAGAATCCCCAACATCCGCCGCACCGCCACACGCCATCCCCACGAATAATCGATGCCCTCCGCCATCGGCCGGTCCGCCGTTCCCACCCGGTTCATCGAGTTTCCTCCGTCCGACCCGCCACGCCCCTCAACGCCGACTGAACCTCGGCTTTCGCTTCAAAGGATATTGGAATCAGGGCGATCCGTTGCAGTGCATCCAGCACCTCGTCCAGCCGGTTCACCTGCGTCGCGGCACGCAGCGCCTGCCCAGCCAAACGCCCCACCAACGGCTCCGTCGGATTCCGGTACGCGAGATCCAGATAGGTCGTCACCCATTCCTCGTGACGCTCCCAACGCCGCAGCACCGTCAACAGGTGCTGGCGGAACATCACTTCCTGGGGTGTTCCCGCAAACTCAACCAATCCCTCCCGCAGTTCCTGCGCCGCCAACTCACCCGCATCCACACTGCCACCGCCATCCTCCCCACCATGCCGCGCGATCGCATTCGACCGCGACGCACGCAACGGCCCAATCCGAGATTCCAGATCCGACAAGTACCGCCAGGCCATCGCCCGAAGATCCCCCTTCGCCGTCGCCACTTCCGAAAAGGATGCGGACGAAGAGTAATACTCCCAGGACACCAACGGGTTCCGAGACGAGATGGACGACTCCGACTCCGCCCGCGGTGACCGCACGCCCAGGCGATAGCCCAATACCCCCGCCACCGCCGCCCCCGCAATCCATAGCACCACCACGATGGAAAAATCCCAACCCACCCGCACGCCGATGGCAGACCGCCCCAACGACTTCCTGCCGTCGCCGTCCAGAGCGGTTGGTCGGGTGCTCGTCAACACACGTCAGCGGTTCAAGCGCAATCCATGGCCCGCTTCCGCCAACTTCTGTTCAATAAACGCATACCCACGGCAAGACTCCACAGTTCATCACCCCGCCCAGCCATCGAACACCATCCCAGTCCCGGGCACGCTCGCCTTTTGCCCCAAGAAGCACTAGCATCCAGCCGTGATGGACGTGACGAGCATCCTCGAGTCCATGGGTCAGGGTGATCTCGAGGCTGCCGAAAAACTCCTGCCATTGGTGTATGACGAACTTCGCAAGATCGCTGCATACAAAATGGCGCAAGAATCTCCCGGAAACACCCTGCAACCTACCGCCCTCGTCAACGAAGCCTGGCTCCGACTCGTTGGCGGCAGTCAGCTGAACATTCAGAGCCGCGCCCAGTTCTTCTCGGTGTGCGCCGAAGCCATGCGGCGGATTCTGGTCGAGGCAGCGCGACGTCGCCGGGCGATCAAACGCGGCGGCACTCTGGAACGCGCCGAGTTCGTCGAGGCAGAGATCGCGTTCAGCGGACCTACGGAAGACGTGATCGCAGTCGACGACGCGCTCGAACAATTCGCGAAGGAGGACCCGACCGCCGCGGAACTGGTGAAGCTGCGCTACTTCGTGGGCATGAACATGACGGAAGCCGCCGATGCACTCGGATTGTCGCTCCGATCGGCGGAACGGCTGTGGACCTACGCGCGAGCCTGGCTGCGTCGGCGCATCGGAAGCGCGCCTCCATGATGCAGGAGCGCGACATCTTTCTGGCGGCATTGGAGCGCGCTTCCGGTGCCGAGCGGCGAAGTTTTCTCGACCGGGCCTGCGGCGTGGGAACGCCGTTGCGGCAGGCGGTCGACACGTTGCTCGCCAATCACCGCGAAGACACCTTCCTGGACCAGCCCGTCCTTCATCGACTGCGGGAGGGATCTCCCACTCCGGAACCGGTCACCGTCCACCCGCCGGGAACGCTCGAAAAACCCGGCGACCGCATCGGCCGTTACAAGCTTCTGGAAATCATCGGCGAAGGGGGTGGAGGCACGGTGTTCATGGCCGAACAGGAGGAACCCGTCCGCCGACGCGTCGCCCTGAAAATCGTGAAGCCGGGCATGGACACCAAGTCCGTCATCGCCCGGTTCGAGACCGAGCGTCAGGCGCTCGCGATGATGGATCATCCCAACATCGCGAAGGTCCTCGACGCCGGCAGCACCGAAGCCGGCCGTCCCTTCTTCGTGATGGAACTGGTCCGCGGCATTCGGATCACCGACTACTGCGACGAAAACCATCTCACCACCCGCGAACGGCTGCTCTTGTTCATCAAGGTCTGCCACGCCATCCAGCACGCGCACCAAAAAGGCATCATCCATCGGGACGTCAAACCCTCCAACATCCTCGTCACGCTCCATGATGGGGTGCCCGTTCCCAAGGTCATCGACTTCGGCATCGCCAAGGCCATCGACCAGCGACTGACCGACCACACTTTTTTTACCGAGTTCCGCGCCTTCCTCGGCACCCCGGCCTACATGAGCCCGGAGCAGGCCGAGATGAGCGGCCTCGACGTCGACACCCGCGCCGACATCTACAGCCTCGGCGTCGTGCTGTACGAGATGCTCACCGGCCGCACGCCGTTCGACCCCAAGGCACTCGTCGCCTCCGGTCTCGACGCCATGCGACGCACCATTCGGGAGGAGGAACCGATCCGCCCCTCCACCCGCATCAAATCGCTCGATGACTCCGACCGAACCATCACGGCACAGCGACATCAGGCCGAACCTTCGCGTCTGGTGAGCGTTCTCACCGGCGACCTCGACTGGATCGTGCTCAAGGCGCTGGAAAAAGACCGCGCCCGGCGTTTCGAAACGGCCAACGGACTTGCCCTCGATATTCAGCGTTACCTGGACGACGAACCGATTTACGCCCGTCCTCCCAGCGCCCTGTATCGCTTTCAAAAACTGGTTCACCGCCATCGCGTGGCCTTCTTCACCGTGGGCGCGGTGGGCGTGGCGCTGCTCGTCGGCCTCACCATTGCCACCTGGCAATTCATCGAGAAATCCCGCGCGTACCAGCGCATTTCCGAATCAGAGGCTTACCAGCGACGCCTCGGCAATCGCGCCCGCCGCGCCCAGGAAACCGAGGCGTACCTCCGCCGACAGGCCCAGGCCCAGGAACTCCTCGCCCGTCAAAAGGCCTACGCGGCCGACATCAACCTCGCCCAACACGCTCTCGCCGCCAACAACCTCGGTCGGGCCCGCGAGCTACTCGAGAACCACCGCCCCAAAACCAGCGGCCCCGACCTGCGCCACTGGGAATGGGCCTACCTCTGGCAGAATTGCGGCAGCGACGCCCTCTTCACCCTCTGCCAGACCTCCAATTCGGTCGGGACTCTCTCCGCTTCCCACGACGGTCGTTGGATCACCGTCAACACCGGCGACATCCTCACCGTCTGGGATCTGCGCTCCCGCCAGTCCCACGCCCGCATTGAAACCGGCAGCTTTCGCTCCGAAGCCCAGTTCTCGCCAACCGCTCCGCTCCTCGCTTACTCGGAATCCACCGGCGCCCCATTCACACCACGCAAACACCAGATCCGCCTCTGGAACGCCAACGAACGCCGCGTTGAGGCGGACCTCCCGCTCACCGCAAGCTGCCGCACCATCGCCTTTTCCGCCGATGGCGCCCAACTGCTCACCGTTTCCAGTGATGGACACATTGAGACCTGGGATGTGGCGCAGGGCGTCCGGCTTACCCGTGTCCGATTCTCCGCCAGCCTCCGAACACCCGCGCAGTACGGCGACAGCGTCCGTGTCTCGCCCGACCTTCGCCTGCTCGCCGTTGCCGCCGAGGCCGGCAGCCTGCAGGTCATCGACGCCGCCACCGGCGAGCCTCGTTGGACCGCCCAGGCCGCCGAAGAACACCTGGTCGCGCTCGCCTTCTCACCGGACAGCCGGTTGCTCGCCACAAGTGCCGGATTCGTTGAATCGTCCATCCGCATCTGGGACGTGGGCACCAGCCGTGAAATCACCCGCCTGGAAGGACACCGCACCTGGGTCAGCTCCCTGGTCTTCTGGCCCGACGGACAAACCCTCGCCTCCTCCAGCGCCGATCAAACCATCCGACTCTGGGATATCTCGGATATCCGGCCGGCGTTCGGCGCGCTCAACCGCCTCGCACGCCCCCGCGCGCGCCGCTCCGAAACGGAACAGCCCCGGCATCACACCACACTGCGCGGACACCAACTGGAGGTCTGGAGCCTTGCCCTGCTTCCCGACAACACCACCCTGGTCAGCGGCTGCAAGGATGGTTCGGTCTGCGTCTGGGACACCAACCGCCGACCCCGGGACCGTTCCAGGGTCACCCTGCCCTCACCCGTCGACACCTGGCGTTTCGCCCCGGACGGCCTCTCCGTGGTTGCCATCGACAATCAGGGCCGTGTCTCCCGCTGGGACGGCGAGGATTTCCAAAACGCCCACCCCCTGGCGGACCTGGGTTCCTCGCCCTATCCCCACCTGCTTTCCCCGGACACCCAATTCGCTCTGGCCACCACCCCCGGCGGAAGCTTCCGCATTTGGGATCTCACCCACGGCGGCAGTCTCCCCGATTGGCGACCCAGCCCCTCCAAACCCATCCTCCCGGTCGGGTTCAGCGCCGATTCCAAGAACCTGAGAACCCGCAACCTCTTCGACGGCACACTCCAGGAATGGGACATCAAAACGGGCCAGCAAATCCGCTCCTGGCAGGGCTCCACCTCCCGCACGCCTTGGCTGGCCACCGCTTTCGCCGACAACGAGGGGCTCTGGCTCCAAATCACGCCGTCCGGAACCGGCCTGCTGGGTACCCCTGAGGCTCCCGCTCCCATCCCCATCGACCTCGGCCTGCCCCAGGTCGACCAGGCCACGTTCTCACCCGACGGCCTCCTCTTCGCTGTGGTCAGCCGGTTGGGTCAGGGCGCGCTCTGGCAAACCATGCCCCCTCAAAAACTCGCCCCTATCTCCGGCTTCCTCCAGGGCACGCACTCTGTCGCCTTTTCACCCGATGGCCAACGTCTCGCCGTGGGAAGCGACGGCCGGGAGGCGATCAAGTTGTGGGACGTCGACAGCCACCAGGAACTCATCACCCTCACCGGTGAAGGCTCCGGTTTCCACATCGTCGATTTTTCGCCCGACTCCAACCTGCT
>CAUJJW010000106.1 GCA_963205105.1 Verrucomicrobiota bacterium | reverse complement strand
TCGTATCCGGTCGACGGAGTACGTCTTTCTCTCCCTTGATCGCCATGGTCTGATGGAGACTGGAGGCGAAGCCTCACGTCGAGGATTCCCGGCCGCCCGGGCTATGGGCACGGAAGTTGGGTGAAGTTCCGTGCCTCAGTTCACACCCGTCGCTTGGCCCACTCGGCCGGTGTGAACGATTCCACCTCGGTGATCTTCGCCGCCGGCAGGCGCGTGAAGACGTCCTTCAGGTAATCGAAGGGATTGATCCCGTGCAAACGGCAACTGGCCATCAGGCTGTAGAAGACCGCCGCCCGATCTCCGGCTTCCGGATGCCCAATGAAAAGCCAGTTACGGCGGCCGAGGGCACACGGCCGGATCGCGTTTTCCACGAGATTCGAATCGATCTCAATGCGTCCGTCGCGCAGGAACCGACTCAGGCCCTCGCGCCGTTCCAGGCAATAGTCCAAGGCCTTCGCCATCGCATTGCCCGGAAGCTCACGGGCGCGCAGCCGGATCATCGCCTTGAACACTCGATCGACGATCGTTCGCGTCTGACTCGAACGCACCGCCTCCCGCAGCGCCGGCCCTGCCTTCGCTTCGCGCAGATCTCGTTCGATTTCGTACATCGCTTGGATCTGACGCAGGAGCCAAGCTCCCGCCCGAGATGAACCCGGCAGGGCTTCCTTGATCTCGCGCCGAGCATGCGCCCAGCAGTGCGCCAGACTGATCGCGCCGCCGCGGGCACGCACCAGAGCTTCATAGCCCACATAACCATCCACCTGGAGAATGCCACGATACTCGCCCAGAAATTCCTTGGGCGCGTCATGCGCTCGGCCCGTACTCCACTGGAAAAGCACCTCCCCGCCCGGGTCCAGATACACCCACATGTACCCCAACTCACTCTTCCCTTTGACTTCCGGGTCGAGGTAGCGCGTCGGCGTTTCGTCCACTTGCAGGTAGGTGCGCTTCCTCAGCTTCGCCTGCATGGCTCGGTAGATCGGGCGCAGCAACTCAGTCGCCTGTTCCTTCCAACCCGCCAAGGTGTTGCGGGGGACTTCCACGCCGTGTTGCCGGCGCAGGATCGCCGCCGTCCGGTGGAGCGGCACGTGATCCACGAATTTGTTGATCAGGAGCCAAGCCAGGAGTCCGGCACCCACCATGCCCTTGTCGATCGGTTGCGCCGGCAAGGGGGCGATCGCGAACTGTTCCCGACGCACGTAGCGCGGGCGCACAATGACGTGGCGGAAGAGCTTACCGGGCTCGAAGTCCAGTTGGCTGGTCCGTTCCTCGCCCAAACGCGTCCAGCCCTGTGGGTCGGCGCTGACCTCGACTGGTTCGATCACCGTCTCGCGGGTGGGCAGATGTTCGTCATCCAGGGCGCGGCGCGGCTGCCGTGGACGTGCCGGGACCGCCGGCTTCGGAGCTGGGACCTCAACCACTGGTTCCTTCAGCACCGCAGGCAGGCCGACCAGCATCAGTTCCAGTTGCTCGCGGGAGATTTGTTCGCTCTTGGTGCGCCCGTAGTGCAATCGCAGCAACTGATCCAGGCGACGGCGGACTTCCGTGAGGTCCCGTTCCAGTTTTTGAATGCGCTCGTCGTCGCGTTTCTTTTGCTCCCGAAGCGCCCGTTCCGAGCGTTCCAATTCCTCAATGCGACGGTCCCGCGCGTCGGGAGGCAGGGGAAGTGACTCTGGCGCGGGCACGCTTCCACTCACCACAGATGAGTGAGTGGCTTCAAGAGAAAACTCACTCGCGATGCCAATTCCTTTTCGCAGTGACTTCGAGCCCGCTGACAAGCGCACCGAATGCCTCATTCCGGAGGCTCAGGGACGGCCTGTCCGACTTGGGCCAGGTGAACCTCCCGGAGCAAAGTCGTTTGTTCAGGACCCAGAGCCCAGTACCGTCGAACACAAGAACCTTGATGCGGGTGTAGCGCTTGTTGACGAAACAGAACCAATGCCCGGAACGAGGATCCTCCCGCAGCACCTCGGTGACGTAGCCGTACAACCGATCAAAGCTGCCGCGCAAATCGACGGGTTGCACGGCGAGGAACACCCGTGTCGTACCACCGATGGTCAGCATTGCAGGGCCTCCAGCACCGCTTGAAGGCGCTCGACCGGGGCTCCGGGGGCCACCGCCACGACCCAACCGCGGGGCGTACGGATCTCAAACTCCCAGGTGACCGAGCCTGTCGATGGCCGCTGCCCAATCAGGCGATCGAGATCAACCTCGATGAATTTCGGGCGGACCGTTTGCTGCGTACCTTCGCGGCCCGCGCGTCGCAGCCAGTTACGCAGCGTGGCCACGCTCAAACCATGCTCGGCGGCGAACTCCGCCTGGGTTTGCTGGCTTTGCTCCCAGGCATCAATCCAATGCTGTCGTTCCTCGGCCGTGGCACGGCGGCGTCGGCCCAGGGGCCTGTCTTGCGAAGAGGAGTGCTTCACCTGACCACTTCACCACATCCCCGCTCATCCCGAATAGACCCGGATCGTCGACCGCTTACAGTCCTTCTGCCGTGGCGTTCACGGATTCCGCAGCCGGCATCGCCCGACGAGGAGGGGCATGTTCGAGCATCGTCAGCGCAGCATTCCATTGGGTAGGGTTGTTGCCACAGCCAACGCCATCGCGACACTGGACGAAGCGTCCATCCGGGCCGCACTCGCGCGACGTGCATCCGGCGACTGGGGTGAACTCGATGATCACGACCGAGCCGTCAATGAGGATGCTTTGCGAAGTGGGGATCGGCTGTTGTCCGTCTATCGTGACCAAAGAGACACCCGATTCTACATCCTCACGGAGGGCGATAGACAGCTGACCACCGTGTTGCTCACGGAAGACTACTGAGGAATCGCCATGGCAGTCGCGTTTTGAGACTCCGACACGGCGCCTTGCGCATCGGCTTCCATGCTCCCAGAAGCTGACACTTAAGACTCGGAATCGCCATCGCTCTGCTCGCCAAAAATCCTGTCCAGATCGCGCATCCCGTGAAGCACGCGGATTACTTCAATGCCGTCCGGCAGCGCGCGGTAGAAAATCAGGTAACGCTCAAATCCTGGAATTGCCCAGGAGCGCAGTTCCCCAACCTCGACATGAGGAAAGCGACGAACACGGCCCATCCCCGGCATCTTGGCGAGCATGGCAAACGCCTTTTCGGAGGCGTTCAGAAACCGAAAGGCAACGTCGGGGCCTGCTTCAACCGCCAGGTACAGCGCCTGACGGCGCAGGTCCTGATAGGCCGGAAACTTCTTGTCGATCCGCGCTTCGCTCATGCGCGCTTCTTCTTTGAGACCGCCGCCACCTCGGCATGAAGATCCTTCCAATCACCCTTCGTCATCGCTGTCGCAGGCCCACTCCGGACGCCCACCAGCAAGGCATCTTGCAGTTCCTCGAAGCTCGACACCGCTCCGCGCTGGGCGAGCAGGTCGCGCTGCTCGACCATCCTCAATCCGTCGCGCACGAGCTCGCTCGCGGACTGGTAATCGCCCCCTTTGAGCTTTTCCTCAATGAACTGCTCCCACTTTGCGCCAAGCGACACGTTCATAGTGTGAATCTCCAGAATGTTCCGATGAGCACAGAATACCACGAATAACAGCCAATGCGCAACCATTGGCATTGCGGGACTCATCCGAGCGGCTTGATGAGGCTGTCCACTGCGGCGGGGAAAACAGGGGATCCAAGTGGTTGAGCCCCCATGACGCCATTCGGTTTAGAATCCAACAGCGCAGCCTGCCCAAACCCCAACGGAGAGTATCTGTCCGTCCAGATCTCAACAACAGGTTGCGTTATCGAAATTGACGCGCGGTGGAGCGCGGCCTAGTGTTTGCGAGTGTCGAAGATCGACAATACATGGCCATCCGGAGCGAGGGACCGCATCGGGGCGGACGCGGAGGGGGCGGATGTCGACAAGGGCAACAGCAAACCAAGCCCTAAAGACGTCTTCCTTTGCCACAACGAAGCAGACAAAGCATGGGCTGCGAAACTTGGGGCTCGTCTCGAAGCAGAGAGCATCGATGGAACGAGTTCGGGACGCAGAATCTCTGTCTTCCTCGACATATGGGACATCGAAGGGGGCGACAACTTTGTCAGAAAACTTGGCGAGACTCTGCAACAAGCACGGTTTGTTGCAGCCATTACGTCCCCTGAATTCTTCCATGCGGACTGGACATCTTTTGAATGGAGCGACGTCGTTGCTAGCGACCCTTCTGGAAAGAGTGGGAGGCTCCTGCCGATCCTTTTGCGCGACGTATCCAACAACGGGACCGAGCGAATTCGATATCCAGCGCCATTTAAGGCGCTGCATCGCTACGATTTTCGCCAAAAGAGCAGGTTCGAAACAGAGTTTGAAAAGCTCCTTCGACGCATTCGTGGCCAACCTTTAGTCAGAGGCCCAGCAATTCCGGCGCGCTATAGCTCCACAACCACAAGTGCTCTGGACAAGGCGACCGACGCTTGCCATCCAGACCAAGTAAAGGACCTCCTTCTCGGGAATCTGCTTCAAGTGCGCCGCATCCCGGATGAAGTTTGGAGCGCGAAGACGGAGGAACCTGACGGTGCAGCGATATGGGAAAGAATCCCTACTGCTCCGCTGGTGATGATCAAGGCACGAAGATTATGGACCTTTGCGAATTTGGAGAATGAGGCTTCCCCTCTGCGCGCGATCATCGATACCACAACGATTCAATCCGCGCCTACGACCGTGTGGCGGGCCGACTCGGAAAAGCGCCTGTGGCTGATGCAACTCCTCAATAAATGCTTGGTGCAGCATCTGAGTAAATTGGCTCTTAAAAAAGATCGAAAGGGCCGATTTTTCTTCCGCCCGCAGAAGAGCGTAGAGACTGAGGAGAAACTGGACAGGATGTGGCAAAGTGGCGAGGACAGGCCACGCTTGGTTGCGGCAAAGAAACTCAACGCCTCAACCGGCGAAACATTTTGGGTGCACCATGCCGCCACGATAAAATTTCGGTGGTTAGGTGGATTTTTTCTGTCCATTGAACCGACCTACCTTTTCACGTCGAACGGCGAGGCTCCACTCGAAGGCGATTCGATGGGCAGACTTTCGGTGATGTGGGGCGGCCGGCAGCGAAATCCGGACATCCTTCGTAACCTTGTTTTTTGGGCAAAAGCCATAGCCCGGAGCGAACGCGATTTCTCTATCGATACCGGTGGGCCCCAGATGCTCGTCTCCGGGTTACCCGCCACTGCATTGGCGAACGTCGGCATTGAAGCAGACCACGTCAGAGTCGGTGCCCTTCTTCGCACTGAAGAGAACGAACTGGATGAACTGGCGCAAGACGTGGAGTTCCTACCGACCGAGGATGACGACAGCGGCTATGAAGACGAATCAGAGTGTGCCGGCGAAACCGAGACGCGCGAGGGGCCAACTCCAACAGGGAACCGGGAGACCAGAGCTGAGGCGCGGTGGGACGAACCAGCGGTCCGATCAGCGCAAGAAGGACATTGACGCTCTGATCCGGAGTGCTCCACCTGTTTTTGACTGCGCCTACATCGAAGAGCCAAAGCTTGTCTTTGCTGATGGTCGCTTAGCAGTCGATCCCAAGGTTGGACTTTCAGAATTCGGACCGGTGGGTCCGATACCGGCCTCCGTGCGGATTGGGGTGATTGGAACTCCTTCGGGAATTGATGAGTTTTCTAAGTATCTGGAAAGGGCAAGAAGACCAATCGAGCCAGGCCGCAACGCACGTGACAAGCACTACGATTCCCTGGCTTTTCCGGATTTCCCCGGGATCGGAAGCAATCTTTCGTTTCGTACTGAGTTCATCTCCGACTCCACGCTGCAGCGGACTATCCCCGAGGAGTATTTCAATAACGCTATCAAACCCGCGGACACCTCAGCCAAGTTGCGCGGAGTCGTCGAACTTGTTTCTCGGGAGCTTCAGGTGCTCGCGGAAAAGGAACCTGGACCCAACGTCGTTGTGATCGTGCTCCCGCCATCTGTAGAAAGGGAATGCGGCACGGTCGGCGCGGCATTCCGCGGCCTGAAGGTGAAGCTCACTCCGGCCAGAAAGCTTGTCCAAAAGCTTGAACATGAGCGCGCAAAGACTGGCCAGGAGATGTTACCGTTTGTTTTCGTAGATGGGCCAGAGCAGGAATCACACGGATTTTGGAATATCCATCATGCGCTCAAGGCGTACGCGATGCGCATCGGTCTTCCGACACAGCTCATGTGGGAACCGAGGCTTCGCGGTGAGGGTTTAACGCAGGACCCGGCTTCTATGGCCTGGAATCTGTTCACAGCGCTTTATTACAAGGCAGGCAATATTCCGTGGCAGTCCGAGAGCATCTCACCGGGGACGTGTTTTGTCGGAATATCTTTTTACAGGGAAGGGCCTCAGCAAGACGCAGCGATGCAATCGAGCCTCGCGCAGGTTTTTTCAGGGGTGGGGGAAGGGATGGTTTTGAAAGGAGAACGAGCCTTTGTTGACAAGACGCGCGGGGATCGAAAGGCCCATCTGGATGCTCGGGGAGCCAAGCAACTCTTGACCCGGGCCATAGCACTCTATGAACAACACCACGGTGGAAAACCCATCAGGGTAGTGGTGCACAAAACGTCCCGATATTGGCCAGAGGAGTTGCAGGGACTTAGAGATGCCCTAGGAGACATTCAGCGTTCAGATTTTCTCGCACTGGAGCGCCTCGACCTGCGTTTCATGCGATTAGGACATGAACCGCCAATTCGCGGGACGATTATCACGCTCGAACCCAGGCACTACCTGCTATTCACCGTTGGTTACGTGCCATTCCTTGGCTTGTACCCAGGAATGCGGGTGCCCGCGCCCCTTGAGATCGTCGAGCATCACGGTACTTCGAGCGCAATGGACGTGTGTCGGGAGATCATGACCCTCACGAAAGTCAACTGGAACAGCTGTGCCTTCGCTTCGAGAGAACCGATTACAATTCAATTCGCACGCACGGTCGGGCGAATTCTCACGGAGGTGCGGGAGCAAGTGGCGCCGCAATCGAAATATCGTTTCTACATGTGACCAATTGCAGCTCGGCTGGAGCATGACAAATGCCAAGGCGGCTTGAGTCTCGTGGCCATGAACCGCAATTCCAAGTCTCGGCGGCCTTTTCCGGCGCGTGTGGGAAGCCGCCCGGAATCGTGTGTTTTCTCCGGAGCGAGGCCAGCGGCTCGCGCACTGATCACCCCTTCACGTGCGTCGCTTTCGCCAAGCCCAGAAAGAAGCCGGGGATAGCCTCGGCGCGATCACGGGGCCGCGCGGCCCCAATCATTATGGATCCAAGAGCGCCAGGTAATCGTAGTCGCTCTGTCGAGTTGCGAGCACACCACTCAGGGCATCTCTCCAGTTCTTCTGGTAGTTATTGGTATTGTCGCCGAGGTCGATTCCAAGCCCTGCAATGCTTCCGTGGAGAGTCACCGCACGGTCGAGAATCGAGAGCGCCAGGTTTGCGCACTGGATCGGATCTGTCATTGCGCTTATCTGTGCGAGTTTAGTGCAGATGACGCTAACCAAGTGCTTGTTGGCATCCCAGCGGGTCCACGAAAGATTGGAAGCAACCGGGTCCGAAAAAGTCGAATGAGTTAAGACGGCTGCTCGGATCGCAGCCGTCAGGCGTGCTGTTTCGTCCGGGTAAATGATCGTTCCCCATAAGGCAACGGAGAAAAATCGCGCCGGAGCGTCACCACCGCCGCCTTGACCCGTCGGAGGTTCCCAGCGTTCGCGCGTGAATTTCCAGACATTCTGACTGTGTCCGATACCAACTGCAGTGGCTCCAACTCCGCAGGACAGAATTCCCATCGGCCCAGCGTACGCATGAAGGACGGGCTTTCCTGTACACGCGAGAGTAAGGCCAGCGGACAAATACCTCCCTACGTCGTCCCGATTCGATGGAATACGCTCGTCATCAAATTCAAAACCATAGTACCAGCCGGCTGCATCAAGTCCAGTGACCTGGGAGAGCAGTGGTGCGAGAGTGCGCTCCGAACCTCCCACCGAACGACCGAGAAACACGGTGCCGTACGTCGGAACACCGAGCACATCACCCACCGACTTCGCCGCCTTAAACAGTCTGGCGTTCAGAGTAACGATGTCGTCACGTGCCGCCTCGTACACTATCGCCGGCGCGATCAACCCCGTGCATTGAAGGCTCATCCCATGAAGCTGCAATTGCACGGCCAATTTGCTTAACTCTGCGTCGGAGATTCGATGCAGCTCAGACACCGATTTGCGAAAGGCAGCCAAATCGTAGGAATCAAGCTTCGTATTGGAAAAACCAGGAACGTGAAACTGGGGATCGAAAAGAACGTCGGCTCCGAGCCCTCGATAGGTCGGCGCGTATTCGGCAGCCTTAGGTTGAGACAGATCCCGTGGGCTGATGATAACGCCAGCCCCAATGCCGTTCTCCAGCTGCTCCTGAACCAGTTTTTGGCTCCTATCTCCAAACTGATG
>CAUJJW010000105.1 GCA_963205105.1 Verrucomicrobiota bacterium | reverse complement strand
GTCGATTGACGGACTGGAGGATGGGCGCCACCCCAGTTGGACCAAGCTGAGGCTGCTGCGATCGGTGGCCGAAGCGGGGCAATACGCCGTATGGGCCGACGCTGACAGCGCCATCGTCAACCCATCCATCACCATTCAGGACATCCTCGCGGAGCATCCCAAGGACGTGCTGGTCGGGCAGGATCCCTACGGGCTCTGCTGTGCCCACATCATCGTCCGCCCCAAGTTCTGGACCCATCGCATGCTGGCGTACTGGTGGGCTCTTGGCTCCGTGGAGAGGGACCAGCGTCCCCAGCCAGATGACAAGCTGGAACAGGATTCCTTAAAACTGCTCGTCCTTGCCTTCCCCGATGTCAGCAAGCACGTGGGCATGCTGACGAAGCGACACATCTGCCAGAGTGGCATACCCGACTCCGGCCATTGGGCCATCCACGTCTCCGGTGGCGACACGTCCCACCAGGTGCGCCGCCTCAAAGCCCACGGCTGGAAAACCACCTAGAAAAGATCCCCTTGTCCATCACCATCCATGCCCCGAGCACCCCCCGGAAACTCAAGATCACCGAGACGATGATCTGCGATTTCCTCATCGACCCGGTCCTCGCGGCCAAGGTGATCATGGGGGTGGATCTGGATGCCTTCCAACGCTCCCGCCTGCGAACCTACTGGTGGGTTCCGGAGGTCATGGATAGCTCCGGGTTCAGCAGCGCCAAATCCCTCACCTTCTTCATCTACTGCAACCTGCGCTGCATGCTGATCCCCGACCAGGTCGTGGGCGTCTTCTATCTGTCCTTCGAGGCGGGCAAACAAATCTTTTGGCCCTATTACCGCTCCTCCATCGCTGCCGCTCCCATCTTCCGTGCCCAAGTGGGTGGGCTGGACGAACAGGGCGACGAGATGAAAGGGACCTCGAAAAACCCCTCCTGCTGGATTGCGCGCTTTCGCAATGGGAATGAATTGCGAATGCCTGCCCCCGACTGGATCAAGGACGCCCGGACCCAGGCCGGTTACCGCTTCAATGTCGCGGGCATCGACGAGTGGACGAAGGTCGAAGCCACCGGCACCTCCGGGATCGACGACCAGTTCCTGGGTCGCATCACCCGCCCCAGCTTCAACCAGCACCACCCCCTGTGGGCCAACCACACCAAGTTCCTCGCCACGGCCGAGCACCGCGGGCACCTGGCCTACCGCCGTTACCTGGCCTTCAAGCGTCGGGTCGACCGCGGGGACCCCAACTGCGCCATCCTCAACTTCTCCTACAAGGACTACTCGAACAGGCGCTCGCACACGGGCAAATCCTTCAAGGACGAGTACCGCATGGACGGCAAGATCAAGTCCATGAAGGAGCAATTCACGCCGGACCACAGCCTGCGCGAGCTCTTTGGCGTCTGGAGCAACGCCACCCGGGGCTGGTACACTGGAGAGAGCGTCACGGCCGCTGTGGCGCGAGGGGTGGTGCGCAAGGCCGAGGTGATGGCCAAACGCGACTCCGCTGCCTCCGCCTGGTTCTACTTCAGTGGGATTGACCCCGCCCCAGCCTTGGGCGAGCGCAGTGATGATGGCGTCATCATCATGGCCCGAGCCTGTGTGAAGCCGGAGGTGGCCCTAGGCCAGGCGTTGGAAGGGGAGGAGGCCTTCAGCGCCAATCCGCACGACTGGAATTTCGAGTACATCTACGCCCACCGTTGTCGGAAATTCTCCGTCCGGCAGTGGAGCGGGAAGATTCATGCGCTGCAGGACCTCTTCGCGCCGGAAATGATCTGCATGGACTACAACGGTGGGGGGGCCCATATCGGCCTCGAACTCCGGCAGGTCAACCAGTTGGTGGACGGGATCGAAACGGTCTGCACGCCCATCGCCCCACCCAGTGAGCCGTTACCGGATGCCCGCTACAACCTCTGCATGTTCAAGCGGGGGGATCCGTGCATCGAAGGCATGTGGCCCCGCCTCGGCGGGGACGAGCTGCTGGTCGACGCCATGCACGTCGCCTTCCAAGGCGCCATGGAACATATCGTGAGCTTTCCCGTCCCGTGGAATGAGCGTCCGGCGGAGGAACGCGAGCGGTTGGCCCGTGAGTGGAGGCCCGAACAGGTGTGGAGTGCGCGCCTGCTGACCGAGGGAGAGTCTCAACTGTCCTCGATCACCGTCCTGACCGATGAAGCAGGGAGCTGGGTGACGGGTCGGCGTGGGGGCAGGAGTTTCTCCAGCACGGGCAAGAAGGACATCGCCTATGCGATGATCTACGCCTACGTGGGTTTCCTATGCTGGTTGAGGCGCGCCACCTGGGTCGGCGCCGGGGCCGGTGGCGCGTCCTTGCTGAGCGTGTGGTGACGGAAAATCGTAAAAAATCGTCAAAAAAGTAAACCACCGTGACCCGAATTCGAAAGCCGGGGGGTTATTTTACCCTCCAGCATGCAATTCCGATCGTTTCTCACTGAGCAAATCGCCGCGATTGATCGACTCCTGCAGTCTGGTGATTTGGTGACCACGGTCAGGGCTGCCTACACGGCAATCCGTGACCAATTCAAGGCCGCCCTCCAGGCATTGCCCGCCTCGGATGCCGCCGGTGCCGATGGCGCCGCGGTTTCCAGTGTCCTGGTCGGATTCGGCGTCTCCCTGCAAAGCCTCAATGCTGCCGTTCTCAGCATGAATGAGGCCCTCAACACGCAGTGGCAGGCGCGCATCACCTCCGGCGACCTGGTTCCCAAGGAACGCCACGCCCAACTCTGCAGTGAATCGGCGGAGGCGGCTCGATCGGCCGGTCTCACCCAAGGCAAGAAGGACGCGGAAACCGAGTTCAACGCCAAACTGGCGACCGAGAAGCGGGTGGGTGAACGCGCATCGGTGATCGCCCGCAATGGATTGCCTCCCGCTCCCGACGAGGTGCTTCGCCTGAGCGACGAGGATTTTGCCGCGCGCCAGAAGGACGCGGTGACCCGGCTGGCGGAAACCAAGGAGGCGGGTATTGACCCGGCCCTCAAGTTTGTCGGGCGCTATGCCTGGGCCCCCACGGCGGAGGCGGAGGCCTTGGCGGATGTCGTCAAGAGCACCCGGAAGAACCCGGGAAACCCCCTGGCCGGTGGCAGTGGGGCTGATGCGGGTGGCTCTGGCGCTGGCGATAAGCCGGTCATGAGCTTCGCCCTGTAACCCCCTGACGGAGCAACACCCACACCCGGACAATCCTGGAAGTCTATATGAGTCCCACAAATTTCGAACCCATCGGCGAGTGCATCAAGAAGGTCGCTCGCAAAACCCCGGCCGGTCTGGTTGCCCCCCGCGGGCTTGCCTTCGGAGCCCACCCCACCGACCCGGAAGCCTGTGTGCTGGCGCAAGCCGGAATCTTCGAGGGCTTTGTCACACGCGAAGTCGTCCTCGAACGGACGCTGCGCGAGTTGTACATGCCGGAGACCTATTTCGAGACCCCGACCGTGGCAGGGTCGATGGGGACCCTGGACCTGTACAACGAGATCGAGGCCGAGGGCGCCGCGTATCTCGTCCTGAGTGGGGCTGGACTCATTGGCGCCGACGCTGTCGTCGGAACCCTTCTCACTTTCACCGATGGCAAGCTGCGGGTGGCTGACGAGGGCGAGGTGTATTACTTCGAGATCACGGCCAACTCCGCCGTCGTGGGCGGCATGTTCAACAGCCGCAACGGGGAACTTCGCATCCGTGCACGCTACACCTCCGGTGGAGTGCCCATCACGCCCACGCCGTAACCCACCGAAGCCCACCCCCCAAGCGCGGACTCCAAACTTCCTCTTCCAAGTCATCCTCCCCAATGAAACTCATCCTTCACAACTCCTTCCGAGAATCGGTCCGCGCCCTGGTACGGACCGTGCCGCTCTGGAAGGCGGCGGGCCGAAACGTGAGCACGCTCGTCTACGACGAGAAGACCGGCGCCTTCCACACCGTGCCCGATAGCCTGGGCCAATTCCTTGGCCAGTATGCGGGCCTGGATGAAGTGGGCTTGAACGCTCAGGTGAGCCGGTACGCCGCGGCCTACACGCCGGGAGGCGAGTGCACGATGCGGACCATGAACGCCCTGCGCATCGTCACCATCAGCAACTTCATGCGCGCCATGAGTCATTGGCGCGAGATGTTCTTTGAGACGGTCAGTCTCCAGCCTGATGAGCGTCCGGCCTACAAGCACAGCTATCAGATGCAGTGCGACGTCTACGTGACCGGCCCCGACGGTGGTATCCGCCGGGTCAAGGCCGTGCAACCCCAGAAGGAAGTGTACCCGGAGCTCTATGAGATGGTCGCCGGCCCCGTTCATTACGCGGTGCGCGACATTCTCAATGGCTTCATCGGGCCCGCAGCCCAGGCCACCTTCGACCTCGCGGCCGATGCCCGGGCGGGTGATGACAAGCTGCACTACGATGCCCTCCTGACCTGTTTCGGGACCTTCACCACCACCGGCGCCTACCTAGACCGGACCTTCTTCGGCGGCCGGAACATGCGCGCGGGCGTCATGCCGACCACCAACGAACTGGTGACCCCCGGGCAGAGCGGCACCACCAAGATGAAGTGGGAGACCCTCCGTGAGGCGCTCAATTACGTGGTCCGCTTCGGCAACCTGCTCAATGGCCAACCCCTGCGCCTCACCGGCGTGGTAATGGTGCCGGCGGATGAGCTGGTCGGTATCACCGAACAGTTCGCACCCACGGGCAGCACCTCCAACACGACGGCCGAGGGGGTCATCAGCGACTTCTTCAGCTTCCGATGGGGTTCGATCAACTGGACCCTGGTCCCCGACCATTTCCTGCCCGCGGGCAAGGCTGTTTTCATGACCGACCGCAAGGTGGGTCACTCCTGGGAGAAGCCCTCGATGGACGCGGAGTATGTCACGCCCTCCGATCCCCAGGACCGGATGCGCCTAAACTTGGAGCAACGCGAGTACCACTACGTGCGCGGCATCTCGATTCCCGGGCCGTGGAAGCCCCACGTGCTCCGGGTTTCCTACCACACCTAGAGCGTGATCGCGGGACGGACCCAAAGAAACACACAGCCGGCCATACCAAAAGAACCACCATGCTCTACGTTCCCAACGACATTCTGAATGCCGATGTCGGCATTGCCCAACGCCCGTACCTGGGTGGCGAGTTCGCCATCTACTACACGTTCAAGCAGGCGGTGCTCATGGGCATCATCACCCTCACTGGCCCCACCTCCGGAACCTTTGCGAGGGAGCCTGGCACCCTGTTGCCGGCCACGGATGGCGCCCATTTGCAGATGTCCCTGCTGACCAGCCTCTACAACGCTCCCGGTGATCTCGCGGTGTCGATCTCGGCCAAGGGCGCCACCTCCGCCACCCTCACTGGGACGGCGACCTTCTCCAACCCCACCTGGTTGCGGGATCAATCGGGCAACTGGCCCCTCGGTGCCTCCGTCGATGTCGTGGCGGCCGCTGACGAGCTGTGGATTACCGGCACTCCCGACATCTCGCTCGGCACCGTGGTCAATGGCGTCGCGGGCGCCAAGCTGGGCATCTTCATGCTCCCCGCCGCAGCGGACTGGATTCTGATTGGTTGCACCGGTGAAGTCCGGATCTCGGACAAGTCGCGCAAGCCCAAGAATATCGCGTGCGGGCTCAACCAGTCCGCCTTCGTGAAGCCGGGCAACTCGGAGATCGGCACGGTCAACATCGCCAGCAAGGTCCGCAGCTTCCTGGAGGGACTCCAACGCATCCGCGGCGCGCGGGTGACTATCATGGGCGTCGGCACCAAGGAGGATGCGGTCATGACCGACCGATTCGTTCTCACCTCCACCATCGTGTCCACCCCGGTGCGCCTGCCCGAGGGCGACGGTGAAGTGGTGGCCGAGGCCGAGGGCAATTACGAGGACGCGCTCTACTTCGCCGCACCCCAGGAGTCCTGAACCGGAGAGTCACTCCATACACAACTACGATTCACGCGCCCTTTGCCAGCGCAGGGGTGAGTGTTGAAACTGTGGGGCGTTGGAGGTTTGTTTCTTCAATGCCCCACTTTGCTTTGTGAAATACAAGCGACAAGGGCGTGGCCACGAGACGGAGGAAGGATTCCGAGGTCCATTCCCTACTCTCCGAGTCCGGCGCCGGCGTTCCGATGAAACTCACTTTTAAGGGTAGCCCCCTGGACCTTCGAGCATTGCTTTGCCGGAGTCTCAGATGCGCCGCCAAAAGACCACCTCGCATCTGGGTCATGGAGTTTGGCCCGGATGAGAGGATCCAGAAAAAACCAGAACACATGAAACTACTCAAACCCATCAAGCCGGGATTCCGACGTCCCTTCACCCTCACTCCCGACGAGGAAGTCGACGTCCAAGGGGACGGCTCTTTCGCGCGTGCCGAGGTTATCAGTGGAAATTCGACCGTGACCTTTGACGCCAAGGCGTCGACCAACAAGTCGATCAAGGGCTGGCTCAATGGCGATGGCGCCACGGGCTCCAAGTCCGTTCAGTTCGTCGTCGACGGCAAACTTGGCGAAGGCGACCAGGTGGTCACCCTCGACGTCGACTACGAGGTGGCCACTCCCGATGCCACCATCCTCGCGTTCGCCGAGGGTGCCGACGAACCCATTCCGTCGGCGGAGCTGGCTGCGAACGCAGCGGCCAAGTCGGCGGCAAGTGCTGCCCGCAATCCCGTTCGCACGGGCTATTCGACGCCACGTTAAGCAGGAGGTGTGGTTGTCCCATGACCGCGCTCCGCCTCCACGGCGGGGCGCGGTTTCGAAACGAACGGTTTTTCACTCCCTCTCCCCCATCTCAACCATCCCCTTATGAAGCAGCTCACGCTTTTTTTAGTTCTCGCCGGCGCCGGCGCCTTCCTGTCCGGTTGCTCCTCCACGAGGAAGCAGGCGAGTGTCGTCTCCACTCCCATTGAATACAGTGGCCCCGTCACCGTGACCGGACCTATCACGGTATCGGGCTTCGTAGCGAACCCCGAGCCAGTCACGCCGGTCCCGGCGCCCAGCGCCATGCGCACGCGCGCCATCGCTCCGTCGGCGCCTGCCCCCACCTCACCCACGTCCGTATCCCGTCCCGCCAGTGCAGCAAACCTCCGCCAGGCTTCGGATGGCGGCCAGGACCTCGAACTCAAGAGGGAAGCCCTCAGCGTCGATCGTGCCACGGTGAGCAACGGTGCGGCCGTCATCCGCAAGGTCGTCACCTCCGAGTCAGTGACCATCCCGGTGACACTCACCACAGAGGATTTCACGGTCGAACGAGTATCCGACGGCGGCCCACCCTCCACCCCCTGGGGGGAGGACGAAGTAGTCATCTCCATCCCGCTTTCCCGGGAGACCGCCACGCCACGGATCACCACCACGACCGAGCGCGTGATCGTGCGCAAGACACGGGTGGCCGAGCAAAAGGACGTCACCGGCACCATTCGCCGAGAGACGGTAGATGTCGTCAAACAGACCCCGCAATGAGTGGCATACGCCCCTCCATTCAACCAGAGAAGAGCCTATGTCACTCATCAACCTCATCCTCACACTGGTCGTCGTTGGGGTCATCCTGTGGCTTATCAATGCCTTCATCCCGATGGACGCGAAGATCAAAAAGATCCTCAACGTCGCGGTGGTGGTCGTGGTGATTCTCTGGTTGCTCAACGTGTTCGGACTCCTGCCCATGGGCAACATCACGGTCCGGCCCCTCCGGACCCTGCGGTAACCTCAAGGAACAGCCATGGAAACTGATACCAACCTCGTCGCCGTCCTCGTGAGGGAACTGTCCCGAGGGAACTACGGGGGTGGCAACATCAGTAACCTTGGATTCTTCCTCTACACGCTGATCACCTTTGCTGTCGCCTCCACGGGTGCGGCGTTTGCGGCCTACTTCAAGAGTGGCGAAACCACGGCCGCAGTCAGGGCCAGCGCCGCCGCAGGTCTTGAATCGAGGAAGGACAGCGACAAGAAGGTGGATCAAAGCGCGAAGGATGTTGCTGAGGTCCTGACTAAGGTGAATGGGTCCCACTGCCGATTGGAGGCGACCACTCTGCAATTGGAAGCCAAGGTCCACAGACTCCAGGAGGAATTGGCACTGGCCAAAGCAACCAACGCCGTCCTCCGTGGCGAGCGAGCCGGCATGGTGGATCAGAATCTGGAGGCGTTGAAAGAAGCCAGGTCCATCCGGGAGTCGCAGGCGACGAAGGATCTGGCGCAGTTGGCCAAGGACGACGCCCAGCTCCAAGGCATGGTGAGCCCGAAGACGCACCCCGGGCCCTATGTTGCTGTGCCTCTCAGTCTTCTCCAGGACCTCGCAACACTCGGCCTGTACCTGCGCGAGCTCGATCTTCGATCCCACCCTTCGCAGCACTCGACGGTGGATGACACGAACCTCATCCCGCCGCCTGACAATCCCGCATCATGAGAACTTCCTTCCTCCTTATCTTCCTGGTCCTTGCAGGCTGCGGGACTTACCGGCACGCCCGGCCCGTGGTGTTGCATGCGGTACAGGACGGTGGCCGCACCAACTACACGGTCAGCTTGGAGAACACCTCGATCAGTGTCTTCTTCCAGCGACTCGACGCCACGGCCCTCAAGACCCTGGTCCAGGATGGCGCCTACAAGCGCACCGTTTCCATGGGTCAGTTGGGCACCGCAGGGGACGCGGAATTCATGAAAGCCCTCGGGGATGCCGTGGCCGATGGCATGGCAAAATACCAGAGCATGGGCCTGAAGGAGTCACCCCCGCCGGTGGTGAACCCGGTGCCTCCCCAACCCTGACCTTCCCCATGCCTGTCTCATATACCTCCCTCGTTGAATTACGCATGCCCCTGCGGGTGACCGTCGGGGATACCACTCCTGATTCCTACGAGTTCCAGGATGGCCACTTGGACGCGGCTCTCAGGCTGGTCGTGCGTGGTGGCATGGTGCCCGGGCACGCCCTGAATCCGGGCATGGATGGCATCTCCCCAGGGCTGGACGATCCCAACCATTACCTGCTCACCGTTTACGAGGCGGCCGTCATCCTGGTCCGTCCCCGCACCGAGGGCACCAGTTACAGGACCCGGGCCTTGTCGGAGCGGTTCGATGGCCAAAAGATTCTTTTCTACCACTTGCTTCAGGAGACCGGGCGCCTGCAGGAGATGAGGGAGGGCACCCTCTTCCGCTCCTGGCAGGATCTGGGGCAGTTCGTCGCAGGCAATTATGGTTCGAGCCTGTGGGAGCGCCTGGTGGAGGTGAAGGTCAGCGGACCGATCGCAACCCTCCACATTCCATGAAACGAAGCGTCGCGGGAATTCTTCTGTGCCTGAGTGCGGCGAGCGCCCTCGCCCCCGAAGTAGGGCTCACTTGGAATCCCAACGCCGAGTCGGACTTGGCGGGCTACAAGCTCTATCGGGGTACAAGCCCGGGCCAGTATGACACCATCGTGACGACCACGGACACCATGGTGATTTCGCCGACAATTTCCGGACAGACCAACTATTTCGCGGTCACCGCCTTCAACACCAACAATCTGGAAAGTGAGCCGTCCAACGTCGTCTTCGTCTACGTCTCGGATGACGGCGAAGTTCACAGCCCACCCAGCCAGGTTCAGGGTCTTGAACTCATCAGCACCGACCTAACCCCCGACCATCCATGAAAAAAAGCATCCAACGAATCCTGAAACTCATCCCCCAACGTCTCGCGCTGTGTTCCACCATCGCGCTGGCCTTCATCGCACTTCCTGCCCAGGCGCATTTCATTGTCCAGTGGAGGGCAAACCCCGCCAGCGAGGGAGTCAGCGCCTACTACGTCTGGGCGGCGCTTAACACCCCGGGTTCTCCCACCAATGTCTACAATGCCGGCACGAACCTCTCGGTGACCGTGCCGCTCATGTTCGGGAGCTATAAGGTCCAAGTGGTGGCGTCGAATATGTGGGGGTTGGCCGTGCCGAGCGCCCCGCTCTTCGTGCCGTCCCCACCCACGACACCCTCGGGGGATCGGATCACGACCTCGGGCAATCTGGTGGTCTACGGATGGAATGCCAACCCGGTCGCCGAGGCCGTTCTGGGGTACCTCCCCCGATGGCGGAACGTCGGGCAGACCAACTGGAACCTGCTTCCACTCACCACCAACATCTCGGTCGTGCTGGCCTTCGGGAAGGGGGCGTATGACCTGAGTGTGATGGCGAGCAATACGTGGGGCACCAGCGCCGGCAGTCTTGGCACCCGGACGTTGCCAATCGCGACGATGGTCACCGGAATCACAATCGTGGCTTTGCCGGATGTGCCGACGGTCCCGACGAGTGTGGCTCCCCTGTCGGCGGAGCCGGCCATCCCTCTCGACACCGCGCCGCTACCCGTCCAATGAGGGACGCAGTCTCTCTCACCGAGGCCACGCTGTGGTTGTGGCCTGAGACCGCCCTGGGCGCCGCCGACCTGGCGAACCCCATCTGGTCCAAGGCGCCTGTCAACAGCCTGCGCATGGACCATTCGCCGATCGTCGTGGAGACCCGCCCCACCGGTGCCGCCGCCCCACGCCGGCACATTCTCACCTACCTGCATTCAATCGGGGTCGGGCACGTGCTGCTCAGCCAGGACGACCGGTTGCCCACCCCGCTCGCTACGGGCCGCATGGTTCTGCAGGTCACCTGGTTCCCGGAGACGTGGGTAGGACAGTCGCGGGGCACCTGGATGCGGCGGGTCTTCAAGGGGGTCACCGTGGAGAGCGACTCGGAGAACGATCGGGAGGGTGTTGCCATCGAGCGGGAAACCAAATTCGTGGCGGAATCGGCCGTGGAATCCTTCGGCACCGGAGAAGCCGCCCTTGGTTAGGAAAGGACCCATGAAGAAAGCCATTCTACTGCTGCTCTGCCTCACGGGCTTCGCTGCCTGGTGCGCCCCTGAAACCACCGCAAGCTGGTATGGAGAGGCACACCGGGGTCTGCCCATGGCCAATGGAGAGCCCTTCAATCCCCAGGCACTCACCGCGGCGTCGTGGTTCTTTCCCCTGGGTACCCGCTTACGAATCACTCACGGCCTGCGCAGTGTCGTGGTCCGGATCACCGACCGAGGTCCGGCATGGCGCCTCGTGCGCCAAGGCCGGCGCCTCGACTTGAGCCTCGGCGCCTTCAAGCGCCTGGGCGATCCCCGCCTCGGAATCATCCGGGTGCGCTTCCAGAAAATATGAGTGCCCGGACAAACATCGCCCGGATCATCGCCCGCCGTGGTACCAACCTCGCGGGTCGCGGCACCCCGGTGCTCGTGCGGTGGAGGCAAAAGACGGGGCCCGTCGACCCGATCACCGGCGCCGCGGAAATCGACCCCGAACAAACCCTGCTGGTGCAGGCCTTCTTTCACACCGTCGCCCCCGGAGCCCATTCGGTGCGTCTCTTCACCGAGATCGAGACGGGCGATGTCATCCTGGACATCTCGCCCGAGGTCGACTTGTCCCATCCGGGCCTTGTCTTCGAAGTCGGGGGCAAGGCCTACGTCCAGAAACCTCTCGGCGATAAACTGGCCGCAGCCATGGATACCCGGGTACGTGGCATGGACACGTTCCAGACGGTTCTCTTGCGCCTTCAAACTTAAAACTCTTCCCATGCCCCACGCTCTCATCCCCGACACGCTCCCCCCCGCCACGCACATCCAACTGACCGCGAGGGTGAGTGACGACCAAGGCAACGACATCGTCATCGAGCGCAAGAGTCAGGACGCCACGTACCAGAACGGCGTGGCCATGGCCGTCAGTGTGCTGCTCGGAATCGGGGTGCCCGTGCCGGTCTTGGTCAGTCAGTTGCGGGGGCACGCCGCCATTCTGGAATCCGCCTTTGGCCTGGTTCAGGATCATGCTCACCTTCCAACACAACATTCCGGCCGTAATTGAGCAGTTGCGGGGCATCCCGGCCGCACTCGCCGCCGGTCGCGCCGCGGCCCTCGACGTGGCTCATTGGAAGTCGCGCGCCATCGACACGGCGCGTGTCACCTTGCAAGCGATAGCCCAGACCCACGAGCACCCGTCCATTCCGATTTTCATGGCGGCCATCACCCTCTCCGCCACCTCGGAGGGATTCGTGATCCGCTTGGATCCCACCTACGATCCCAAGGAGGAGGCCGGTCGCTTGGACGTGCGCCAGATGGCGAACCTGCCGATCTTCATGAGCGCCTTTGCCAAGAGCCAGGAGGAGGCCTGGTACATCATTCGCGACTGGGTGGAGTTCGCCAAAGACATCAAGGAGCAGGACATGGACGCGGATGGAGTGGTGGACTACGACGACGTCGCCAGCCGCATTCACTACATCCTCTTCCGGCCCACGTCGCCGAAGATGGTCGAAGCCCGGGATCGCCTGCTGCGCTCCGGCAAGCGAGGCGGGGGCCAGTACCTCCTGGACTTCGCCGCCGGCATGCACTCGGCCGGCGCCTATGGCCTGGGTCAGGCCAGTGCCCGGGCCTGGCTTCAGGCGGTCGGCACGGCCTGGACCGAAATGGTCCGAACGGAACTGCCGCGGGTCATGGTCGCCCACCTGGATGCCGCACTGCGGAGAAAGGCGTAACATCATGCCCCTCGTCTCAAACCCGGTTGACTTGGACACCCTGGAACACTCCGTGTGGTTGCTCTGGGAGGAATGGTTGCGGGGCTACTTCGATGGCCAACCTCACACGGTGAGCCACCGGACGCGGTCTTGCCCGGCTGCGTTCCTGAGCTTTCAACAGAGCAGTCTGCAGGTGCCCCTGGACGGCCTGGGTATCCACATGGTTTGGATCGCCCCATCGCGCCAGCAGGTGCGCTGGGACGCCATCCCCGGCACCCAAGGCCGGCGCGTCTCAACGAGCGTGCGGTGGACGTTCCTGGTGCGAGCCCGTCTGGAGGCGCAACCCGGGGAACAGGCCGCCCTGTTGGCCATGGAGGGCGCCTCCCTCCTCCACTGGCTCCTGCGCTCCCCTTTAGCCACCGCAAGCCTGGCACAGAAAGGCATCACCCACGTGCGCCCGGAATTCCCCGTCCTTATCAGCGAGGTCATGGGTGGGTTCGCCCTGCGGCAGATGGGTTGTGGTGCCACGCTCGATTACTGGATCTGAATGGACACCCCAACACCCCCCAACGATGCGGGCGCCATGCCGCCCCCGAGCAGTTTCGCCGACCTCACCACGGCACTCGCTCAGCCCATGCTTCTGGTGATTGCGATCAATGGCGAACTCAAGACCATCGCCCTGCGTCGGATTACTGCCGCCGAGCGGGCGGCGGTCGATGACCTCTACCAGGAGGTCGAGGGACGGAGCAACCAAGTGCTCCCACCGCTCAAACGCGAGCGTGGACCCGACGGCGAGCAGCGCCCCGATGAACAGGACCCACGCTACCGCCAGACCCTGGCCGGCTTGCGCCGTCAGGCCCGAGCCCTGGCCGCCGTCATCGCCTGGCCCGAAGCCAAGGTGGCTGCCGCCGCCGCCGGTGAGTCCCTGGAGAATCCCAAACGCCTGGCCGAATGGCTGGAGAAGGCACTCCCGGAGTCCCTCATGGAAGCCGTCTACCTGCGCACCCTGGGGGATGGCGTCGGCATCGCTCTGGGGGACCGCGTCAATTTTACCTCGGCCGGTGGCTGACGCCGGCCATGCGAGAAGCGGCCCGCCGCAGCGTGGGGAAGTTGCCTCCCCATCGGGTCAGCCCGGAGTACATCGAGTTGTCGGCCGCCAGGTCGTGGGGCCTTACCCCCGCGGAGTGGCGTGCCCAATCCGCCGACGACCGAGCGCGCATGCTCGCCCAGGTGCAGTTCGAAGCCAGCTACCGGGGGTGGGCCGAGGATCATCTCATGCAGAAGAGCGGCCATGGAACCTCCCCCTCCTCCCAGGGAGTGGAGAATCCCATGTTCGCACGCATGAAGGAGCGGATCCGCTCCTAGACAAAAGCACAACAAGAACACCACAAGCACAGAGACACCATGAAGGAGAAACAACCCCCCAACGGCTCCAATTCACCCATCGTTTGGGCGCCCAAAAAGGAACATCCCAAGTTCCTCCGCGGTTACCTGCCCAAGATGGAGGACATCACCCTCTTCCACATCGAAGAGGACCCCAAGAATCCCAAACGCGGAACCCTGACCGGTGCCTGCATTCCTGATGACGAGAACGGGCGGGCTCAGAACCGCGACGCCACGATTCCGGTGTTGAAGAACCGGGCGTGGCAGTACCTGACCACCTGGGATGAACGTAGAGGAGCCTGAAGAGCGAACTACCGTGACCCATCGGGAGCGCCGCCATCTGGTAGATTGAGTCATGCCTGTCCTCGATCCCATCGTTCTGGAGGTCAAGAGCCCGGCACCCAAGGGGTTGCCGGGTCTCGATTACGCCAGCGCCAAGCTCTCGGCGATGCTCTCGCGGCTGACCCACATCCAGAGCCTGCTCAACAAACCCACCGAGGTCCGGATCGTTTACAAGGATGCCGCCGCCGGCCTGGCCGCCATCAAAGCCAAGGCCCGCGAACTCAAGCAGGACTTCAAAAGCTACACGGTCGCCGACCTCTCCAAGATGTTCGGCTTCGACGAGGGACAACTCGCCGCCGTTGCCGCCAACAACGCCAAGAAAGTCGCCAAGTACCTGGGGAAGGGCGAGCTGCCCGTCCAGCAGGCCACCGGGAAATTTGCCAATAACAGGGTGGCGGGTGCCGTGCTCTCGATCGCGAGCAAGGAACGCGCTCAAGGCGCACCGATCAGTATTTCGGATTTCCTCAATCGGACGATGGCGCCGATTACGCAGGCCGCCGCCGCGGCGGCCGCCCCCGCCACTGCCGCCTCCGCCCCCGCCACCG
>CAUJJW010000104.1 GCA_963205105.1 Verrucomicrobiota bacterium | reverse complement strand
AGGCGCCATGCTCACAGACCATGAACCAGGATGGACTCCGGGGGGCGGGACGCCCCCCTCTACGGCAGGCGAGACGCCCGCCGCTACGGAGGCGAGGTTCATGGAAAGAAACGGTTTCCTAAAATTTGGACACGTCTTGGGACCATGAACCGGGGCGCGAGGAGCAGAGCGGGCGGCCCTCATCCCGGCCTTCTCCCGGAGGGAGAAGGAGAAAAGGCGCCGCGGGTTTCGGAGGGCCAAGCCGGGCGTTGGCCGGTGCGATTCGCGACGTCTCGGAAGGCCGGGGTTCAGGCATGTCGCCGAGGGCAGGACGCGACACCCTCTCCCCCCGGGAGAGGGCCGGGGTGAGGGAGTCGGCTTCAATCCTCGCGATGGCTTGCATGGTAAGGTTCATGGTGAGCCCCCAGTTCACAACCGACCTGCTCATGGGCCATGAAACTGGAGGAACTCCGAGGGGTGAGACGCCCCCCTCTACGGAGGCGCGCTTTCGTCCGGATTCGCCGATCGCCCATCCCCAATCGCGGTTCATGGGACATGAGGTTGGTGAGGGAGGCGGGGTGAGTCGACCGCGAATTCGGAGCGAGGACGGGCTACGTGGTGTTGCTGGTTCGGGATCGGCTAAGCGACCTCTGTAGAGAATTGAGGGGGTTGTTCGCGGAGTTTTGTGCCGATAAGGTTGGAAAGAGTGGTTGTGGGATCTAATCGGGTTGGTGAGGTGAATTTGGGTTGGGGCGATTGATGAGCATTTTGAAGCTCAACTCGGTGGAGCAGAAACTGCGGGCGATCGTGTTGATCACGAGTGCCGCGGCGCTGGCGTTTGTGGCGGTGGGGGTGGTGGCGGTGGATGCGGTTTTATTTCGGAACCAGCTTATCGCGAACCTGACGATTCAGGCGGACATGCTCGCGAAGAGTTCGGCGGTGGCGCTGTCCATGGCCCGGGGGGAAGACGCGGCCGATGCTCTGAAGGGGTTGGAGGTGAACCCGAGCATTCACGCGGCGCGCCTCTTTGGAGCTTCGGGGGCGGTGTTTGCCACGCACACGGTGGGTGACGGGTGGGGTGCTTTGCCGGAGCGCACACCGGGTGAAGGAGTGCGGTTCGGTATGGAGTGGCTGGAGGTGGTGCGGCCGGTCGTGATGGGTGACCGCCAGCTGGGTACCCTTTGGGTGCGGTCGGATCAGGGCGAGCTGTATGCGCGGCTGCGTCGATACCTCTGGCTGGCGCCGGGGCTGGTGTTGGGAGCGTTTGCGATCGCGTGGTGGGTGGGGACACGGCTGCAGCGGGTGGTGACGGAGCCTATTGTGCATCTGAGCGAGCGGATGGCGGCGGTGTCGAAGCATCGTGACTATTCGGTGCGGGTGGAGAGCCGGAGCAGCGACGAGATCGGGCAGCTGATGGACGGCTTCAACGGGATGCTCCAGCAGTTGGGCGAACAGGACGCGGCGTTGAAGGCGGAGCGGGAGCAACTGGCAAAGCGGGTGGACGAACGCACGGCACGGGTGAGGCAGGCCAACGAGGATCTGGTGCTGACGAACCAACGGCTGCAACTGGCGATGTCCCGCTCGGAACTGCTGGCGCAGGCGGCCGAAGGGGCGAGTCGGGCCAAGTCGGAATTCCTGGCGACGGTCAGCCATGAATTGAGGACGCCGATGAACGGGGTGATCGGATTCACGAACCTTCTGTTGGACACCTCGATGAAGGCGGAACAGCGGGAATTCGCCGAGATCATCCGCAGTTCGGGGCAGACGCTGCTGACCCTGATCAACGACATCCTGGATTTCTCGAAGATCGAGGCGGGCAAGTTGACGGTGGAATCGCTGCCGGTGGATCTCCGGCAGGCGGTGGAGGAAGTGGGGGAATTTCTGAGTCAGCGTGCGGACGAGAAGGGTTTGGATCTGGCGCTCGGTTTTGATGCGAGCCTTCCGGGCCAGTTGGTGGGCGATCCGTCGCGGGTGCGGCAGGTGCTGCTCAATCTGGTGGGGAACGCGATCAAGTTCACCGAACGGGGTCATATCCTGGTGGAACTGGGGATGGCCGATGTGATGGCGCAGCGTCACCCCGGGGTGCCGGTCTCGATGGGGGCACCCGCCGTCATGGTCTGTGTGAGCGACACCGGCATTGGGATTCCGGCGGACAAACAGGCTTCGCTCTTCGACAAATTCACCCAGGCCGACTCCTCGACCACCCGGAAATACGGCGGGACGGGTCTGGGATTGGCGATCTCCAAGCGGTTGACCGAACTGATGGGTGGCGCGATGGGTTTCGTCAGCGCACCCGGAAAAGGATCCACCTTCTGGTTCACCCTTCCCGTGGGGCGTGAACCGCGCACGCACGAAACGAACGAACCCATTTCCGATCTCGCGGGATTGCGTGTCCTGGTGGTGGACGATCTGGAAGTGAACCGCCGCGTCATGCACGAGCAACTCCGGGTCTGGAAGGTGGAGCATGACTGCGTGGCTTCGGGGCAGGCAGCCCTGGATCGTTTGCGGGAAGCGATCGGCTATGGAAAACCCTTCGATGTCGCGCTGCTGGATTACCTGATGCCTGGGATGGACGGGCGTGAACTGGCCCGGCGTATCCGCGGCGATCCCGCGCTTCGATCCGTTCGCCTCATTTTGATCTCCTCCGGAAGCATGCGCGGCGACGCGGCAGAGTTGGCGGCAGCCGGTTTTTCGGCGTCTCTGTGCAAGCCACTGGTACGGCCTCGGCTGCTCTGGGAGGCGCTCGCTGTCGCGCGGGAGGATCCCAAGGGTGGAGAAGGCGAACCCGAGGGCGAGCCGGAGGGCGCCCGCAACCGTGTGAACGGTGAACCTGACCTCACACAGGGGGCGGGGCAGGATGGTGAGAAGTCGGCGGACGTGCGGGGGCATGGGGAATTCCGCGCGTTGGCATCGGCGGGAACGTTGGATACGATGAGGACCATGGAGAACGCGGAGGAGCGAGTTCCGGCGGGGCCGCCGCGGGCGCTGTTGGCGGAAGACAACGCGACGAACCAGCTCTACGCGCGGCGGGTGTTGGAGAAGATGGGTTTCCGCGTGGAGATCGCGAACAACGGTCGGGAGGCCTGTGATATGGCCGGGGGCGGTGGATTTGACGTGATCCTGATGGATTGCCAGATGCCGGAGATGAACGGGTACGATGCGGCGACGGAGATTCGGCGGATGGCGGGAGCGGGGCCGAGGATTCCGATCGTGGCGTTGACGGCGCATGCGCTGACGGGGGAACGGGAGCGGTGTCTGGCGGCGGGCATGGACGACTACCTGTCGAAACCGTTTCGCAGGGATGAACTGGAGGTGGTGTTGGACCGTTGGTTGCCGGGGCGGGTGGTGCTTTCCAAGCCGGTGGCGGGATGATGGGGCGGTTTATTTCCGCGAGATTTGTCGCGCAACTTTAGTTCTGTGCGCTTGTTGAACCCTGTGGCAGCCTCGCCTGCCTTTACATGGCCATCCGCTCGGTCAAAGAACTGCTGTCTGCCGCCGGCATTGCGGCGCACGGGCAATTTGAAACGCGCAAGGCCTCCTGGCGTGCGTCGCGGGACAACGGCAACCAGGAGACCCTGCTCGCGTTCCTGGGCCGTGAGGCTGGCTTTTCGGAGGATCAAACCCTTCAGAAACTGGCGGCCGAAATGGGGTGGCCCTTCGTGGACCTGAGTCGGATGCCACCCAGTCCGGAGGCGCAGAAAAAGATCTCCACCAAGGTGGCGTTCCAGTACGTCATTTTTCCGACCAAGATCGAGAACGGCGTCCTGCAGGTGGCGGTGAGCGACCCCTTCGACGCGGCCATGCTCAACGCCGTGCAATTCGAAGCCCAGGGCCAGGTCGAGTTCGCGCTGGCGTCCCGGGGTGAGGTGGAAAAGGCCCTCAAACGCTATTACGGCGTCGGCGCCGAAACCCTGGACGGGATGGCGGAGGACGAGCCCATCGATCTCGACGTCACCGGCGACCGCGAAATCACCGAGTCCGATCAGGACGCGAGCGTGATCAAGTTCGTCAACCAGATCATCTGGGAGGCGTTCAAGGATCGGGCGACCGACATTCATTTCGAGCCGGCCGAGGACGAACTGCGCATCCGCTACCGCATCGACGGCATTCTGCACCAGACCCCGATGCCGCCGCAGTTGAAGCGGTTTCAGGCGGCGATCATTTCGCGCATCAAGGTGATGAGCGGGATGAACATCTCGGAAAAGCGCCTGCCGCAGGACGGACGCATCAATGTCCGCATCAAAGGCGAGGAACTGGACATCCGTGTTTCGACGGTTCCGACAGTCTGGGGCGAGAGCGTGTCCCTGCGGTTGCTGACGCGCGGGAAGATCTTCCTGACCCTGGAGAAACTGGGGTACGCCCCTGCTGATGAGTCCGCGCTGCGGGAGCTCATCGTCAAACCGCACGGCATCGTGCTGGTGACCGGCCCCACCGGGTCCGGAAAATCCACCTCGTTGTACGCCTTCCTCAGCACGATCAATTCCGTTCACAAACGGATCATCACTATCGAGGAGCCGGTGGAGTATGAACTGAAGGGCATCAACCAGATCGCGGTCCGCTCCGAGATCGGCCTGACCTTCGCCATGGGCCTTCGACACATCCTGCGGCAGGACCCGAACGTGGTGATGGTCGGTGAAATCCGTGACCAGGAGACCGCGGAAATCGCCATCCGCGCGGCTCTGACCGGTCACTTGGTGTTCAGCACCCTGCACACCAACGATGCGCCCAGCGCATTCACCCGGTTGATTGACATGGGCATTGAGCCCTTTCTCGTCGCGTCCTCCGTGGAGGCCGTGCTCGCCCAACGCCTGGTCCGGACCATCTGCAAGCACTGCAAGGTGGAGCAGACCGTCGACCCGGCCTACCTGCGTCGCATCGGGTTTCCCGAGGCGGAGATCGGCACCGCGCGCTTTTGGAAGGGGGCAGGGTGTGAGTCCTGCCGCGAACTGGGGTACCAGGGCCGGATGGGTATCTATGAATTGCTGGTGGTGAGCGAGGCGGTGCGGCCCCTGATCATGAACCGGTCGCCGGCCACCACCATTGCCCAGCGGGCCATGGAGGCCGGCATGCGAACGCTCCGGATGGACGGCTGGAACAAGGTGCGCTCCGGAACCACCACCATCGAGGAGGTTCTTCGTGTGACCCAGACGGAGGAGCACATGACCGCCCTGATCGAGGATGGCCGCAACTGAGCGGGTTTGCTGACGTTTGCGACCGTGACCCAGCCCACGATTCTGAATTCTGCCACCCGATGATGACCCACGACGGACGGATGTTGGACCGACGGATGGATTGAAGCCATGGCTCGCGCTCCCAAAACCCCCCGGCTGAACGCCTGCAACGTCGTCATGGACGCGGCAGGACGGACGCGCCTCTGGTCGTTCGGTGGATCGAATGCCCAACCCACCGGGACCGTTGAAATCTCCGCCGATGACAACCTGCCGCCGAAACTGGTGGGCAAGGGTTGGTCGCAACTCATGCGACCCTCGCTGAACATCGCGTGGCTCGCCGATCAACCGGTTTTTTTGCAGTTGGTGATTCTGCCGACCGACGATCCGAAGGAAATCCCTTCGATGCTCGAGTTGCAGATCGAAAAGCTTTCGCCCCTGCCGGTGACGCAAGTCGTCTGGGCGTGGGAAGTGCTTTCGGGAGGCTCGACCTCGGGCATTTCCGCCTTGGTGCTGGTGGCGGAGCGCAGCGGGGTGGAAGCCCTGCTGGGACGGTTGGAACGGCGCGGATGTGATACGGACCGGGTGGAGTCGCCCCTGCTCCAGTTGGTGGCGGGAACGCGTTTTGCGTCGGATGGCGCGTATGTGTTTCTGAACCGGATGGGCGGGCGCCGCGACAGTCTGATCGGATGGGTGAAGGATGGAGCCCTGTGCTGCCTGAACGTGGTGCACGTCGCGGATGGTCCGGAGGCGGTGCAGCAACTGGTGGTGGAGCTGAACCGGATGGCGTGGGCGGGTGAAGTGGAGGGCTGGGGAAGCGGGCTTGGGGCGGTGCATCTGGTCGCAGACGCGGAGTCCACTGACGCAATCAAGGCTCCCTTGGAACAGGCGCTGGGACTTCCGGTGTCGGTGGTGGCCCGTCCGGGGGATGTGGACCTGGCGAAGGCGGGGGTGCTGCGGACCATGGCCGGAGAGTCGCGGGCGAACCTGTTGCCCTCGGAGTTTCAGGCCCGATACAAGCAGCAGTTCACCGACCGGCTGTGGATGGGCGGCCTGATGGCGATCTTCGGGGCATACCTGATCGGGGTGCTGATCTATTTTGCCGTGGTGGAGGTTCAACGCTTCCGGCAGTCGCGGATGGCGGATGTCATGGCGCGGCTCAACACCGAGTACACGGAGGCACTTCGGCTGAAGGCGCAGGCGCAGGTGATGCAGGAGACGGTGAACCTGCGGTATGCGGCGCTGGACTGCTGGCTGGCGACGGTCGAGGTGATGCCTGAGGAACTGGTTTTGGAGAAGATGGCGTTTTCGGGCGGGCAATCGCTTCAGATCGAAGGCACGGTGCCATCCGATCAGGAAGGACGGATCACCGACTACTGGAAGGCGCTGAAGGTCAAAACGATCGGCAACCGGCTGGTGTTCAGCGATGTGCAACTGCGGCCGACGGCGCAACGAACGGTGCAAGGCGTGCCGATGATTCAATGGAGCTTCAACTGCCGCCTGCCGCGGCCTGAGATCTGACCCCATGCTCAAGCTCTTCGATCGACTGAAGCTGACGCCCACGGAACGACGCCTGGTGGTGGGGGTGTTCGTGGTGGCGTTTCTGGTGGTGAATTACTGGGTGGTCTGGCCGCGGTTCAGCGAGTTCCGGATCATCAGCGAGGACATCGCCTCGATGGAACGCAAGAAGGACATCTACCAGCGCGAGATCGAGCGTCGTCCGACCTATGAAGTGCTGTTGCGCAAACTGAAGGCGGAGGGATCCGTCCTGCCCGTCGGCGAGGAGCGCATCGCCTTTCGAAGCGACATGGAGCGCATGGCACGCGAGGTGGGCCTGATGGTTCCCCGGTGGGGTGAAGTGCTTCCCGAGCGTGGCAACCAGAACACCAACGCCTTCTTTGAAGCCATCGGGATCACGCTCCAGGGCGCCGGCGGAACCGAACAACAGTTCGTCGATTTCCTCCACCGGGTGGGCGCCAGCAATTCCACCATCCGGGTCAAGGAACTCACCCTCACCCCGGGCAACTACGATTCACGGTCGCAGGGAAAGACCAACCTGATCGGCAACCTCAAACTGGTGGCCAGCGTTCAGAAGGCCGCGACCAACACACCCGCAGCGCCGAAATCCCCGGGATCCGCCGCCGCGCCCGCCACCGCACCACGGACCAATCCGCCGGCTGGCGCCTCTTCCCGAACCAACCTCCCGCTTCCCTCCGCGCGCACCGCGGTCCGGACCAACGCCACCCGCACCTCGGTGCTTCCGACGAACTGATGCATTCCACGTCGATTCCGACCCGCGACCCACTTTCTTGATCCTGACATGAACGCGATTCTTCAAATCCTCCGACGGCCGCCGCGATGGCTGGCCCTCGCGGTGGTGTTGATCGGCGCCCGGGTGGGAGCCCAAACAGCTGAGGTGCCTGAAACCCCGGTGCCGTCGGTCGTCACACCCAGCGCGCTCACACCAGCGGTCGCCGAAGGTGCCGCCGCGGCCGTTGCGCCTCCGGCGGGGGTCCCGAGTCCGACGCCGACGCCGACTACCCTTCCCACGCCGGCTCCGGCGCGGCCCATGCCGGCGACGGCGGGACTGGCGGCGGCGCGGGCCGCTGCGGCCGCTGCGGCAGCAGGTACGGGAACCGCGGTCAGCAACACGGTCACCACCATTCCCTCACGCATCCGCACGGGTCCGATTCCGTCTCCCACCCGTCCGGCGGGTGGTGCCTTCCCGCCGGTGGCGGGCGCAGCGGGCGCGGCAGGCGGGCCGCGACCTGGTTTTCCGGGAGGCGGGCCGGCGGGGGGGCCTCCGGGAGGCCCTGGCGGTGCGGCCGCGGATGAGGACATGGATGTGGGGCTGACACCGGAAGACGCGGCGAATCTGGAAGAAGGGGACTTGGTGACCCTGAATTTTCCGGGAGCTCCCCTCGAAACGGCTTTGGATCTCTATGCCGGCTTGGTGCGGCGGGTGTTGCTGCGGCCGGCGACCCTGGCGGGAGGGCCGATCAATCTGAAGTTCACCGATCTGACACGGGAAGAAGCGATTGAAGCTTTGAATGCGGTTCTGGCGTTGAACGGCATCTCGGTGCTTCCGGTGGGCGAAAAATTCGTGAAGGTGGTCCCGAGCCAGCAGGCAGTGCTGGAAGGCGCCCAGGCATCGGACACGCCCACCGAACAATTTTCGGAACTGGGCCAGTTCGTGACCAAGCTGGTGAAGGTGACGAAGGTCAAACCCGGCGACATCGCCCAGGCCGTTCAGCAATTTGCATCGACCAAGGTGGCGAATCCGGTGCTGGTGTTCGACGACCAGAATTTCTTCATCCTGCGCGACATGGCCGCGAACGTGAAACGCATGGTGGAACTGATCAAGGAACTCGATGTGACGGTGGAGCTCGACTACAAGCTTGAGGTCATCCCCATCCGTTACGGAAAAGTGGACGAAATCTATGAAACGCTGAGCAGTGTCGTGACCGGGCAGGGCGGTGGCGGGGCGGGCACCCGTTCCAGCCGGGCCAGCGGTTTTCGCTCCGGAGCCGGCGCGGGCGGCGTGGGTGGCGTGGGTGGCGTCGGTGGAGTGGGGTCGCAATTCAATCCCCAGCAATCGAACCTGGGTTCGGCGGCGTCGCGGACCGGGGTGGGGGGCATGACCTCGCCCGGAGCGGCGCGGAGTTCGTTCGCGGACCGATTGCGCTCGGTGAGTTCGGCGGCTTCCGGCGGTGGCGCCCAGTACAACCTGCTCGCGGACGCCCGGATCATTCCGGACATGCGTTCCAACTCGCTGCTGGTTTACGCCAACAAGGAGGATTTCAAGATGCTGACCAACATCGTGGCGAAGATCGACACGCTGCTGGCCCAGGTGCTGATCGAGTCGATCATTCTCGAAGTGAGCCTGGAGAACGGGAAGGACTTCGGTGTCAGCATGGTGCAGAACCCGAAACAATTCGGGGACTGGGCCGGGACGGGCGGGTCGATCAACGACGCCAATATCGCCACCAACATCATCTCGGCGCTGTTCCCGTCCGGGTTCAGTTACTTCGGGCAGTACAAGAACGATTTCGCGGTGGCGATCAAGGCCCTGGCGACGGACAGCCGTGCGAAGGTGCTGGCGCGGCCGCGCATCCAGACCACCCACGCGGAGCCGGCCATGTTTGAAATCGGCGACACCGTGCCGTACCCGCAGAGCAGTTCCCCGTACTTCGGCGGTGGTGTTGGCAGCACGCCCTTCACGACCTACCAGGAAAAGCGAGTCACCACGCGGCTGAACGTCACCCCTTACATCACCCCTGACGGCATCGTGACCCTTGAGGTGGAACAGGTGATCGACCAGCTGGGGCCGACGACCAAGGTCGGGCAGGATGAGATTCCGACGATTCGGACCCGGTCGGCGAGCGCGGTGCTGTCGATTCGCGACCGGGAGCCGGTGATTCTGGGCGGGTTCATCACGGATCGGCGGACGGATTCCACCAGCGGTGTGCCCTGGCTCAAGGACATCCCGCTCCTGGGTTGGGCGTTCCGCAGCAAGAACGACTTCAAGCAACGGTCCGAACTGATCGTGCTGATCCGCCCGACGATTCTGAACACGCCCGAGGAGGCCTCGAAGCTCGCCGAGGTGGAGCGTCGTTCGCTGCCGAACGCCGCCGCCGCCGTGCGCGAGTTCCAAAGCGACGAAGCGGAGATGGCGGAACGCCTCGGCGTCATCATCACCGACACCAACTCGGTGCCGGACTCGGCGACCTCCGAAAAGAAGAGCAGCCGTCGCAAGCGGGATCGGCAACGCTAGGCACCGGTCCCCGGGGACCGACGTGACGAACCGACGAAAGACATACCTAGATTTATGAAACTGACCTGGAAAGACAGCGACGAGCTCGCCTGGGCCCTGATGGACAAGTATCCGGACATGGATCCGTTGAGGCTGAGTTTTCCGAAGCTGCACAAGATGGTGTGTGAGCTCGAAGACTTCGGGGATGCCGCGGATGCCTCGAACGAGAAGGTCCTCGAGATGATCCAGATGGCCTGGTACGAGGAAAAAAAGTGAAGACCATTCTCCGTCCCGCCCGTGCCGCTGCGCCGGTGGGTCCCTACAACCATGCGGTGCGCTCGGGAGATCTGCTGTTCTGCTCCGGCCAAATCCCCCTGGACCCGGCCACCGGCCAACTGGTGAACGGCGATATCCGGGTTCAGACCGAACGGGTTCTCGAAAACATCCGGATTCTTCTGGAGGATCAGGGGCTTCACTTCGGCCACGTGCTCAAGAGCACGGTCTTCATGACGCAACTCGCCGATTTCGCGGCGATGAACGAGGTCTACCAGCGCTATTTCGTGTCCGATTACCCGGCCCGCTCCACCGTGCAGGTGGCTGCGCTGCCGCGCGGCGCCCAGGTGGAAATCGAAATCGTGGCGTCCTATGTCTGAGGTCTGAGGTCGACTGAATCCTGAAACCAGAAGGGAGCGGGTGCCCATGCGTCGTTCTGTCGTCATCGTCGGAGCTTCGGGTCGGTTGGGGTGGTGCCGGCGATTCGCCCGCGGATGGGGCGTGGTCGTCGCGATCCTGGCTCTCCTGGGTTCCGGGTTCCGCGAAGTTCGCGGCGAAGGCACCGTCGCCACCAACTCCACCGCTGCCCTCTTGCAGGCGCTTCTGGGGGGCGGGCGGGTGCAGTTGACGTTCCCTGAAACCCTGACGCTTGAGATTCCGATCCTCATCGCGGCCGACACCCTGCTCGAAGGCGCGGTTGCCGGCGGCCGGTTGGCCACGTTGTCCGGTGCCAGCCTCAGACGGCCCTTCCACGTTCTCCCCGGTATCCGTTTCGAAATCCGGAATTGCGTCATCCGGGAAGGGCTCTCCACCAACGGCGGAGGCGTCTACAACGAGGGAATCTTGGTCGCCTCCAACGTGGTCTTCTCGGCGTGCAAGGCGGTGGGTCCCGATGGTGCCGATGGTGCGGCCGGGGAAAGCCGCTTTGGCGTGGGCGGCAACGGACGGGCGGGGTCGCCGGGATTACCGGGCTACGGCGGAGCCATTTACAACGCCGGTGAGGCCACCCTCCTCGACTGCATTCTGTCGTCGAACGCCGCACAGGGAGGGCGAGGCGGCGATGGCGGCGATGGCGGCACCGGAACCTGGGCCAATGGGATCGGTGGCGACGGCGCTCCGGGGGCCGAGGCTTATGGGGGCGCGATTCATGGCACCGCCGGCAGCCGTTTGACGGTGACCAACACCTTTTTCGCCAACAACGCCGTCACAGCCGGTGCCGGAGGGCAGGGTGGATCGGACAGTTCCGTGCTGGGCAGCGGCCATGGCTCCCGTGGTGCCAACGCCGCTGGTGGAGCCATCCATACCGAGGGCTGGCTGTGGGTGGTGCGCAGTTCGTTCGCCACCAATTCCGTGACCGCCGGCAGTGCGGCCCCGGCCGGCGCTCCCTCGGTGAGCATCGGCAAGGAAGGTGCCCCGGGCGGGCACGCCTGGGGTGGTGCGCTGGCGTCCTGGTCGACCGGCGCGGTGATCAATTCCTCGTTCGTCACCAACATCGTGGTGGGCGGGGCCGGGGGTGCGGGCGCTGCCGGGCAGTTCATTTCGGGCAAAGGCGGCACGGGCGGTAATGCTTTGGGTGGCGCGATTCACGGAAAAGGAAGTCTGGCCCTGACGCATGTGACCCTCGCCTGGAACTCCCTGACCAACGGCGCCGGCGGAGCCGGGGGCGCGGCTCTTCCCGGTACCGCAGGCCGTGACGGCAATGCCGCCGGCAGCGGGATCGCGGCGGACGGCGGAACGGTGTCGGTGCAAAACTCGATCGTGGTCGCGGCGGGCGATCTCTCCACTCTGGACGGCGACGTGCAAGATCTGGGGCATAACCTCTACTCCGACCGGGGAACCGGTCAGGCGGTGGCCGGCTCGCTGTATTCCGCAAGTCCCGGGTTCACCGAGTTCCGAGTCTGGACAAGTCTCACGACGCCGGGATTTCTTTTAGCCCCTGGCAGTCTGGCCATCGACACCGCGGATCGAACTTCAGCGACAACGGAAGACCAGCGGGGACTTCCGCGACCGGCGGGGCTTGGGCCGGACATCGGCGCCATGGAAGCAGGGGCGTCGTCTTTTGTGATCCAGGGGAAGGTTCTGGTTGGCTCCGGCACGGTGGGAATTCCGGGCGTGGTGCTGGAAGTCGGTGATCTGCGGCAGACGACCGATGCTTCGGGGGCGTTTCAATTTGGGCCATTGCCCTCGGGGTTCTACACGGTGGCCATCGCTGGCGGTGGGGTGGGTTTCACGCCCCGGTTGGTGCAGATCCCTTTGGTTGCCAATGCCACCAACGTGGTGTTCCGCTCGACCGGACTGGTGCTGAGCTACCAGCCGGAGGGCTCCTTGCCGGGGATGGGTGTTTTGACTGCAACGGGTTTCCCTGGTTTGACGCATCGATTGGAGGCCTCGGCGGACCTGAAGACCTGGACCACGGTCGGGACGGCTGTTCCTGACGCCCAGGGGCGGCTGGAATTCCGCCATGACTCGGGGGACGCCCCGAGGCTTCTCTACCGGATCGCGGTGGATTGAGGGCACATCCATGAGTTCCTTTTTTCGTCGCCACCCTTTCTGGAGCGGTCTGGGGGTGTGTGCGGCCTTGGCGGTCGTGGCGGGTGTTTTGTGGGTTCGATGGAGGATGATCGGCCCCTACCGCGACTATCGGGCGGATGCGGCGTTCGTCTCAGCGCCGGCAGCGGAGGCCGGTTCACCGCTGCACGTCGGGGTGGGGGTGCGGGAAATCACGCCAAACCTGCAGGAGTTCGACACCTGGCGGGATGCGGATGGGAACAGCCGCTTCGAACCGGACAAGGGAGACACCTGGGAGGATCGAAACGGAAACGGGACCTTCGACTTCGTCTGGTTGGGCGGCTTCCACGTCAACCGACCGGCGCAGGGCGTTCAGGATCCGCTGTGGGCGCGGGCGCTGGCGTTCCGGCACCAGGACACGGTGGTGGCGGTGGTGTCCATCGACTGCGTGGGGTTGACCCACGAGCGCTTCATTCAGGCGCGGCTCGAATTGGCGGCTTCGGCGCCCACCGTCCGGTATGTGGCCTTCAGCTCCACCCACACCCACAACGGTCCGGACACCATGGGCATCTGGAGCCATCACCCGTTGCTCTCGAAGTTCAACGCGAAGTACGTCGACTGGGTGATGCGTCAGGCGCAGGAGGCGGTGAAGGACGCGGTCAAGAACCTCGAACCCGCCGAAGCGACCCTGGTGAGTGCAGACCTGCCGCCGCAGGGATTTGTCCGCGATTCGCGCCCGCCTCTGGTCTATGACCGGACATTGGGCGTGGCGCGGTTCACCCGGGTGGGCACCGACGAGACAATTGCCACGCTGGTTTCCTGGGGCAACCACCCGGAGGCGATGGGAGGCAACAACCCGTTGATCAGTTCGGATTTTCCGCACTTCACCCGACTGGCCATGGAGCACGGGCTGAGCGGGGACAACGGCATGCCGGGGTTTGGCGGGACGTGCGTGTATGTTCAGGGGCCGGTCGGCGGCTTGATGACGCCGCTGGGCCTGGAAGTGCCCGATCGGAACGGCAAGGACCTGCACCGGGAGAACGGCCCGGGGAAGACCCGCGCCTTGGGTGAGAATCTCGCGCTGAAGGCGGCGGCGCTGTTGCGCGGACCTGGCGCCCAGCGGGTGACCGACCATCGGGTCGCGGTGGTGACACGGTCGGTGTTCGCTCCTATCGAAGGCACCTTCAAATACCCCATCATGCTCGGGTTGATTCATCCCGGATGGTTCGAGGGTGCGGCTCGGACGGAGGTGGGTGTGCTGCGGGTGGGCGGTCTCGAGATGCTGCTGATACCGGGCGAGGTGTATCCGGAGATTGTGGATGGTGGGGTGCAGGCTCCCTCCGGCGGCGATTATCCGGGAAAACCGCTGGAAGTGCCGCCGTTGCGCAGTCGGATGAAGGGCGTGGTGAATCTGGTGGCGAACCTGGCGAACGACGAAATCGGCTACATCGTGCCGCGCACCCAATGGGACACCGAACCGCCGTTCACCTACGGCCGCAAAGAGGCGCCCTATGGCGAGGTCAACTCGGGCGGACCGCAGATTGCGCCCTTGATTCATGGAGAGTCCCTGCAGGTTCTGGACCAGTTGCACGCGCTGCTGGAGGCGCCGTAGCCGAATCCGAGGAGACGAATGGAGTTCACGCGCAGAACCTCGGGCACGCCAGGAATGACTCTGCGTGAACCCTTGATGCAAGCCGTCACGAGGGTTGAAACGGGCTCCCTCACCCCAACCCTCTCCCGGAGGGAGAGGGAGCCGCGTATCACCTGCGGCGACAGGCCTGAACTCCAGCCGTCCGAGCCGTCGCGACCCGTTCCAGCCAACACCCGGCCCAACCCTTCGAAACCCGCGGGAAATATTCTCCCTCTCCCTCCGGGAGTGGGCCGGGGTGAGGGCCGCTCGCTGCATTCCTCGCTCCACGGTTCATGGTCCCAATACGTTGCCAATTCCTGGAAAACGCTCCTTCCCGGTTCATGGCCCGTGAGTCGGTCGTTTTTGAACAGGGAGCTTTCCATGAACCGGCCGATTTCCCAGCCCCGGACGGGGCGGGAGAACCCTAGCCCACGGCGTGAGCCGTGGGGACAACGCCCGAGGGAATTCCGAAGCCCCGGAGGGGCGAT
>CAUJJW010000103.1 GCA_963205105.1 Verrucomicrobiota bacterium | reverse complement strand
GAGGTGAGGGCGGGAGAGGGGGGGAGGGAGTGGGGGGAGGGAGTGGGACCTATGGGACGAGTAGGACCTGTAGGACCTGTGGAAGATACCGAGAGACTCCACCCACAGGTCCCACACGTCCCACCACTCCCTCCCTATCCTAGCAGCCCTCTTATCACCTCCGCATCCAGCACGCCGGTCAGTTTCTGGTTCAGGCCACCGTAAAAGTACGTGAGCCGGTTCGGATCCAGGCCCATGAGGTGGAGCAGGGTGGCGTGCAGGTCGCGGATGTGGTGTTTGTTGACGGCGGCTTCGTGGCCGAGTTCATCGGTCTCACCGTAACTGGTGCCGCCCTTGACGCCGCCGCCGGCGACCCAGTAGGTGAAGCCTTTCGGGTTGTGGTCGCGGCCGTCGCCGGCTCCCTGGACCAGGGCTTGGCGGCCGAATTCACCGCCCCAGACCACCAGGGTTTCCTCCAGCAAACCGCGTTGTTCGAGGTCCTGGAGCAGGGCGGCTATGGGCTTGTCGATCTCGGGGCAATGAATCTTGAGGTTTTCCTCGACGCCGTTGTGGGCGTCCCAGTTCTGCTGCTGGTGTCCGCCGCCATGGTAAACCTGGATGAAACGGACCCCGCGCTCGACCAACCGTCGGGCGATGAGGCATTGGCGGCCAAAGGGCGCGGGCCCGAGGGCGAGTGGGTGATCGGTCCGGGGATCATTCAGTCCATACATCTCCCGGGTGGCCTCGGATTCGTGGGTGAGATCCAGCGCTTCGGGCGCTGCACTCTGAAGTTGAAACGCGAGTTCGTAGCTGGCGATGCGGGCCTGGAGTTCCGAATAACCCGGGTGCCTGGCCAGGTGTTGGGCGTTGAGGGCGTTGGCGGTGTTGATGAGATCCCGCTGCATGGGCGGGGTCAGTCCGGCGGCGGAGTCCAGGTTCAGGATCGGCTGTCCGCTGGCGCGGAAGACAGTGCCCTGGTAGGAGGCGGGCATGAAGCCGGCGGACCAGTTGGCGGCGCCACTGATGGGCCCTCCACGCGGGTCAAGCATGACGACGTAGGAAGGCAGGTTTTGGTTCAGCGTGCCGAGGCCGTAACTGAACCAAGACCCCATGGAAGGATGCCCCTGGATGATCCGTCCGCTGTTCATCTGCAGCATCGCGGAGCCATGGGCGAAGCTGTCCGAGTAGAGCGACTTGATGACCGCGATCTTGTCCATCTGGGTGGCCAGATGGGGAAGGGCATCGGAACACCATTGGCCGGACTGACCATGCTGTCGGAAGGTGCGCTGGGAGCCGAGCAGCTTGCCGGCCTGAACGGAACGGCGGCGTTGTTCGAGGTTCGCGGTCTGACCATGGCGCCGCTGGAGTTCGGGTTTGTAGTCGAACAGATCCATCTGCGACGGCCCTCCGTACATGAACAGGAAGATGCAGGACTTCGCGCGGATGCGAGGGGGCGGCGTGGGTTGGGCGAGGGAATCCAACAAGGGCGACGCCGCACCGGCGCGCGGCGTGAAGAACCCTTCCCGATCGAGCAGCGCGCTTAATGCGAGTCCGGTAAACCCGGCGCCCATTTCCCAGAGGAACTCCCGACGGGTCCCGCGGCACGGATTGAATGAAGGACGGCCGTTGTTCATGGCTACTCGATGTAAACGACTTCGTTGAGGTTCAGCAGCAGAAGGCAAAAGGCCTGAAGGGCCCGGCTCGCAGGCGGGTCCTGGGCGGCGTCACGAACGCGCACGGTGCCGCCGTCCGAGGTGTGAACGATCAGGTCATCCACGCTCAAGGCTGCACCCCACGCGCGCGCACCCACATGGCCTGGCGCAAGGATCGGCGAAGGGTCCAGGACGTCGATGAGGGGTCGGGAAGCGCCACCTGCCCAGACCCGGATACGGGCGTGCGCGGCTTCCACGCGGACGAACAAGGGTTGGCCCTCGAAGATCCCCACGGGCGCGGTGGCCAGGGTGACCACGGCGTCCGTGTGTCGGCGCAAGCGCAGCCGCTGTTCGCGGGGTTCAATCAGCAGTTCGTAGCCGCTCGCCGAGTCGTCCTGCGCCGTGGCGCGAAACAGGAGACCCCCCGCCTCAAACGCCGTGTGGGGCAGCAGCCGGGCTTCCACCACACAATCCGAAGCCGCTGTGCCCTGCCAAAGCGCAAACGGACCCCGATCGCGATCCAGGGTTCGGATGCTCTCATAGGCCCCCGACCATTTGCCGCGGAAATAGCGCCACCCCTTCGCGGGTCCGACGAGGAACTGTTCCGGCTGAAGTTTGCCCATGTAGTCCAACGACAGCGAGAGCGGCACGTCAGGACGAAAGGTTAGCCGTGGGCGGAGATCCTCGAACTGGCTCTGCTGACGCTGCAAAAAGTCGCGGGCGAGGTGGGTCTCGGTGTCGGTCGGGAGTCGGCCAACGGCGAGTTGAAAACCGCGCCGCACCCGGGCGTCGGCGGTGTCCCCGGCTTCCCGGACCAAACGGGCTGCCAATGCCTGGGCCTGTTGTTGGAGAAAAGCATCATTCAGGAGCAGGAGGGACTGGGGAGCCACGGTGGTGGTCGGGCGTTCGCTCAGAGGTGAGGAGGTGTTGCTGTAATCGAACGTTTCCAGGATGGGCACCATCATGGACCGCCGGACGAACGTGTAGAGGGTGCGGCGGGATAGTTCGGCGCGATCCGAGATCTCCCAGTCCTGTCCTGGCCTGGATTGGCCGGCCAGCACCTCGCCGCTCAATCGTGGAAAAAAGCCGCGTCCCCCCATGCGCGGATTCAGTTCACCGGAGATGTTCAGGAAGGTGTCGCGCATGGCTTCCGCCTCCAGTCGCCGCAGATTCTGGCGCCAATACAGGTCGTTGCCCGGGTCGGTGGCGACGTTGTCTGCGTGGTCGGCGCGCGAAGAACGCTGGTAGACCGCTGAACTCAGCAGTCGGCGGTGCAGGTGCTTGATCGACCAACCGTGGGCGATGAAGTCCGCAGCAAGCCACTGGAGCAGATCGGGGTGGGATGGCGGCGTACCGGCACGGCCGAAGTCGGAGAGGGTCCGGGCAAGTCCCCGCCCAAAGTGATGATGCCAGATCCGATTGACCAACACCCGGGCGGTGAGCGGGTTGTCGGGGCTGGCGATCCAGTTCGCCAGCACGAGGCGACGTCCGTATCCGGCAGGAACCCGAGGCGACACATCCCCGGAGGTCGGGTTCGAGAGGACCGCGAGGAAACCGGGTTGGACCTCCGAACCCGGGGTGGCGGCGTTGCCACGCACGAGCAGATGAGTTGGGGGCGCGACCGGGCCGCGGTCGCGAACTCCCAGGGTCCACTCCCAGGGAGCGGGTTCGGCCTGGGTCGCTTCGATGGCCTTGGAAAGCTCCTCCTTGATCGAAGGTTCCGTGGCGACCGCCAGGTTCTCCTGGAGTCGGCGCAGGCGTGTCTCGCGAACGGTCTGCCAACCCTGCACCTTCTCGGGTTCGGCCAGCGGAAGGTAGTTCCCCGAGTCGAGCGAGTAACGCGCGCCTTCGTTCAGGCGAAGGTTTCGAAAAAACCCGAGCAGCCGGTAGTAGTCGGCCTGGGGAATGGGATCGAATTTGTGGTCGTGGCACCGGGCGCAGCCCACGGTGAGTCCAAGGAAAGCGCTGCCCGTGGTGGAAAGCACATCGTCCAGTTCGTCGTACTCGGCCATGCGCCGGTCGTCGGGTTCATCGTCGCAGACGCCGAGACGTTGAAACCCGGTGGCGATGACCGCATCGCGGCGGTACGGCTCCATTTCGTCCCCGGCGATTTGTTCCCGCACGAACTGGTCGTAGGGCTTGTCCTCGTTGAAGGCCTGGACCACGTAGTCCCGGTATCGCCAGGCGAGGGGCTTCTCACCGTCGCGCTCATAGCCGCTGCTCTGTGCGAAGCGCACCACGTCCAGCCAATGACGGGCCCAGCGCTCACCGTATTGCGGACGTGCGAGCAAACGATCCACCAATCGTGACCAGGCTTCGGGTGATGGATCCGATTCAAACGCCTCCACTTCTTCCGGGGTGGGCGGCAGACCCAACAAGTCCAGGTAAACCCGCCGGATCTTCTCACGCGCGGTGGCCGGCGGGTTCGGCTTCAGACCTTTGGAAGCCAGCGTCGCGTCGATGAAGGCGTCGACGGGATGGGGGACCGGTTCGCCTGGAGCGGCGGACGGCAGCTCGGGATGTCGGATGGGCTGAAAGGCCCACCAGGCGCGGTCCTCGTCGGTGATCGTCATGCCCGTGCGAGCCACGCGCGTCGGGGTCGTCGATGCCTCCTCCGGCCATGGTGCTCCCGCCCGCACCCACTGGGTCAGGTCGGCGATCTGGCGCTCCGACAATTTCCCGTTCTTGGGGGGCATTTGGAGGTCCGAATCCGTGTAACGAATGGCCCGGATGAGCAGGCTCTGATCGGGATTACCCGGAATGACGGAAGGTCCAAGGTCGCCGCCCTGCAACAGGCCGTCCCTTGAGTCGAGGAACAAGCCCGCCTTGAGCTTCTCAGCGCGGCTGGAGTGGCAGGAATAGCAGTGGTCGGCGAGGACGGGTCGAACCCGTTTCTCGAAGAACTCCGTGCTGTCGGCCTGGGCATCGGCGGCGGGCGCGGACGCGGGCAGCCACGCGAACAGCCAGGTGATGGCGACAAGTCGGACGATCGGAGGTGCGGACCTGCGGTTCATGGGAGCGCCGCCTGGACGGGCATGGAATCGCCGAAGACCACGTGGTCCTTGAAGGTCCACACGACCTTCTTCCCGGGGGTGACTTCGACGAACTGCGGTTGGTGGGGGCCGGCGTGGCAATTGCCGATCAGGGTGTTTCCGTTGGGCAACCGATCCACGCGGGTGACCCAGGCGAGGGTGATGCCAGGCAGGTCGTTCTGCTCCACCTTCCACACGATTTCCTTGGCGGGATTCACCTCGAGCACGCTGTGTCCGTTGCCGGTGCCGATGAGGGTGTTGCCGTTGGCCAGGCGGATGGCGCTGTACACCGAATTGCCAAATGCCTCGGGTCCGTGGCCGCCTTTCTTTTCCTTCCCAAACAGGGGCACTTCGAACTCCCAGACCACGGTTCCCCGGGCGTCATACTCGCGGACGCAACCATCGCTTTCGTGGGCAACGAGGTAGTGGCCGTTGGCGAGTTTGCGCACGAGCCGGGTGTCGCTGTGCGGATTCGGATGATCGACCCGAAGCCGCACCTCGTGCTGGATGACGCCCGCGGCGTCGACCTCGATGAGTCGGGCGGGGCCGGATTCGGCGATCAGGGTGAGGCCGTTTTCCAGGCGTTGGAAGGCGTGGACTTCGACCCGTTTCCCGCGGTTGCCGTTGCGGGTGGCGGCGTCGTACTGCCAGACGATCTTCTTGTCGGGGTTGAGTTCGACGACTTGGGTCCAATTCGTTTGGAAGAGGACGTTGCCGTTGGGCAACACCCAGGCGTCATGGATGGGGCCGACGGGATGCTCCCACTCGACCGTGCCGTCGGCGCCGAGAATAGCCAGGCGCCGGGTGGAATCATCGGCGCCAAGAACACGGCGAGGCGTTCCGGTTTGTTCCGCGAAAGCCTGCACCGCGACGATCGCAGCAGTGGCGGTGACCAACGTCCAGGGCAGGATTCGGGAAGGAAAGCGCATACGGGGTGATCTTGGCCAACGGTAGGCGGGGTGGCGGGGGAAGTGCCAGCAGAAGGATCCGTCGGCGAGGTTGAATATTCACGTGCGTCGGCCAGGGTGGAGCTATGAACAGCCTGGAGCAGTTGAAGCAGATGACCACGGTGGTGGCCGATACCGGGGATTTCGATTCGATCCGGGCCTTTGAGCCCCGGGATGCGACGACCAATCCAACGTTGATCCTGAAGGCGGCGGCAAAGCCGGAATACCGCGAAGTGTTGCGCCGGGCCATCCGGGAAGGGACTTCACCAGGGTTGACGGGGAAGGCGGCGATGGCGCGGATTGTGCAGGAAGTGCTGGTGCAATTCGGGCGGGAGATTCTCGCGATCATTCCAGGGCGGGTCTCGACCGAGACCGATGCGCGCTCGGCGTTCGACACGGCGGCGCTGGTGGGGGAGGCGCGTGCCTTCATCGGGCGCTACCAGCAACTGGGGATCGATCGTGAGCGGGTCCTGATCAAGATCGCGTCCACGTGGGAAGGGATTCGCGCGGCGGAGTCCCTTGAGCGCGAGGGGATTCACTGCAACCTGACCCTGCTGTTCGGCATGCCCCAGGCGGTGGCGTGTGCGGAGGCCGGCGTGCGGCTGATCTCGCCCTTCGTGGGGCGCATCCTGGACTGGCACAAGGCCAAGCAGGGGCGCGATTTCGGGCCGGAAGAAGATCCGGGAGTTCAATCGGTGCGGGCGATCTACGGGTACTACAAGAAGTTCGGGCACGCGACGGAAGTGATGGGCGCGAGCTTCCGCAACGCGGGCGAAATTCTGGCGTTGGCGGGATGCGATCTGCTGACGATCAGCCCGCAACTGCTGGGGGAACTTCAGGGATCGGAAGCACCCGTGGAGCGCAAACTGGGGCCGGACTCCGCCCGGTCGTGCCAGATGGATCGATGGGCGCTGGATGAACCTCGGTTTCGTTTCCTGATGAACGAGGATGCGATGGCGACTGAGAAGACGGCGGAAGGCATCCGGTCGTTTGCCGCTGACACGAGGAAGCTGGAGGAACTGATTGTGGCGGAGCAGGCGAGGGTTTGAGCCGTCCGGCGGGCCGGAACGTGTGTCCAACGATCGCGCGGGGGGCAGGGAAGGGTTCACGGTAAGTCGTGGCCCGGTACCTGGGTCTTGGCTTGCGGGGGAGGCTTCCGGGACCAGCAAGACTGTGCGAATGACCGCACGTCCCGATTCCGGGCTTGCGATCGGCGGGGTTGGCGTGATTTTAATCGGCAGATCACTCGAGCGAACGCCGCTTAACAGCCCATGCACTCTCTTTTGCGCACCCAAGAAACCCGGAAACAACGGGCCTTCACCCTCATTGAGCTTTTGGTCGTCATCGCGATCATCGCCATTCTGGCCAGCATGCTGTTGCCGGCTTTGGCGAAGGCAAAGTCCAAGGCCCAAGGCATTCTGTGCCTGAGCAACGGCAAGCAGTTGGCTCTGGCTTGGACGTTGTATCAGGGCGACAACGACGACCGGTTGCCCGGCAATCTGGACGGCGGCGACGCCCAGAACTTCAGCAACACGAACCGCACCTGGGCCGTGGGCTGGCTGGACAACTCCGCGTTTCGAAACGACAACACGAATTTCCAAGTCCTCCTAAACTCGCAGATCGGGAAGTACAGCCAGGCTCCCGGCATCTACAAGTGCCCTGCCGACCGCAGCTTGAGCCGCGGACGCACCGGGTCTCCTCGCGTTCGCTCGGTCTCGATGAATGCCTACGTGGGCACCCGCTTCAATGGGAGCTCCGGCAGTGAGAATCGCCCGTACACGGGTGGCTATCGTCAATTCCTCAAGGCCACCGACATCCAGACGCCCTCCAAGACCTGGGTCTTCATCGACGAGCGCGAAGACTCGATCAACGACGGGTGGTTCGCGGTGGACATGAATTCCTACGACCCGCAGCGGTCTGCCGGTCACATCATCGTCGATTATCCCGCCACCTATCACAACCGGGCGGGCGGCCTGTCCTTCGCGGATGGACATTCGGAGATCCGCAAGTGGGTCGATGGACGTACCGCGCCGGTGTTGAAGTTCGGCCAACTTCTGCCGCTCGGGCAGCCGTCGCCCAACAACCGTGACGTGGACTGGCTGCAAGAGCGTTCGACCTTGAAGGCCACGAACCCCACCCGGTTCTGAACCTCGGGCGCGCCAGACGCTCCCTGCCAACGGATTTGCAGAATGGTTCGCGTTCGCGCGAACCATTTTGCTTTGGTGGACCAGGAAACGGTGTCGAAGGTGAATCCAACGTCGTCACAAGGCCCAACTCTGGTTGTCCGTGGCCGCTCGGGAGCACGGGTCTGGCGGGTTGGACTAGGCATCCTCGTGTTGGTGGCGCTGGGCCTCGTCATCGGACGCGGTTGGCTGCCCGGTCGGACGCCTCCGCCCATCCCTGCACCTTCCCAGCTGGGCAGCTTGGATCCCCAGGTTCGTGCCCATCTCATCGCGCTCGCCCAACAGGCGGCGGCATCGCCGTTCGAGGGGAAACGCCGCTCGGACTTGGGGCTTGCCCTGGCGGTGAATGGGTTGTGGGGCGAAGCACGAGGTTGTTTTTTGGATGCCATTCAACTCGGCGACGCAGGACCGCTTCCCAGGATGTACGCGGCGGTGGCGTTGCAGGAGACCGGCGACGCCCCGGGTGCAGTCAAGGAGCTCGAACACGTGGTGGAACGTTTTCCCGACGCCGCTCCTGCCTGGTATCGGTTGGGGGTGGCGCGGGTGGCGGCGGGTGAACTCATCGTCGCGGAGGCTGCCTTCGCCAAGGTGGCGGAATTGAAGCCGACCGAATGGCGAGGCTGGGCGGGTGTGGGAGAGGCGCGTGTGCGGCAGGGCCGGCATGTCGAGGCGGTCGAACCCTTGGAACGTGCGGTGAGGCTCGATCCCTATGCGAGGAGCGCCTACCACCTGCTGGGCCAGGCCTACCGTGCACTGGGACGTTCTGAGGAGGCGGCGACCGCTCTCGCGGCGGGGGGATCCCCCACGGTGGGTCCGATGCCGGACGACTGGTCGAGCCGCGCGCTCGATCACATGCGGCTGTTGCCGGATCAGTTTGAGCGCTGCGATGTGCTTCTGGCGCAGAATCAATTCGGCGAAGCGATCCACCAGCTTCGGCAGGCCCGGAGTTATCATCCCACCAACGTGTCCGTGATTGTTCGTCTGGCTCGGGCCCTCACGGTCGCTGGAGACCCGGCGGCCGCGGCGGGGGTGCTGGATGATGCCCGACGGACCATGCCGGACGATGTGGGACTGCTGGCGGCTTCGGCGGAAATCGTGGCGATGATGGGGAATGGTTCCGAAGCTTTGACATTGGCGCGGCGTGCGGTTGCCCTGGCACCGCAGTTACCTGAGGCGCATGTGGCAGAAGCCAATGCCTGGCTGGCCTCGGAGGACGATGCCTCGGCAGTGTTGGCGTTGGAACGGGCGTTGGAACGAGCACCCGGCAACGTGGGTTTGCTGCTTCAACTGGGGGATCTCGAATGGCACAACCTCCAGCGCGGTGATGCGGCCTGGAATAGGTACGTCCAGGCCCACACCGCGGACCCCATCCATCCCGCGACCCTGGAGAGACTGGTCAGCTTGGCGACTGAGCGAGGTGATTTTGACGCCGCCGAGAGGCACCTGACGGAACTCAAACGGCTTCGGATGCAGGTGGATCCCGGCGGCGTTCAGGAACTGGAGGCGGCACTGAACCGGGCGAGGACCACCCCATGAACCGGTCGTCCGTAGCGGCGGGCGTCCCGCCTGCCGTAGAGGGGGGCGTCTCGCCCCCCGGAATCCCTGGTTCGAGGTCCGAGAGCAGGTCGATTTCGAACAGGTGGCTACCCATGAACCGTCATTTTCCAGCCCCGGACGGGGCGGCAAGACCCTAGCCCACGGCGTGAGCCATGGGGACACGGCCCTAAAGAAAAACCAAAGCCCCGGAGGGGCGGGCAGAAAATCCTGCCTTCCCCCCAATACCAACCCTAACGCGGATGATTCTGATCGCCCCTCCGGGGCTCGAAATCCAAAACAACGCCACACCCATGGCTCACGCCATGGGCTACCGTTCTTTCGGCCCTCCGGGCCTCCGTCAGGGCAGGCGTCCCGCCCCCCCGGAATCCCCGGTTCGAGGTCCGGGAGCAGGTCGATTTCGAACAGGTGGCTCTTCATGAACCTACCCATGTCAGCCATCGCGAGGGTTGAAACGGGCTCCCTCACCCCGGCCCTCTCCCGGAGGGAGAGGGAGTCGCGCCCTGCCCTCAGCGACCTGCCTGTACTCCGTCCTTCCGAGCCGTCTCGACTCGTTCCAGCCAACGCATGGCTCAGCCCTTCAACACCCGCGGCGCATGTTCTCCTTCTCCCTCCGGGAGAAGGCCG
>CAUJJW010000102.1 GCA_963205105.1 Verrucomicrobiota bacterium | reverse complement strand
ATGGGGCCACGGCATCTGAGCCGTGGAATCCTCCATGGCGCGCAGCTCCAGGCGCTCAATCTGAAGCTTCAATGGGGCCACGGCATCTGAGCCGTGGAATCGCCGAAGTGGACGCGCTACTCGCACCGTATGAGGTGGCTTCAATGGGGCCACGGCATCTGAGCCGTGGAATCCAAGCAGACGGACCGCTCGCCGTCGCTCTGGCGGGCGCTTCAATGGGGCCACGGCATCTGAGCCGTGGAATCAGCTCCCGGCCAAGTGGCCGTCGGCGTTGGTGTTTTGGCGCAGGTTGCGAGCGCCTCGTTTAATCAGGCACAAAGTTCGTTCTCCGCTGATGGGACACCTCCTTGCTGTGATTATTCATACTCGTTTCTGCCGATTCGCATCAATTGTGAGCCGCGAGTGCTGCCGAAGGTTTTTCCATCACCAGAGCGCTCGCGAGGCTCACCGGCAGAATTTACATGACGCGAGCCCGGCGTTCTTCCCATTCGGCCTTGATGCCCATGGACTCGATTCGCTTAACCGGGTGACTCTCCGTCGGTCCCAGATCGATAATGAGCACCTGATCTTCGCGCTGATCGATGATTTCCGTCAAGGCGGCCTTCATTCGCACCAGATCAATATCCGGCAGATCACATTGGAACACGGAAAATTGGAGATGCGCGCCGAAGCCTTTCATGGTCTTGAACACGCGCCGCAGACGCTTGGCATCGCAGATATCGTAGGTGACCAGGTAGTGGCGACGCATGTCTTACCTTGTGGTAAACGGGGGCAGTTCAGGAATTTCTCCGAGCAAATAACGGCCCAGCAACCGGGCCTGCACTTCGAGCACTCGACGGTAACTGATCTGATATCCGAACACCGGGTGGGTAATCTCCTGGCCCATGCGCCGCTCGTAGGTTTCGATCAAGCGACGGCGGCCTTCTGGTGTGAGCGTGACCGATCCCATGCGCTCAAACCAATCGCTCTGCTGAATCTCGCCGTTGTTGATAGCGGTCAGGACAGCGGAATCGGCTATGAGCGGCCGGAACTCTTCCATCATGTCCAGGGCCAGGGCCGGCCTCCCGTAACGAGGCTGATGATAGAATCCCAGATACGGATCAAGCCCTACACTCTGCAGCGTGACGGTCCATTCGCGCGCGAGCATGGAGTACAGCAAAGACAACATAGCGTTGACGGGGTCACGAGGCGGGCGCCGATTGCGCCCCTCGAAATCAAACCGCGCCCCCGGCTCTGCCTCTTTCAACATACCGGCAAACTCCGAGAAATACCGTCTGGCGGCGGTGCCCTCCACGCCCAGCAGCGATTCCAAAGACTCCACCGTACCGGCGTGGGCGTGATCGTTTTTCAGATCCTGAATGACGGTATCCGGAGCCGCCCGGTGATTGCGCCGTAGCAACGTACGACAGTTGGCAATCTTCGCCTGCACGAATCGCCGCGCGAGTTGCAGACAGCGTTCACGATCTGCCGCGACTGCGTATTGCCGCCGTCGAAGCTCCACGTGTTTGTGCAACAAGCCGGTCGTCATGCCGTAGAACCAACCGCCGCTGGAACAGTACACCAGCGGAATATTGCGTTTACAGAGTTCCTGCACCACCTGCGTGCTCACCTGCACCGCGCCATACAGCACGACTTGCGACGTTTCGACCAGCCTGGCCTCGCCGATTACGTCATCGTGATCTTTGACCTTCAAGCACTCCCCGTCTTTGCCCAGCTTCGCGCCGGGTGTCTGTATATAGAGCGGCAAGGCATCGTCATTGGTAGGAATCAGTTTCCGGAGCGCCGGCAAGTCGTCATTGTGCGGTTGCCGTAACCAGCCAACCTCGTCCGGAAGACAGAGGCCTACGAGCGAACAACGCGGGCACTTGGGGCTGTCCACCAAGGGCGGCGGGGCAACCGTCGCCTGCGTCATCGTCCGCATGCCGTCCAGAAATTCGCGCGTCCGAGCGACCAACTCCTCGTCGAACAGCACTTCCACTCGCTCGCGTGAACCGACGAAGTAGAGCACTCCACGCTCGCAGGTGAAGCCTTGCTCACGGAGCAACAACCCCTGCACGCAGAGCTGCACTTGCTCAGGTTCCCAGGCACCTTGCGCCGTATGTGGACGTTTGCCGCGCTTGTAATCCACAGGAACGACGACCTGCCCCTCGCCTTCGACGAGGTCGATCTTGGCCGTCACACCGAGGCCCTCCGAAGACAACCACACGGAACGCTGATGGATCGTGGTTTCTCCCGACTCCTGATTCTCAGTCTGTCGCGATTTCCGGACCGGTGCCTGGTCCACGCGCCGGTGGTGAAATCGCCCCTCCGTGGTTTCCGCGTTATCGGCGAACTCGCCGTCCACCCATTCGAAATAGGCCAGGCGCGGGCAGTAGGCAAATTCGTTGACCATCCGCGCGGGGAGCAACGGGATGTCGCCCCCCGTGGATGGCCCCTGTGATCCAGTGTCCATAACACCCCTATCGGTCGGAGGTCTGGAAATATTCAGTTGTCAAAGAACCGTCAACGCCTGAGTCGATCAAGCGTTCTGTTATAATGCCCCCCATCGTCATCGAGCCAGACCTCGAAGCCGGAGGTTATGTCGTCTCCTGTCCGACCTTAAAAGGCTGTGTCTCTCAAGGAGAGACCGAAGAAGAAGCTCTGGGGAACATCAAAGACGCCATCAAGACCTATCTTGAAAGCATTGAGGATCTGAAGCGCCTCAAGAAGTTACGCACCCTCCAAGTCAGCGTATGACAAAGCTGCCACAGGTCTCTCATGAACGGATGTCTAGCTGATCCGGTTGGACCCGTTGCCCGGCGCGACTCACTCGCCTCCTGTCTCAACTCAACTGCCGCTTCACCCGTGCCAGCGGCACCGTGCGCTTCCGACCCTCCGCTTTTTTTGCTTTGCGGAGTTCCAGCAAGTCTTCCATCTCCTCCAGACGTTCCTTGAGCGACACGAACTCTTCATACGGCAACACCGCGAATTGCTTTTTCCCGTCTTTGATCAAAATCTCCGGATGTAACGTCATCATAGTCTCCTCATCGTCAACGATAGGCTTCTCCGCGAGGGAGAATGCGATAGATTATCAGCCTGCTCTCTTCTATCTCAAAGAGCACACGGTAGCTCCCTACGCGCAGCCGATATTCCGGCGTGAAATTGGTCAGGCGCTTGACATCACCCACTAAGCCAGTTTGCAGCGCTTCAACTTTGGCCAAAACCCTGCCCCGATCACGAGGCGCCAATACCTTAAGATCCTTGATCGCTCTTGGTTTGAATTCAATGTCGTAATGCACACCCTCTCCTCTGTCGGTCAGATTTGAAAGTCATACAATGCACGCTTCCTCCACCGCCACAAACTGGCCGAGGCCGAAGTGGCAGCCGTACCCAATGCCAATGGGGCCGCGAAGCGGCTCCGAGAAAACAATCTCAAATCCGAATCCGCGAGAATCAGCAATTTGCCCTCCGCCTCCCTTC
>CAUJJW010000101.1 GCA_963205105.1 Verrucomicrobiota bacterium | reverse complement strand
CCGATAGCCCTGCCGGCCTTCCGCCAGGGTCGCGGGTGAGTTGCCGCCCAGGTTGATCGTGTACTGGCCCGCCCCCAGCACCCAGGTCCGACTCAGTTCATGCGCCGTCGAGTTCTCAGCGTGGTCCAGGTACGTCACGTCCTCCGCCCATGCGATGTTCCCACGGTTGTTGAACGTGTGGTCCTGATCCAGCGTCGTCCCATCGGCGTTCGTCAGCGTCCCGCTGTCCGTGTCCCACCCCCGATAGAGGGTGAACGACGGGTACAGGTTCGTCTCCGCCAGCCGTGTCGGCGCCTCCGGCGACGGCCATGGCACGCCGGCCAGTTTCTCCAGGGTCACCGTCAGCGACGCCGGTTCCGTCAATTGCAGCTGCACCCATTTCGAGGTGTGCGTCCAACCTTTCGCCGTGGCTGGGAAGTTGTCCTCGTCCCAGCTCCAGGCTCCCACGTGATCCGGCGTCGTCGTCACGCTCGACGCACTGTCCAGCACCGCCTTCCAGCCGTAGGGAATGCCGATGTCGGTTGGAGCGATCGGTTCCAGGCCCGCGGCTTGAGCGGAACCGAAACCGCAACTGTGAAGGAGCATTGCCCAGGCAATGGTTCGAATCGAATGCTTCATGGATGTTCGTTGTGTCTGAGAAAGGGAGTGAATGGCTTACCAAGTGCGGCGCAGGCGGAAGAAGCCGGCGGAAGTGACAGACCCCACGGGGAACTCCCCGAAACCCTCGGAAGAGGCGCCACCGTCGGTCACGATTCTCCAAGACCCGTGAAGGTCACGAGCCGCTTCCAGGAGCCAGCCAGGGGAATTCTTTGGCCACCGAACCACCCAACCGGAGGGCCCATGCCGGATCTCCAGCTGAGGTCCGGATTCAAGGTGGTCGGGCACCGCGTCGTTGTCGCGATCCACACTCAAGCGCAGACCGTTGCCAGGAGGGGTCGCGATGAGCGTCCAAGCGTCGCCTGGGACCAGCATCGACAGAAGTTCCGCGCGGCTCCACAACGGTCCGGATGTCTCGGCCCCGTAACGCGCCTCCCGAGGATCGAAACGCAGGTTCACGAAAGTCCCTCCCAAGCGTCCGCGCCCGATTAAGTCGCAGGTGTCCGCCTTCGCTGCCTGACTCTCGAGCAGTTCGATTTGTTGAATGGCTGAAACGGAGCCCCGGTCCGCTTCGGTGAGGGTGACAGCGCGCCCGACAACCGGTGCCGTGCCGGAATCGAAGCAAAGTACGTAGGAGGCGACGTCGGCGAACTGCGTGCCGGACAACGCGTCCAGATCGTAGAAGTGGACGGTCGGAAGAGCTTGCAGGCCTCCTGTGCCGTCATGGAGCAGACCGAATCCTGTCCAGTTGGTGGCGCCCGGGCGGGTATCCAACAAGGCCCGCTGGTAGGTGGTGCGCAACGCGGGATTCTTCAGGGGCAGCAGGAGACGGAGGTTGCGCGGGTCATCAATGTTCTGATCAGTGCCCGCGGGCAGCACGTGACAGACGGCACAGTGATGGAGATGTGCGGCAAACAATCGCTCGCCCCGGACCGCGTTGCCTCCGGCGAAGGACTCCGGAAGTGAATTGTCCGGAAGCCGGTTGGGATTGGGATGGTGCTTGAGCCCTCCCAGGTAGTCCCCAAGCGCCTCGATCTCGGCCGCCTCACGGAGAGGTCCACCCAACAAGTCGCGGAACGTCGGATTGAAGTCCTGGAGTGTGGCACGATCTCCGCGCCAATGGAGCCGCTGCCCAGGTTCCAATCCTCGCAGACTCTGCGTCACCATCGGCCCCTTCATCGGGTGCATGGCGCGATCGCGCAGAGTGGGATCATGGACTGCGAGATTCGCGCCCGGCACGTTGGTCATCGCTCCTGACGGATCGCCAAGATCCCAAGCCAGGCCATCGAGGTCCGCGTCGATATGACAGGTGCCACACGACATGGCGCCGTTTCCGGACAGTCGGGCGTCGAAGAGCAACTCGCGTCCCGCGCGCGCGCTGGGGGAGAAGACATCGACACTCGCCATCCGCACTTCGGCCAGCAGGCTGGCCCGCTGGGTGTCCACCACGCTGAGGGTGGCGGAGAGCTTGTTGTAGACGTACAGGCGTTCCGCCCTCTCGTCCCAGACCAACCCCCGGGGACCACGCATGGAGGGCCTGCCACTTCCCGGTGGCCGCAGATCCACAAGGCTCTGCACGGCACCGTCCGCTGCGGAGATCCGGACCACGCGATCGGAAGCGAAACCGGCAACCCACACGTCGGCACCATCCGCCGAAAAGGCCAGGCTCATGGGCTGGGCGACGGATCGTTCCTCCCCTCCCGGCTGGGTCGGTCGGCCTTGTTCATCGAAAGGACTCAGGTCGAGGAAGGTTCGCTCCCCGGTCGCCCACTGCAGGCGGGTCAGTCGATGGATGGCGAATCGCCCCTTGAGATTGGGTTCGTACCGTGTCCGATTGTTCGCCTCGGTGTTGCCAACCCACCATTCGGCGGTTCCCGGACGCGCGGCGACGGTGAACAACGAGGTGCCAATCCCCGTGAAGTAATCGACGTGCCCCGGATTCCCGGTGGAAATCACAGCGAGATCGTGGTCGAGCACATGGTAGGGGATCCGGGGATCCGATGTGTCCACGACGAGCGCTGTGGCCGGTGCCGCCGGCAGGGTCGGGTTCCACGGCGTCTCGGGCGCCGGCGCGACGCTCGACGGGAGCACGGTGGTGCCATTCCCAGAATGCAGGAACGCCACAACCACCCTCGCACTCGCCGGATCCACCGCCAGCGCGCGAGGTGAATGTCCGGCAAGCGGGATCGCAACCAACTCGACCCTGGATTCAGCGTCGAAAACCCGAAGCAGACGATTGCCCGCGCAACTGACATAGGCGCGCCCCGACACGAACACCACGTCCGCCGGCTCATCCGGGCAGGGAAGCGTGGCCACGACCAGCCCCCGGCTCACCGAAACGATGGAGAGCGAATCGGACACCTCGTTGACCACCCAAACCTCATCCGCAGTCCGCGCGCGCACCGACACCGGCCCCAAGCCCACGGGGATTTCGGATATCAGCCAAGGCCGATCCAGGGCGTCGCCGTCGCAACGCAACACGGCAAGCCGTCCTTCATCCGAGTTCAAAGCCAGAAGAGTCGCGCCATCGAGTCCGCGCTCCAGGGGATGCGTTTGTCGGGCTTCAAAATGGACAAGACCCATGCCGACCGTGGGAAGACCCACCGCCAGCATTCCGAGCCAAAGCGCGGCGACAGTGCTGATCCAAGGGGATGACATGTGACGTGAACGTGCGATTCACCCGCGGCACGACCCTCCTGCCCCATGTCCGCCTCGAATCGGCCTTGAACCTAGCGGGTCCCAGAGCGCGGCGGGGTGCGGCAAATTGCCGCAGGGCCTGCGGGGTTGGCTTGAACCCGTCAGTCGGCGAGCACGGAGTCCCAGCGGTACCCGAGGATCCAGGAGGCCAATCGCTGCATTTCGTTGGGGGGCACTTTGCCTTCGAACGCCAGCATCGGAATCGGCCCCCATTTTCCGCTGCCACCCGTGCGCATCTGGGCGACGACCTTCGCCGTGGCCTCCGGATCATCCCGGTACTTCGCCGCCACATCCCGGTAGGCGGGTCCAATGAGTTTCATGTCCGGATTGTGGCAGGTGATGCAGGTGTGCTTGGTCGCCAAGGCCATCAATTCCTTGCGCTCCACCGTCAGAAACCGCGCCGCCACCAATTGCCAGCCCTCCGGTGTCTTGAGCGGCATGCCAAAGACATCCTGCGCACCCGGGGGAACCTCGCGTCCTGCCGAGGCCTTGCCGACCCGAAGCATCGCCTCAACACCCTCCGGAGACTTCACCCGCGCCAGGCCGGAGGCATCCAACTTGGCGTCGACAAAGGTCACATTGGTCAGCTGTACGTACCGTCCCGCCAGAGACGATGCGTCCTTCAGAAAATCCGCGCCGCGTGGTTCGGAAGCGCCGAACGGCTTGTTCGTTGCGTTGACGCTGATCGAACCGGGCTTCAGTTCCAGACCGGCGCCGAGCGGTCCCACGGCCAACTTGCCTGAGAGAGTCACCTCGTTGCGGGGCATAAGGTCCGCCAGCGTGGCGGCCGAGGCGGCAAACACCTGCACGGCGGGTTCCCCCGCTTGCAACACCAGGGCAATGGCCCGGGAATCCGGCAACACCAACCGCGCTCCCACCACGCCTCGGATCGTCAGTTCACGACCCGGCTCCTTCGGCTTGCCCGACTCCGAATCCAACAGGGCAAGAACCTCGGAAATCGGCGTCGGCGTTTGCGCCTGCAACAAGTGCCCCGCCAGAAGGATCGCAGCCCAGAAGGGGCCGCCGCGCATGCCAGGAATACAGCGTTTCATCGGTCGCAACCTTGGCAGGCGGATGCTGGCTCCCACGATGTGGCAAATCGCCGCAGCCAGGGCGGTCCGTGAAACGGCCCCGCTGTTGCCGGCCCAAGGGTGCATGTCAAGGTGCTGGCCCAGACCGCAGCGCGCCCTCTCCAGCCACCACCGCCGTGGCAGAACTGGGGATGGCATGGAAAACATCCGAACCGCCCTCGGCAAGATCGCCGACCGGAGCAAGGGCTTCCGCCTCCTTCGGCGTCGTCCGACCCACCGAGTCCGGCTGTTTCCACAAGGACAAACCCACCCAGACCACAACAAAGAACAACACGCCAAGGATACTCATTCCCCAGGTGAAAATCCGCACCTCAGGCGGAGGAGGAGGAGGAGGACGAAGATAACGAGTCCATGCGGGTGGAGTTGCGCGCGGGGGCCTTATCATGCAATTGGCAGCAGGTTCGATCGGCGGAACAGCACATCCCAACATGCCTGGTATCGCCTGCATACCGTGTGGGGTGCGGCATCTTGCCGCACCGTGCGATCCCTCATCTCGGCGGCGGATACTTGGACAGCTTTCGCTGAAGCGAACGGCGGTCGATGCCCAACAACCGCGCGGTGCGGGAAACATTGCCACCACAGTCCGCCAGCACCCGCTGGATGTGCTCCCATTCCACACTCTCCAGGGTGGGCACCACTGCCGATGCCGCAGCCAGGGCGGCTCCGGCGTTTCCCTCTCCGCGAAGCGCCGCCAGCAACCGATCGACATCCACCGGCTTGGTGAGGTACTCCGCCGCACCCAGCCGTCCCGCCTCCATGGCCGTACCAATGCTGCCAAAACCGGTGAGCACGATGATCCGGGCATCGGGATGGAAGGCCTTGAATTCCCGGATCAATTGCAGACCAGAGGACTCCACCAACCGCAAATCCAGCACGGCTCCCGCAAACAGGGAACCGCTCCACAATGCCGACGCCGAGCGAGCGTCCCCCGCGACAACCACCCGGCACCCTCGCACGGTCAGCGCCCGGGCCAGTCGATCCCGAAACACAGCGTCGTCGTCGACGAGCAGGATGGACGATGATTCGGTCATTGCTGTCCCTCCCCCACAGCGACGGGGAGACGGAGGATCGCACGGGTCCCGCCTTCGCTCGGTGTTTCGAAGCGCAATTCTCCCGCCAGCCGACGGGCCAGCAACTGCACCAGAAACAGCCCCAAGCCCATCCCCTTCCCCGGCGGTTTGGTGGTGAAAAACGGCTCCGAGGCATGGACCCGCGCCTCCTCGCTCAGCCCAGCCCCCCGATCCGTGACTTGGAATTCCACGGAGGGACCTGCCGCCAGCATGCGAACGTGCACCACCGTTCCTGCCGGGGCGGCATCCACCGCGTTGCCGATCAGGTTGGCGAGCGCTTGCGTCAACGCCTGTGGAGGCGCGACCAACCCGTCCCGTGGCGGAGACTCGTGGAGTTCAAAGTGCACCTCCGGGAATCGCTCCTGCAGAGTTCCCAGAACGTCTCCCAGTTTCACCCACTGCGGAACGTCGGCGGCGTTGTTGTGCAATCGATCGAGTATCGTGCGACAGCGGAAGGCCTCCGCACGAATCAGTTCCGCATCGGCGACATAGTCCTGGCCGTTGGATTGCGACCTCGCCTCGCGGGCCAATTCGCCGGCGGCGACCACGATGGTTCCGAGCGGGGTTCCCAATTCATGCGCCGCTCCGGCCGCCAGCGTGGCCAGGGCCGCGAAGCGTTCGTGTTGGATGGCCTGCTCGCGAGCCTTCGCCAGCTCCAGATCCTGCCGGCGCAGAGCCTGCTGCATGCGCGCGGCAAAGAACGCGACCAACACGGCGGTCACCCCGAAGGCCACGATCATGCCCCGCAGATGAATCGCCAACGGCAGGTTCGGCCCCACCCCGCAGGCCGGATCTCCGGCGCGCGCCAGAGCCTCGGGTGCCAGAAACAACCAACCGTACCCCACGCACGACAACCCGGCGATCGCCCACGTCCACGCAGGCGTCAGCGCGATCGCCGACAACGCCACCAAGACCAGGTACAGCGTGCTGAACGGGTTGTGCGGCCCGCCGGTGAGATGAAGCATCACCGTCAACAAGGCCACGTCCAACGCGAGCACCGCCGCCAGGAACCGGGAACTTTCCCCACGGCCTGCGGGAATCCCATGCATGCCAAGATTGGTCAACGCGGTGAAACTGATGACCGCGAAGACCGGTCCCAAAGGCAACGGGATGTTCAGTCCGCGAACCACCCAGAGAACCGTGATGGCCTGCCCCGCCACCGCCGTCCACCGAAGCCGTCGCAGCCACGGCAATTTCAACGCCGACATGGCGGCGCACGAAGAAGATCTCATGAAGGAAAATGGGAATAACCGACCGACGTGAATGCGTGTTGTCGAAGGATGAACCTTGGAGCCATAGCGGCGGGCGTCTCGCCTGCCGTAGAGGGGAGGCGTCTCGCCCCCCGGGAATCCCCGGTTCAAGGCCCGTGAGCAGGTCGATTTCGAACAGGGGGCTCTTCATGAACCTCCCCTCCCCTCGTCATCGTACTCCTACTCCTAATCGTAATCCCCCCGCCTCCCCAGGTTCATGGCCCGTGAGCATGGCGCCAGCGCCAACGCCGCTTCCCAGGAACCGGTCGTCCGTAGCGGCGGGCGTCTCGCCTGCCGTAGAGGGGGGCGTCTCGCCCCCCGGAATCCCCGGTTCACGGTTCACGGTTCAAGAGCTTGGCGCCTGCGCCCAAGTCCCGTTCCAGGAAGTGGCCGAACCGAACCGTCGGCGGCGGGAATCAAACCGCGCGTGGCGGCGGCACCGGTGGGGAATCGGGCCTTCGCGGGGCCATCATGGCGAACGGAAAACCGACCGCACGCCCCGTTGGTCGGGGGATGAAAAGCGATTCTCCAACCACCGGCGCCAACCCATCCAGTTTGAGCACGACGACGGCGCTTTCCTTGCTGTGCTCTTCGGCCCGCCCCTGCCGCACCAGTTGGCACAACCGGCAGGGATGCTGACCGTCAAACGTCTTGGAAATAGCCTCACCGACCGGTCCCTGCTGGGAGTAGCGGACCAGCATGCCGGCCCACGCAGACAGTTGGAGCACGGCCCAGTGGCCCCCCGTCGTGAGGACGAGTGCCAGAACCACGAGCCATGTGCCGCAACGACGGGCCATCGCAGAAACCCTACGCCAGACCTCCCAAGCGCTGTCAAACCCCAGGGTGGCTGATGGGTCCACTCCTCTCTCCCGGGAAGAACCAACCTCGGCCTGGTCGTTCTTACGAGTCCGGGTGAGTTGGGCGAGAAACGTGATCCATCCATCGTTTGGGTTCATGCGACCCGGCACTTGGTTGGCATTTGCAGGCAGTTGCTTGTCATTTCCAGGACTCCCCACGATGGACTGAAATAACCGCAACTGATGCACCTTCAGGCAATCCTCTCTTCGAGGCAGGAGACACCGCATCACGGGAGCCGCAGCAAGAATCGCATTCCGGCTTCACCCCTGGGTCCCAGGTTGTGGTTGCGACCGGGCGAAAGCAGGAGGGACTTCCCGCCAGCGAATTAGGACCACTGTTCACTTGGCCAAACCACGGGCGGAACCCCCCCCTTTCCCGGCATCGGCGGTGGCGGGGTCCATTCCCCGGCACCGACCCCACACCCGTCGACGTGTTCCATGCATCGCTCAAGCTTGCGCATCCAACCGAGGCACCCCAGTGGCACGGTGACCCGGGTCTGACATCAGCAACCATCGCGGGTTCCTGCGTTCCAAAGGCCGCAGGAGGCTCGCGAGGTGGAGGCCGATGAAGGATTCGGAACGTGGGGTGCCCAAGAAACCAGTCGCAGCATGAACCTACCCAAACGACTCCGACTCTTCCTTGGCGTGGCCCTCGCTCTCATCAGCGGGCCAACTCCTCCCCTGCAAGCCCAGACCGCATCGCCTCCGGACATCGTAGGCCTTTCCCGTCCGGTGGCCGGCCAGATGCAGTTGGTGTTCCACGGCAAGGGCGGTCCCTACCGCATCCAGACCCGCAGTTCGAACCATGCCGATGCCCCGTGGTTCGATGTTCCCCTGGCCAAAGTCACCGAAATCCAGACCGGAGTGTACCTGGCCTTGATGCCCATCGTTCCGCAGGACGACCTCGGCTTCTATCGAGTGGTCAATGAAAACGAAACCATCGCCGAGGTGAAAGGCTGGTCCTACCTCGTCCAGGTCTCCGCGCCAGCCAACCAGAGCCACTTCCTGGCCGGAGAAAGTCCCGTCATCACGGTCACCATTCTCGACAACTTCGCCCAGGGAATCACCCGCGGGTCATTCTCGTCGTTGAACCTCTACATGCATGGTCCCGAGGACCCGAGCCTCACCAAAACCGCAGTGAAGCTCCTGAATGCGACGACGGACCGCACCAAAACACCTCACCATTACATCGACCTCCGCAACAACCCGGACGTCGTCGTGAACGGGAACACCCTGACCTACACGCTCAAACCCATCACCGACGAGGCCCCGGGCACGTACACAGTCTCCGTCTATGCCGTGCGGAGCGACGACCTGGTCCAGCAGTTGATGAAGTTCGCCTCAGTCCAAATCGGCACCAGCACGGTGGAGCAACCGGTCACCACCAAGGCCAGTTGCACGGCGTGCCATGAAGGAACCGTCAGCGGCAAAATGTACATGCACCACGCCGACGTGGGACGTAACCCCTTCGGCAGCTGGTCCCTCGACTACCAACCGGAGAAGAGCTGCAAGGCGTGCCACAACAACGACGGTTATGCCGCCTTCACGGATGCCTCGGCACCCGGCGGGCGGCGGTCCGATCACATCGTGATCCGCGCCCACGGCGTGCACATGGGCGAGGGATTGAAGTCCGCCTTCAACACCAACGCCACCACCGGGAACTTCCGCGATTACCTCGGCGTCGTGTTCCCCGCAAACATCCGCAACTGCACGTCGTGCCACGTCGACGATCGATGGAAGACTGAACCTTCCCGCCTCGCTTGCGGGAGTTGCCACGACAACGTCTCGTTCGCACCCAAGGCCGAGATCCCCGGCGGCATGATCGGACACACCGGCGGGCCACAATCCGGTGATGCCGTTTGCATCGTCTGCCACGCCGCGGATGAAGCCGATGGCGGCATGGCCTCTGCCGTTTCCCAGGCGCATTGGGTCGCTCCTCCCGCTTTCAAGAACCTGGTTTCCCTTCAGCTGACACCTCCGTCCAACGGAGCTTTTTATACCGCGGGGGACAAACCCGTCGTCACCCTCCAGATCCGGGATGCCGCGACCGGCGCGATCATCGATCCCTCGACCATCAAGGAACCCCAGATTTCCACCAACATCCAGCCCACCGAATGGCGCAACGCCGACCTATTTGTTTCCGGGCCTCGCTCCTACACCGTGCCGGCCCTGACCACGGCAGCGGCGCTCAACGATCCCGCCGTCAGCAGGGCCAACAATGATCTGCGGATCCGCAAGGACCCGACCAAGGACGACCGAGCGGTGACCCGCACCGCCGACGCCCTGCTCTACCAACTGGGCGAAGTCACCAACCTCGCTTCAGGCACGTACACGGTGTATGCGGAGTTCCGTCCCGCAGCCGGTCAGGGCGGCTATGCCATGATGAACTTCCAGGTGGGCGTGACCAACATCGAGGCGCACATCACCCCGGCATCCGCCTGTATCAGCTGCCATGCGGATTCCAGAATCCACGGGAGTTCCCGCGCAAACACCATGACTCCGGATCTCTGCAAGAACTGTCATGACTACGGCCACCAGATGACGGGCAAGACCGGTTGGACCACCTCCCAGTGGGGTTTTGGTGTCTCGCCACTCGTCCGGCGCGTCCACGGTGCGCACTACGGGAAATACCTCCACAAGGGCAACGAGAACGGCGGCGGCGGACTTTCGGAGATCATTTTCCCGCAAGACGTCCGCAACTGCACGAAGTGCCATTCCGACCCCAAGAGCACCACCTGGAATGACCTGCCGTCGCGCCTCGCTTGCATGGCCTGCCACGACAGCACCGCCTCGACCACCCATGGAAATTTGATGACCTACGATCCCACCCCGGCGGATCCATGGAGCGGCGACGAATTCGAGACCTGCACGATTTGCCATGGTGCAAACAGCGATCTCAGCCCGAAGGCGGTTCACTCCATCGCAAATCCCTACGTGCCGCCCTACCCGCGGGAGCCGTAGCCCAAACCGAACATCGCGCCGCACCGGGGAACCTTCGGGTTCCCCGGTGCCTTTTCGGTGCTCTCGCCGGATGACACACTTCCGGTCCGGCCTCTCCTGGATGAGTAGGATCGCCGCGGTCGACCCGACTCGACAGACCCCAGCCTTCCATCGGTCCCCCGCGATCCATCACTAAATCCATTTCCAACCGGTTGCGCCTCGGTCAGTTTCCTGCCTCGGACGTTTTCGACGCCGTCACTGCCCACGCCGATCATGGATTTCGCCGCCACCGTCGCACGCCAGGTCGCCCACTTCCGCACGGGCGCGACGCGTTCGCTCGATTTCCGCGTCGCCCAACTGACCCGTCTTCAAAAGGCCCTGGAGAAGCACGAGGCCGATTTGTTGGCCGCACTCCATGCCGACCTGCGCAAGTCCGCCCAGGACGCCTACGTCTCCGAGATCGCCCTGGTGCAGGGTGAAATCTGCCATGCCCTGAAGCACCTCCGGTCGTGGATGAAACCGCGCGCACGACGCGCCCCCTGGCTGGCCTGGCCATCCCGCGGTGTGACGCGCCCCGAACCCCGCGGCGTCGCACTCATTCTCGGCCCCTGGAATTACCCCGTCCAACTGCTGTTGTCCCCCTTGGTGTCCGCCCTGGCCGCCGGCAACTGCACCGTGCTCAAATCCTCGGAATTCGCCAGCCACACCTCCCAGGCGCTCGGCCGGTTGATCCGCGCCACGTTCACCGAGGAATACGTCACCCTCGTCGAGGGAGATCGCGAGGTCGCCGAGGCTCTCCTGCGCGAGCGCTTCGACACCATTTTCTTCACCGGCAGCACCGCTGTGGGACGCGCCGTGATGGCCGCCGCAGCCCGGCACCTGACCCCGGTGACTCTGGAACTCGGCGGCAAATGCCCCTGCATCGTCGCCGGTGACGCACCCATCGACATCACCGCCCGACGGGTCGTCTGGGGCAAATTCATGAACGCAGGCCAGACCTGTGTGGCCCCCGACTTCGTGCTGGTGGATCGCCGGATTCACGACGACTTCCTTCAGTCGCTCCAGCAGGCGATCCGGGAGTTCTACGGACCGGATCCCCAAAAGAGTCCGGATTACGGCCGCATCATCAACCGCCGCCATTTTGACCGCCTCGCCGCCCACCTGACCTCAGGGCACATCGAACACGGTGGGCAGCACGACGCCTCGGACCTCTACATCGCACCCACGATCCTGACCGGGGCGCCACCCGATGCCCCGGTGATGCAGGAGGAGATCTTCGGCCCCATCCTGCCGGTGGTTGGCTTCGAGAACCTTGATGAAGCGCTGGCGCTGCTGCGCGACCGACCCACGCCCCTGGCGCTCTACCTGTTTACCCGCGACCGATCCATCCAGGAGCATGTGCTGGGCGCCACCCGCTCCGGGGGTGTCTGCCTCAACGACACCATCACGCACATGCTCGGCCAGGAACTGCCCTTTGGCGGGTCGGGCGAGAGCGGCATGGGCGCCTACCACGGCAAGGCCGGGTTCGATGCCTTCACCCACTATCGGTCGGTACTCACTCGTTCCCTGGCGCTCGACCCCAAAATGCGCTACCCGCCCCCCAAGTTCTCCCTGGATGTCATGAAACGCGCGATGCGTTTCCTCCTGGGCGGTTGAAGGGCTGAAGGGATTCAAGGGCCTTGAATTCCGTACTTCGTGGTAAGCCCCGGTTCAGGGTCGCACGCTCAGGCGGTAGAAGCGCTGCGTGTTGGGCTCGGGTCCCAGCGTGTCCGTGACCTCGGTCAACGTCCCGTCACTCAGCCGAGGCTCGGTGATGGGCTTCCAAGCGACGGGATTGCCCCAGACCGAGGTCGCTTCCACCACGACGAACCACCCCGCGGCCACGGTGTAGGCAAGACGCACGTGGCCGTCCTGCACGCTGACGTGGTGGAGGAGAACCCCCGGGGCGTCGTGTCGATCGTCGTCGAGGATGATGCCTTCGGCGGCGGCGGCGCCGAGGCGCCCGTTGGTGACCGAACCGAGCACCAAGTGAAATCGCCGGTCTTCCTCACGCACGTCATTCCCGAAAACATCAATGGCCAAGGTTCTCTCGGTGACACCCGGTGGGAAAATAAGGGTTCCCTGCGCCGAGCGGAAATCGATGCCAGCCCGGGCGGTGGCGTTCGCCGTCTGGTACTCGACCTGGACCGGTGCAGGAAACGCGCTTGAGAGCGAAACCTTGAACGGGATCGACGCACGCGCCCCCGGATCGCCTTCGAGGTGCGAGCCTCCCGAGGCAGTGACCGTGGGGAACCGGCCGTCGCGGAGGCGTATGACGGCTGGATCGTGGAGCGGACGAGCCTGGGTGATGTTGGTCAGGCCAATCAGGAAAGTGCGATCCACCAGCGACTGCGCGGGGGGCGACAGCTTGACCCAGATCTCCGCCCCGGTGCTTCCCGCCGGAATCGTCAGTATCGGTACCGGCACATCGAAATCCGTGCCTTCCATGGCGGTTCCATCGGTCACTGCCACCTGCGCCGTGATCGGTTGGGCGGCCCGCGGCGAAACCAGCACGGGCACAACGAAGAAGGCCGCCCGATCGGAGGTGATGACGTAGGTGAAGTCCGCCACGGAAACCGTCGGAGGAGGTTCCAGAAACAACTCCCAATCGACCGCGTTGTTGGACGGGTCCGGGTCGGCGGTTCCAGAACGGACCGACGCTGCGGCCAAGTGGATTCCTGGTACCAAGGCCCGACATTGGAAGGTGATCCGGGCGGTACGATGTGAGGACACAAGCCCGACCTCCCAGGCGAGATTCGGACCAGTGATGTCGGTGGTTCCCTGGGAACTCTCCACGGCGATCCACTCGAGACCCGGCGGTCGGGAGTGAAGCAGTCGGACCCCGGAAGCGCTCCAGAGGCCGAGGTTCTCCAGGGAGATCATGTACGTGAACGTGGCCCCGATCGCAGACCAACCGACCGGTCGGATGGCGGACAGGCGAAGATCCGCCGCGGGTTCCGCGCTGGGATCGTTGATGCCGGTGATCATCGCCGTGCTGTCGTTGAACCGCGCCAGCACCAGGTTCGTGCTGAGGACGAGCAGTTGAGCGCCAACCGCTCCGGACGGAACGAACGAACGTTCCCATTGTTCCCTCAACGTGGATGCCTTGAAGGCCTTGATCGCCTCAGCCTGGGCATTCCCGCTGATCACGAAGAGTTGATCGGTCGACGGGCTCAGCGCGAGGACCCCGGGAAAAGGCAGGAAACCGGCGACCAGCGGGGACCAGGGAATCTCGGGCGCCGCGGTGATGACGGGTCCCGCTTCGAAGTAAAGCCGTCCATTCGCCCACTCGAACCGCCCTGGAAGATCAGCTCGCGGCTGCCCCATGGGAAGTTGCTCCACGCCTTGAGGACCGACGCGATGCCGCCGGTATCCGGAGTCGGCGCCAACGTGCACGCTTTGACCGTCAGCCTCGAAAGCCAGAGCGTCGATGCGCGCAGCGTCGTCGATGGAAGCGCGAAGCGGCCGAGCCGTCGCACCATCGAAAACCACCATCTGGAAACGGGCGGGTTCGTTGGAAACCTGGACCGCGACCGCGGTCGTCTCGGGCCGGCCCGCCAGGCTTGCCATCGCCACCACCGGCACGGGCGCGCCGGGGGGATCGGGATCGACGGGAATCACCGGCGATAGGAAGGGAGGGGAAAGCGTCGGGTCGAAGATGAGGAATCCACCCGAGCGAAGGGCGACGCGGAGTTGGCGCTGGTCGGATGCCAGAACCATGGCGCCCGCACCCCCGGGAATGAGTATCGGTTCTCCGAACAGCCGCGTGTGCGGGTCGAAGGGGAGAACCACCTCATGCGGCGGCGCGAGCGACACGAAGACCCGGTCTTGATTGGGGTGATACACGGCGGCGACGGCCGGGAGGTGAAACCGTTCCGCAGCGCCGACGGCATTGCCGTAGAGACTGACCCGGTTGTTCAACGGATCCGAATCGGCGGATTCGGAGGTCAACTCGGCCCGGACGTGCAGCAGGCCAACTCCGGAGACCAGCACCTCGAAACTGGCGGAAGCCACGCCGTGCGGAGGAACGGATTCCAAAGCCCAGTGGACACCGTCCGGCACGAACCACATGACTCCTCGCGTGGCATCCTGGACACCGGTCGGGAGGATGAACGGTGGCAATGCGATCTTGAGCAGGAGGCCGTCGGCGCGCCCGTTCCCCCGGTTGGTGATGGTCACGCTGTAACTCAGGCTCTCCCCGGAGTGAACCAGGTTGGTCGAGACCTCCAGCCGGAGTTCGGGATCGGCGATGGGGGGTTCCAAGGGAAACTGGGTCAGAAACAGCCCGCCCGTTCCCAACGCCACCGCAACGCCCTGATCGCCCCAGGTGTCGATCGTGTTGACCTCCCCCGTGGCCGGTAGCGGCACCGATCCCACAAGTGCCTGATCCGAAGTCTCATACTGCACAAGTCGCAGGTCGGAAGCGCCGCCGACGGTGAAGAACGTGGACCCGGCACGAGGTTCCGTTTTCATCACGTGGTGAATTTCGGGGTATCGCGGGGGATCGATGGGAAAGCGGCCAATCACCCGACCCAGCGCGGGATCCACCACCGCCCCGGAACTGGCAAACAGCAAACCGCCCCCCTGTGCGATGGTCTGACTGGAGCCTTCAATCAGTCCGGTGAAGGTGTGGCTCAGGGTAATCCCGCTGGGGGTGACCTGGAACCGGTGAAGACCATGGCCGCTGGTCTCGTTGTCGTAGCCATAGAGCACCGAGCCATCGAGGCTGAAGGCCAGCGTGTTGGCCCAGATCGGTATCCCTGACCGATCCGGCAGAGCCACGCCATCGCGGTAGAGAACCACACCCGCGTGCCGTGGTGAGCCGCCTCCCGACCTTTCCAATGCGACGGCCACGAGATTGGGTTCGGTCGGCGAGACCACCATGGATTCCACTTTCACCAATTCTCCGACGTCCCAGCGTCGATCCACCGCGCCCGTGGCGAGATCGTGTCGTTCGATGGTCTCCCCGGCATCGACGGTCACGTGGAGGAACCGGTCGTCGTGGCTGAGCGCCAGGAGGGTGGGCTCCCGTCCCGTGTTCAGAGGTTCCAACATGCGACCGGAAACGGGGTCGATCCGGAAGACCCGGTCTTCCCGCGCACTGGCTCCCGGCGAGCTGACGTACAGGACGTTCCGTGAACGATCCCAAACGAGATCCTGCGCGGTGAACCCCTCGATCACGCGGGAGCCATCGACGTTCACCGGCTGCAAAACCCGCGCACGATCGTGGTTGTTGGCAAGGTCCGGATCCTGCGCCAGGGCGGTGACCCGGACTTCGTTGCTGACGGTGCCCTGGTTCGGTGTTTGGAGCCGCAATCGAAGGTTCGCCGACTGCCGTGGACCCAAACCATCCGGGATCGTCACGCGCACCCCCCAGCCAGGTGCGGCGACGCCGTCGGGACCGGACGCCTCTCCTGCCAGCGGCTCGTAGGGGACGTTCGCCTCAAGCAGGGTCGCGTTTGAAGGAAACCGGTTGGTGAGCACGATGGCGCCCGAGGCATCGGGCCCACGGTTCGTGACCTCAAGGTGCAGATCGAACCAGGCCCGACCCTCCGGCGCTCCATCGACCTGGGCGAGTTCTGAGACCACCGCGACGTCGGCGACCGGCACGCCCGGCATTCGCCGGCTTTGGAACAGAAACAGTCGTCCATCATCGCTCAGGAGAGCGAACCGACCGCCTCCACAACTCAGGAATGAACGCGCCGCGTGAAACGGCTCCAGGCCGTCATAAAACCAGAGCGCTTCCGAGGTCGACGCCCGAAACGCGCGAAGGATCCAACGCCCAGCTTCCGATCGAAGGAACAGGATCAGGTCCTCATCGGGATCGGCGGCAGCGAGAGTTCCTCCTGCCGTCTGGTCGACCCGGGCAAGGGTCTGAATATCCGCCGCCGCGCCGCTGCTGTCATAGACCCGTCCACCCGCCAACCAGAGACCGGTGCTGTAGCGCTGCAATGAGCCGCGAGCCGACCCGATGACCGAAAGGAACGACGGTTGAATGCGCAGGCGCAACAGTTCCGTGGGGTCCTTGGTGGAATAGGCCAGGAATTCGTCGGTGGCACCCGCAATGCCGGCAAGATGCACCGCGTAAAGATCCACCGGACTGCGGGCAACCTGACGACCGGAGGCATAGAGGGCGATGTCATTCTGGGGGCCCGACCTCGCGACCAGCAGCTCCTGCGGTCGACCCGGGATCGTCAGCAGGTCCGCGACGGTATGTGCCTGATTGAAGTGGTCAACGACGGGGAACTGCGCATCGACAACGCCATCCGCCAAGCGGACGCGATCAATCCGCGCTCCGGAGGTCGAGTCGTGCCCATTCCTATCACCTGGCAACACCGAGCCGTAGAGGTACTGACCGTCGGCGGTGACCACCGGTTTGCGCAGGAGTTCCGGAACGGCCATGGGCGCTTCGAAGACGCCGCGGTTGAGGTCGAGAACTTGCACTCTGGCTCGGGTTGAACCCGGTTCAACGCCACTGATGTACAGCCGTTCCCGTACTCGATCGTAAGCCAACGCCATCCCGTCCACCCAGAAGCCAGTCATTCGAGGCAGGGTGGAACCGAAGGTCGTGGTCTGGCGGAGTTCGATGACATCGTCGTCCACCTTCAAGGCACCGCCGAGAACTCGCATCCGATGCGCGCTGTCGAGGGGTGTTCGTGAGCGAACAGTGATTTCGAAGCGGACCTCTTCCCCGGGCGGGAGCTGCCCGAGACGGAAATGGGCGACACCATGGTCCAGCGACCACTGAGCCGACGGCAGGCTGGCTTCCAGAAGGTCCGTGTCCGGCGGCAGGACGTCTTCCACAACGACCGCCTCGGCCAAGGCCGGCCCGCGGTTGGTGACAATGATCGTGCACCGGATGGGTTCACCGACCCACAGCGGGGCGGTCGGGATCATGGCGGCGATGCCGAGGTCGGTTTCGCTGTGCGGCGGCACCAGATGCGGGCTGCGCAGAACGTGGATGGCTCCTTCCCAGGTTCGAAAAGCGAAGCCGTCCTCCCCCCACCGGATGAAATCGAAGGTGATTCCCGTGGAGGGCCCCGGAAGCGTCAGTCGTGCAACAGGATGAAGCGTGGAGACATCCACCGAGACCAACTCGCGAAAGGCTGAATTCCACTGGAGAAAATGAAGGAGACCGGCTGCAGCCTCCCGGATGACACGTCCGGCGACCGGTGCTGTCGCACGCCTTTCGAAGCGCTCGGGATCGACGATGAGGCCGTCGGACCGGTACGCGACACGGTCGGCGAGAGTCACTTGGAGCGGCACGCCGTCCGGTGGTGCCGTGGAGGGGACGTTCCTCGGTCCGGAAAGCGATCGCTCCAAAACGGCCCCCGAGGGTGCGATCCAGCCTTGGTTGAGGAGGCCCGGGTCGAACAACAGCAGGCGCGCCGAATCTCCCGGAGGTTGCAAGGGTTGACTTGCCGGATCGGGCATGACACCCGGCGCGACAACGAGGTCCGGACGGAGTTGATCGTCATCGAACACCGACACGCCGGTCAGGCCGCCAAAACGAGGGGAGAATTGGACGATGACCGACCGTGGACGCCCCGGAAGCGCTTGGAGGGACTTCACACCAAAGGGTGGCAAAAACGGGATATCCAGCCTGCTTTCCAGAGCAGCATGGAGGTCCCAGCGCAAATCCACAGATGCGGTCCCGAGGTGGATGCGGAGGATGCTGGGTGACGTTTCGGTGGCTGCGTACAGGTAAACGCCGTCGTCCGAAAGAGCCAGGTATCTGACGCCCTCTTTGATCGCGAAAAGATTGGTCGTAACGCCCGTCATCGGATCGATCGCCACGATCCCTTGCGGCATCTCGACGGTGGGCTCCCGGATCGAAGCGAGCAACCGGCCACGCTGCGGATCGGCGATGAGGTGGGTCGCAGTGAACGGCAGGATCCTCCCGTTCACCACGTCGATCGGCGCGCTCCGGTCATGGACTCCGTCCAAAGTCGATGCCGCCAGAACGAGTGCCGGGACTTCGCTTTCAGGACGAAGCGAACCCCGCCAGGTCCCGTTGGTCAGGAAACCATGAATCTCCATGGGTAAACCGCCGCCCATGGGCTCCCCGTCCTCACGGGTGGGTCGCAGCGTGAACGCTCCCTCAAAAGTCGGTATCCAGTCGCCGCTGGCATTCTGCGCGGTCACGGTGACCGCGATCGAATCACCCACCGTCACGACACGCGTGGACGTCTCAATCGCCAACCGACCCAGCTCGTTATCGATGACCCGGATCTGCGATGAGGCCGGCTCGAAACCATCCGCCTCGGCCTTCCACGTCACGAGCCGCGTTCCTTGAACGAGGTCGTCGTCATCGACCCGGGCGCGGAGGACGATTTCGGTTTGACCGGCAGGAAGAGTGACGTCGGCGGGAAGATTCAGCATGCCGGGAGGATCCGCGCGCAGACGAATCACCAGGTTGGAATCCAGCCGCGCCGGCACCTGGAGGAGGGCGAGGTCGCTGGGGCCGGCGCCTTCGACGATGTCCGCCCCCGGGCGGAGAAAGAACACGCGCCAATAGGGATCCTGGACAGTGAGTGCGCCCATGGCAGGCATCCAGTTCGCCACCTGGGCGGTAATCACCGCCTGCTGATCACCCGTAAACCGGTAATCAGCCCTCGCGCGGATCTGGAAGGGAACACGGACTTCCCCCGGCATGAGATCGACATGGGATGGAATGCTCAGGAGGTCTTTCCGATCCGTATCCAGTTCGACGGTGACCTTCTTGTCCGCCGCACGGGTCATACGGACCTCCGCTTCCATCGGATAGCGGAGATCGTCCTTTCGTATCCAGACCGGCAGCGAGAGGTGCAACTCGCCGGATTCATCATCTTCGCAGGCAACCATCGCCACGGCTTCGGTTCTATCAGACGACCGGGCGGTGACCGCGACCGACTGGGTGCCATCCAGGAGGTCATCATCCAGATGAACCACCTCGAATTCCGTTCGCGTCGTTCCAGCCGTCAGAGTGACCGTCCTGGGAACGACGATCTCCGATGGGTCGGACGACTGAAGTTCGATCGCCAGGTCGGTCCCAAGCGGTTCATCCATGGAAATCACGCCTTGAGTGGGGCCGGCGTTGGATTCGCTCAGGCGAACGGGCAGAACCAAAGTCAGGGCGGGCAAGGGACGGACCAGAGCGGGCGCACTGGCGCCGGTGTGCCCGAGGCCGTCATCCGCGCGCAACACGACGTTGGAAGCCATGCGGGTGATCGTGAGTTCCCCTGCCCACCTGCCGTTGGCCAACTCGACCGCCCCGGGTGTCATGGGGAGCGCTTCCTCCGGAGCCAGGAGCGGGAGTTCCAGCCCGACGTTTCGAACTCCCAAGGACGGCGCCGCCGCGATCCAGTCCAAAGCGTTGCCGTGATTCCGATGACCCACCCGCTGCAAACTCAGGGTTCGATCGAAATTATGAACATCCACAGGATCGCCCGACCAAACGGACTCTGGAATCCGAGCCGGCTCGCTGATGGTGGGAATCAGTCCGCCAGGGCCCGTGGGCAGGGCATCAGCAACCTGGCCATCGGGATCCAACAACACCACGGCAGCCCTGCCTCCGAGGGGTGGCAGAGGTGCGAAAATGCCGCCGTTGAACTCGGGGAATTGGCCCGGAGCCGGCTCCCGCGACCGAAGGATGAACACCCCACCGGGCGGGCAAACCGCCGGGGCCGGGATGACGAATCCGCCCCACGGCAGAACGGGTGGGGAAAATCCCTGGAAGTAGGAGTAAACGCGCCAGTTGGAGAGGTCCACCGGCTCGGCGGACACGTTCACCAGTTCCAAAACAGGTTCCGTTCCGAACGTCCAGTCCCCGAGATCCCATTCCCCAAAGAGCACCTTCGGTGAAGCCGCGCGCACGTTCGCGGAAACGCGCACCGTTCCGGTGTACTCCGACACCGGCGCCCCCAGTGCATCCCGCGCCAGGATCTCCACCACCAGCGGCCGACCGACAACCGTCTCCCGAACCGCCGGGTCCACGGAGAAATAGGAGACCGGCTGCGACGCACCGCGCGCCGCCAATCCACCGCTGAGCGCCACGATCAGTCCCAAGAACCACAAGCGGAAGAACAACGACGGAACACAGCAGGCACTGCGCCGCACGCGACCCCAGGCATTCATGCGCGGGCCAAGCTCAACCGGGCGCCCTGACTTCGCAAGCGGCAAGGGATGCGCCGGTGACTGAGTTCATGGCTCTCAAAATCACCCCGCCCGCCCGAACTACCGACCGCTTCCCTATTCGAAACCGTCAGGAACGGTACCGCTCCAGCCAGTGGGCATACGGCGCCGGCAGCGTCCAGGCGGCGCGATCCAACCCCAGTTCCATGGCAGCGCGGTACGGCCAGTGCGGGTTCGCCAGATGGGCGCGCCCCACCAGAACCTGATCCAGGTTCCCGGACGCCACCGCTTCCTCCGCCAATTTCGGGTTGTCGATGCCCCACGACGACGCCACCAGCAAACCCGATTCGCGACGAACGCGTCCGGCGATCGGGACAAGAAACGCCGGCGCCCAGGGAATCTTCGCCAGTGGGGTCGAAAACCCGATCGAAACACTCAGCAAATCAAGGCCGCCGGCCTTGAAACCCCGCGCCAGTTCGATGGACTCGACCAGCGTCTCCTCATCTCGCCCATCAAACTCGATCACCCCGAAGCGAGCCGTCAGCGGCAGTCGCTCAGGCCAGACTTCCCGGACCGCTTTCAGGGTTTCCAGGAGGAAGCGGGAGCGGTTTTCAAGGCTTCCACCATAGGCATCGCTCCGCTGGTTCGAATGCACCGAGAAGAAGCTCTGCGCCAGATAACCGTGGGCGAAGTGCAGCTCCAACCAGCGAAATCCCACATCACGAGCCCGGATCGCTGCCGCCACGAAATCCGACTTCACCCGCTGGATGTCCTCCACGGTCATCTCCCGAGGAACCCGTGGCAGGTTGGCCCCAAAGGCCACCGGCGAAGGCCCGATCGTCGGCCAGGCGCGGGGATCGCCTTCCGGCATGTGGTCGTCGCCTTCCCAGGGCCGGTTGGCGCTGGCTTTGCGGCCGGCATGCGCAATCTGAATGCCCGGCACCGCCCCGGCTTTGTCGATGGATGCAACCACCGGCCCAAAAGCTTCCGCTTGGACGTCATTCCATAGACCGGTGCAACCGGGCGAAATCCGCCCTTCCGGCGCCACCGCCGTCGCCTCCACCACCACCATCCCGGCGCCACCCCGTGCCAAGCCGGTGAGATGCGCTCGATGCCAGTCGTTGATGAGGCCATCGATCGCCGAGTACTGGCACATCGGCGGCACACCGATGCGATTCCTCAAGGTGACGTCCTTGATGCTGAGCGGGGAAAACAGGCGGGCAGAGGCGTTGGGCATAGTCGAGTTCACCGATGCAAACGGCGGACGTCATGTTCAAGCAGGCGCCACCCAAAGTCGAACCATCGATGCTGTGCCCCGTCACTTCCGGTGCATCCCGCCACACACCCCTCCCATGCGGGACGCCTTGCGCTACGCTTCGTTCGGCCCTCCGAACCCCATCCCCTTCCCCACGCATGAAACCCCACGTGCCCGCCGCCTTCGCCATCCCCACGTTCCGACGGCTCGCATGGACGTCGATCCTGCTGCTCGCGGTGGCCAGGGTCGCAGCGGACTCCGCGCGCAACCCCATCCTGTGGGCGGATGTGCCGGACCTGGCCATGATCCGGGTGGGTGATGCCTACTTCATGAGCAGCACCACCATGCACCTGAGCCCAGGACTGCCGATCATGAAGTCCTTGGACCTCGTGAACTGGCGGATCGTCGGTTACGCCTACGACACTCTCACCGACAACGACGCGCTCACGCTGCAGAACGGCCGGAACGCCTACGGTGCCGGGTCGTGGGCCAGCAGCCTGCGCCATCACGATGGCACCTACTACGCGACGACATTCTCCAGCACGTCGGGCCGAACCCACATCTATCGCACCCAGGACATCGAACACGGTCCGTGGACGGAGAACTCCTTCCGCCCCGCCCTGCACGATCATTCTCTGTTCTTCGACCACGACGGCAGGGTTTACCTGGTCTACGGCAGCGGCGACGTGCGATTGGCTGAGTTGCACCCGAACCTGTCGGGGCTCAAAAGCGATGGTCCCCATCCTTCGATCATCCGGAACGCCAGCGCGGTTGCCGGTCCGAACATCGGCCTGCCAGCCGAGGGTTCCCAGCTGTTCCGGGTGAACGGCAAGTACTACCTGTTCACCATCACCTGGCCGCGGGGCGGCATGCGGACAGGCCTCGTCCACCGTTCCGACCGCATCGAGGGCCCGTACGAAGGCCGGGTTGCCCTTCAACACCAAGGCATCGCTCAAGGCGGACTGATCGATTCACCGAAGGGTGATTGGTACGCCTACCTGTTCCGGGACTTTGGAGCCGTCGGTCGGATTCCCTACCTCGTCCCGGTCCGGTGGGAGGACGGTTGGCCGGTGCTGGGCGTCGAGGGACGAGCACCCGACACCCTGGATCTGCCCCCGAACGAAAGCCTGCTGCCCAGCGTGGTGGCGTCGGATGAATTTCATCGTGAAGCGGGACAACCCGCCCTCCCGCTGGTCTGGCAGTGGAACCACAACCCCGACTCGCGCTTCTGGTCGGTCACCTCTCGCCCGGGATTCCTCCGCCTGACCACCGGCAGAACCGACAACGGCTTCCTCCAAGCCCGCAATACCCTCACCCAGCGCACCTTCGGTCCGGAGTGCGCCGGAGAAATCGCCTTGGATGTCACCCACCTCAAGGACGGCGATTTCGCAGGCCTGGGCCTCCTGCAAAAAGGCTTCGGGCTCGTCGGAGTGCGATCAAGTGGCGCCCACCGCTCCATTGTCATGGTCCACGCCGAATCCGGCGCCGCCGTCGAAGCAGGTCAGGTTCCGCTGACTCAAGACGTGGTCCATTTGAAAGCCGAATGCGATTTCCGGGACCGTGCCGACACCGCCCGTTTTCTCTACAGCCTCGATGGCCAGACCTGGCTGCCCATTGGGTCCAAGCTCCGGATGAAGTACACGCTCCCACACTTCATGGGCTATCGGTTTGCCCTCTTTTGCTATGCCACCCAAGCCCCGGGCGGCTTCGCTGAGTTTGACTACTTCCGGGTGACCCAGCCCATGACCCCACAAAAATAATCCCTGCCCAGCGCACCGGATATCAGGTCGCCCATCGATCGACACTCACGATCCTAGCTTGGAGCCAAATGGCTTTAGTCACCGGCACGCACACCCTTCGAATCTGAAGCAGCCAGGCGGATCGTTCCGAGCGTGAGCCAGCCGCGCCGATGCGGTTCAGCGTGCACGTTGGCGAACCGGAAGGGCTTTCCACCCTGGAGCGGATTGGCAATGCCGACCATCAACCGGACCTCCCCGGCAGGGAGTTTGCCAAGATCCAAGGTCGCCGATTGAACCTCGGCGGTCGCAGGCAGCAATTTCCGAAGCTCGAAAGGCAGTTCCGCCATCGATTCCGCGCCATCCGCTCCAATGGCGACGACCTGGACGGGCCATGCGGCATAGAACGGGGCGACCCCGCGGTTGGTGATCGTCACGGAGACCGAGAGCGAACGTCCGGTCAACCCAGTCGTCGCCTGAACCACCTGCAGTTCATAACCGAGGCCACGCGCCGCCGTTAGCGCACGCTCCCGTTCTTCCGGCGTGAGCGGGCGGGACGTGCTCGACTCCATGAGCCAGGAGGCATGCGTTTCATGCACGCACCGCGCAAAGTCCTGCCCCTCGTTGCACCCCGCCGACTTCCACAGACAAGGCCAAAGCTCGGGCCGGATCTCGCCGCCGATCGGCGCGGTCTTCCATCGATCCATCGCGGCACTCCCGGCCTGCCGAAGTGCTGCCAGATAAAACCAATCGTCGGCCTTGCGTCCGGTATCCAGCGTGGCCCAGGCGAAGGAATCGTCGTGGTAACCCATGTTGCGCCGGGCATTGGACGCATGAGCATGGGCGTCGTCGCCCGCCGGGTAACGCAACAGCACCGGGGTCTTCTGGAAAGCCGCCTCATAGGCATCCATCACCTCGGCTTGAACCGTCTTGGACGCGAACCATTCCGACCGCGGGTAGCAATGCCACTCGCCCCACGTACCGAGCAGTCCGGCCGTGATGAAACCGATGCGCGGGTCCCCGTCATACCGTGCACCCAGCGCGGCGATGAAGTTCGTGAGCGCCGCCCGCAGTCGCGGATCCTCGTAGTCCGGCGTGTGGTCGATGGCGGGCGGGAACGGTTGCGTGTTCGTGTTGGTCCATGTCCGCACCAAGAGGCCTGCTTGGAGGAGATACTCCGGCACCCCACTGGGTTTGCGCGGGTACTCCATGTACACGCGGAAAACGCTCTGGCATCCACGCGAAGCAATCCCGTCGAGAAGACGTTCCATCGGCGCCCAATTGAAATTCGTGGGGCCGGTCATCATCGCGGCGAGCGGCAGATAGTTGAATTCCAACGAATGCGGAAAGCCCTTTCCCTGCCCGGCGTACGGCACAAAGCCCTTCAGCGGATTGTCCGCCGGGCCGGGTGCGTACGACGGCCGAAACACCACCGGCTCGTCCGCCACCACCCGCGGCCCGAGTGCGACCGGCAAACCCGGCTCACCGACGGCAACCGCCAGCACCAGGAGCATCCAAGAGAGTTTTGAGTGAGATCGCGTCATAGCCCGGTTCTCCGCATCGTCTTCAGGTCCCATTGATTCGCGTGAAAGCATGCGTGACGTACCCTTTCATGGAGTTCGAAGCAGGTTCCCGACGTTCGTCGTCACCATTGCTTCCTTCACCCCCGGCACCGAAGGAAACCTCACGCCGTCGAGCTTCAGCTGGGTCACCTGCTCCGCAAACAGCACAGGCCGGAAGTCATCCGAGGCCAGGCTGAAGCGCACATCTTCCAAGGTCAGGGTCTGCACATGGCGCGCATAAAAACCCCAGGCGGGCAGCGGACGGGCATCGAATCCCGGACCGCGGACAGGCTGACCCGCCTGAGCCGCCGTGCCTCCACCGGCGTATTCGATCTGCGCGTTGCGGAAGACGACGTTGGTCACCGGTTCGTCAGCCCAGCTCTCCACCGAGAGCGCGGAGCGATAGACCCCGGTCGCCGTCAAGCCGCTCACCGTCACCTTCCCAACCGTGTTGCCAGGCTTGGTCCAGAGGGTGACCGGCGAGGCAACGTGTTGCATGACGTTGTTCGCCACCAGCACGTCGTCGAGCGGACCTTGGGTGGCATCCCAGGCTCCGGGTTGAAGGATGATGCCCGAGAGCATGTTGGTGCGGCGCGAAGCGCCTGAGGTGCGATGCGGCTGTTCCCCGGGCCCGCGAAACAGATTGTTCGCAATGGTCAGTCGGGTGGCCGGACCGATCAACCGGATGCCGTTGCACGAGGAGTTGATCAGGCAGTCCTGAATGACGGTGTTGTTCCAGTAGCGCCCCGCGATCGCGTCGTCGCCGGTGAAGAACTGGCAACCGAGAATCCTCACATTGTGGCACCAACGCTCCGGCGCACCACGCCAGTGGATACCGTCCCAGCCGCCCACAAACGTCACGTAGCGGAACTCGACGTCGTCGCTGAGCAGGAACAGGACAGCGTAGTTCGCCGAATCGAGAAAGGTCAGGTCGCGCACCGTCACGCGGCGGCTGTTCACGAAGACCAGTGTGTGCGGTCCACGCATCCGTTCCTCGCCGGTGGGATCGAACACCCGGTTGCCGTCAATCACCCCCGGCCCGGCCAACGAAACATCCTCGACGTTCTCTCCGAGGAGCAGCGCCCGGTGCCATTTGCCCCATTTGGCCTCCGGCATGAAGTCCGGCACCGAAGGCTGCCGGTACTCGCTGAGCTGGGTGGTGCCGACCAGTGTTGCGCCCGCTTCGAGCCAGACCGCGACCTTGCTTCGCAGTTGAATCGTGCCGGAGAGATAGCGCCCAGCCGGAAACACCACCTGCCCGCCACCCGCGTCATGACAGGCGTCCACTGCGGCCTGAATGCCGGCCGTGTCGGTCGTGGTGCCATCGCCCTTGGCACCATGGGCACGGACGTTGAAAGTGTCGGCGGTCAGCGAGGGCGCCAGCCAGCCCACCGCCAGCAGCCAGGGTAGAAAGGCGTTCATCTTCGTGAACCTTGGCGCTTGCCCTTGCGAAGACCAATACTTCCCTGCCTGCTCTTCGACCGCCGGCCCCCAAGCGTCCAACGAGGCTGGAAGCCCTTGCTTCAGCGAACGCGGTCCACTGGAACGGCACTGCCTCGCACTTCGGAATGCTCCTGGTACTCCAGGATATCCCCCGGTTGGCATCGGAGCGCCTTGCAGATCGCTTCCAGTGTCGAGAACCGGATCGCCTTGGCCTTGCAGTTCTTCAGTACCGAAATGTTGGCCATCGTGATCCCCACTCGTTCGGCAAGCTCGGTGACACTCATCTTTCGCTTCGCCAGCATGACGTCGATGTTGATGATGATGGCCATGCCAATCCCGTTACACCGTTAGGTCGCTCTCCGATTTCAGGTCCACGGCGTTCTGCAAAATCCGCTCAAACATCGCCGCCGCAGTGGCAATCACGATCGACCCGAGGGTGATGACCACGCCCATGAAAACCCCGCCCGCCCGGTCATCACTGTCGTTCAGCATGATGAATACCAGGGCCAGCGCGACAAAGCCCACGATGGCTACCGCGCAGTACTTGATGGACCTCATGGCATTCACAGCCTCCTGCGAAAACACCCTGTTGTGTCGGGCCAATACCAACACCTTGCATGCCTGATAGAGCGCCGTGAAATACGCGAGGGACGCAACATAGACATAAGCCAGGAAGGGATCCTTGAAGTAGACCTCAAACACCGTGGCGTTCACGTTCCTGCCCTCGATGTGTGGAAACCAAAGCATCATGGCCAGCGTGCCCATGCCAATGAGCACAATCACGATCTGAAGGAATATCGTCGAGCCTCGCTTCATAAATGCACCTTATGCGATAGTGCTGACGAACTTAAAATCAGATTTATCGTTTTGCAATAAATCTTTGTTGTTACCTCGAATCAGCCCGTCGTGCCCACTTCTCTTCGCTGCCCGAGAACGCGGAGCAGGTTTCGAATGCTTCTTACTCGAGGATCCGAACCCGATAGAATCCTCCGCCTTCCGCCGGTTCGGAAAGGGTCCAGGGCGCACGCTGCCCTTCCAGTTCGCGCACCGTTGTCCAACCTCCCGTCGGCGTCGAACTCGACTCGATCCGATAGCGTCCTCCCACGCGCGGATAGAACCTGGATTCGAAAACACCCCCCGTGACCCGTGGCAGATACCAGCGGTCCTCCGGCATCACATGCACCGCCGCCACGTGTCGGCGACCTGGTATGGCCCCGTCAAACCAACCCCCCATCAGCATCTGCCCGGATCCCGTGACTCCCACACTCGTGATCGCCGGATACGATCGGAATGCGGCTTCGAACTGGAAGTCCGGATCCCGCGAGCCATCGTCTCGGAACACCTCGACAACCGTGCCAACACGCGCTTCTCCGGCGTCCTTGCGCAGCACGGCCACGATTCGTCCGTCCGGCAACAACGCCAACGCCGTCGGGCTTTCGTCCGACTCCAGCGCCGCCCGGAAGGACTCGTCGATGGCTCCATCCGGCAGCAGGCGCAACAACCGCGGACGGTCGCCCGCCATATCGCCCAGGCTGGAACGCCCCAGCACCACGCGCCCCTGGCCGTCCACAAGCATCAACGTCGTCTGCGTCGGCAACGCGATCCCGAGTCGAAAGGTGTCGTCCAGAGTTCCGTCCGGCCTGAAACGCCGCAGTTCCTCGCCGAAAAGAACCAGCAGCCGTTCCCCCGACTGCCACGCCATTGCCTGAACATTCAGTGTCCCGCTCACGAACGGCACAAACGAGGCGTCCCGACTCCCATCCGGATTCCATCGACTCACGCGCACCGGAGGTTCCATCCCTTGCTTCACCAGTCCGCCGAGAACGAACCGTCCCCCGAACGCCGGCAGGGTCTGGCCGGTGAAGTCCGTGATCCCGGGCGATAATACGAATCCAGGATCCACGCTCCCGTCGCGCCGCACCATCACCGTTCGACGCACCGGGGGCCCCAACGGATTCGAACGGCGGGTCGCCGTCGCCTGGACCAGGATCCGCCCCTCGCCCGCGCCGCCCATGACCACAACCCTCGGTTCAGGTACCCCTTCCCAGGCTGACTTCACCAGCATGAACGCCCGATCCACGCTCCCGTCGTCCATCAACCGAGCCACGTACGCCGACGCGTGCCCATCGAATTCCAGAAACCCGCCCGCGACATGGATCCCTCCCTCCACCGTTTGTACCTGATCGACCGTCACGACGTCCCGCACCCCGTTCGTACGCACCACCCCATCGCCCGCATAAAACGTGGCGTCCACCGCCCCGGGCTGCCGCGGCGCCGGTTCCACGTCCACCGCGATGACCGCGCTCATCGCCTCCCCCTGCGCATTCGTCACCCTCAGGACGTAGCGCCCCGCATCGCCTCGCCGCAGGTTGCGAATCTCCAACACCGGACGATCCGCACCCGCCACCAACGCCCCATCGCGCGTCCATTCCGACACGAACGCCGACGCACTCCGCACCGGGAACGCGAGCACCAATGGCTCCCCCTCACGCCCCTTCACCTGGGTCAATCCGGGCCCGATCTCCGGCAACTTCGCCACCGCTTCCCCTCCTTTCAAGCGCGCCAATCCCGGCACCTGCGTGCTCCCGACTGTGCCGAAAGCCCCCCCGATCAGAACGTCACCGCCCGGCAACGGCACGATCCGCATCACCACGTTCCCGCGCAGGGGATCACGCACCGGTGCCAATCCGCGCTCCACCTCGCTGACGAATCCCGCGTCCACCGATCCGTCCGCATTCAATCGCGCGAGATGATTTTGCCACTGCCCATTCATGGTCGTGAACAGGCCGCCGACCAGCATCCGCCCGTCCGCCAGCACCGCCAACGCGTGGATCACCGAATCGAGTTCCAATCCCACATCCACCTTCGGTACCGGTCCGCCGGGAACCCCCGTCCCCACCAATCGCGACGCTTCCGGACCCAGCCATTCCACCCGGACCACACCGCCACCCGACGCGCTCCCCCAGATCCCTATCCACCTCCTCGAAACAGACTCGTATGACTCCGTCGTCCCTGTCGCCAAATCCATTTCCGTCGTTCCGCCAAGCCCCAACCGCCCGTTCGGCAACAACTCCACCCCGATCGTGCTCCCCGTTCCTCCCATCCAATACCTGGCCGCCGCCTCCGCAAACCCCCAGTCCACTTCACCGTCAGGACCATACCGGATCAGACTCGTGGCCGAACGCCCGCCCCACGATCGAAAGGCCAGATCCCCCACCACCACCGACCCGTCTGGCAGCACCGCCATCGACTGAATGTCCGCCCGCGGCTCCCCGACCTCCGCTCGAAACCCCGGATCCACCGTGCCATCCTCCCGCAACCGCACGATCCCGTCGCAAGCCATGCCCGCCACTTCGCGAATCCCGCCCGCCACGTACATCGCACCTCCCGGACCTGAGGCGAAGGCCCGTACGACGCCCTGGACCTCCACCACGCTAAACTCCGGGTCCAGGGAACCGTCCGCCCGCAACCGCGACACCGCGGCATCCGTCGCCACCCAGATTCGCCCCGCTCCGTCGGGTTCGAAGGCCCGCACCGTCCCACCCCCCGGTAAATCCAACGGGGGTCGAAATGCCGGATCGAGTGCCCCCGGCTGTGCCAAGGTGCTCCGACAGATTCCGGCGACGATTCCGAGCACGCAACTGACCTGGCACAACCCGATGTGAGGAAGTTTCATAGGTAGATCGACCCGGTGAAAACTCCGACCAACCATCGTCGCCGCCAAGCTTCCACCTGTAATCGATGAAGTGGCTGTAATTCGTAATCCAGGACCCGTCAAGGCCGATCTCGGAGCCACGGACGCGTTGGAAGAGGTCATCGGGCCATGCCGACCGGGCGCCTCTGAGAGTTGTGGATGGGAGATCCAAGCATCGAAGGGTTTTGGAAAGGATTCACAGGATGAACAGGATGCTCAAAAACCCAAACGGAACGGCATTTCATCCTGTTCATCGTGTTCATCCTGTCAAAAACAGGGCCGTGTCCTCCGACAACACGGAGTTCCGCCCCATGCCGACCGGGAAGAGGATCGACCTGGGAAGGAAAGTGCACGACGATGGAGGCCATGTTCTCCGCCTCGCGCACCCTGATGCTCGAACTCGGTCTGGCCGTGATCAGCTTCGCCGGATTCGCCGGGGAGGCGCCCGGGTTGAAGACCTCCCCCGATGCCCTGCTCCTGAAGGATTACCGTCCACGTTCCATCTACCGGATTCCCGAAACGCGCGTCGCGAAGGCACGGCATGCGGTGATTGACGTGCATTCTCACGATTATGCGCCCACCAACGCCGATGTGGATCGTTGGGTTCGAACGATGGATGAGGTCGGGCTCGAACGTACGATCATCCTCTCCGGCGCCACCGGGGTTCGCTTCGACGCCGCGCTGGCGAAGTACCGGAGACATCCCACCCGTTTCACGGTCTGGTGCGGATTCGACTACGGCGGTTTCGATCAACCCGGTTACGGGCCCGCGGCAGTGGCGGAGTTGGAGCGATGCTGGAAGGCCGGAGCGCGGGGAGTCGGCGAGTTGAGCGACAAGGGGCGCGGCCTGGGTGCCTCCACGAACCGCCCGGGTATGCATGTCGACGACCCGCGACTCGCCCCGCTGCTCGAGAAGTGCGGCGAGCTCGGCCTGCCGATCAACATTCATGTTGGTGAGGATCAGTGGATGTACGAGCCGATGGACGCCACCAATGACGGTCTGATGAACGGCTGGAAGTGGCGAATTGAGGCCGGTCCCGGCGTGCTGTCTCATGATGAGGTGATCGACACCTTGGACCGGGCTGTGGGCGCCCATCCCCGCACCACGTTCATCGCCTGTCATCTGGCCAATTGTTGCGCCGACCTCACTCGGTTGGCAGGTCTTCTGGATCGTCACCCCAATCTCCATGCGGACATCGGGGCCCGGTTTGCCGAGTTGTCCCCCATTCCGCGGCGCGTGGCGGAGTTCTTCCGTCAGTACCAAAGCCGAATCCTCTATGGGACGGACAATGGTCCCGACCCGGAGATGTACCGGGAGTCATTCCGGCTGATGGAAACCGCCGATGAACATTTCTATCTCACCCGATTCTCGAAGTATCACTGGCCCGCTCACGCATGGGCGCTGCCGGACGATCTGTTGCGCTCGATCTACCGGGACAACGCCATCCGGTTGGGCCTGGCAGAGCGTTGAATTGGACTCCCTTCGAGCCAATGCAGCCCTTCGCTAGGCCTGCTCGAAACCCTCACGGATGACTCCCGCCAGATCGGTCAGCATGCGGTCACCCTGCCCCACGTAGGAGGAGCCGTGCATGACCGCCAACGTCTCCGGCTTCAGGGCAGCCAGCGAGCGCAGGACGCCTTCGGTCTGGCTGGTGTAGGGCATGTAGTCGGCGAGCGGTCCCTGCTGCATCCGCCGCATCGCGTCACGTGCCGGATCGATCAAATCCGACGAAGTCACCGGGGCGACGTTCCCAAAATGATGAAACAGGTCGGAGCAGAAGAGCGTCTTGCGCGTCTCCTCGAATAACACGCCCGCGTCCCAACCGTGCGGCAGGTGCGGCGAGCGATGAAATCGGTAGCGATACCGTCCCGTCGTGAGGACATCGTCCGCGGCCATGCCACGAGCGGGGCGGATCGCGAAATCGTCCACGCTAACCACCTTTCCCGCCCAAGTGCAGACAGGCTGGGCTTGAGGCGCAAGTTCCAGCCAGTGGTTGAGCGCGCCGACCTCGTCGGATTCAAAGTGGCTCCAGGCGATGTGCCGGAGTGTGGTGGGATCGATCAGTTGGGCGACGGCGTCGCGCAAGACCGGGAACATGCCCTTGAATCCCGCGTGAAACAGCAGCGGCTCCTCGTCGCGCACGAGGAAGTGATTGAACTGCATGTCGAAGTCCGGGACATAGATGCAAAGCCGGAAAAGGTCCGGGGCGATTTCATGGATAGTGGTCACGGAGCCCAGACTAACTTTGTCTCGCGGGAGTCTGGAAGACTGGCGAAAGGCGCCGCCAGGGCGCCTTTCCTGAACCGCGCAGGGTGCGCCGGCACGGTGGCCGTAAGGCCCGGGACTCGGCCGGAAACCTTCCAAGACCCCGTCCCGTCCGCCCCGACCAACGGGACGTTCCCCGCTGGGTCCATGATTCCCCACCCCACGGGCTCACGCCGAATATTGCTCGTCGCTGACCAACTCCAGCCAATCCACCACCCTGCCATCCAGCGCCTCCTGAATCGCAATGTGAGTCATGGCGGTCGACGGAGTCGCGCCGTGCCAATGCCTTACGCCCGGCGGAAACCAGACGACATCACCCGGGCGGATCTCCTCCTTCGGTTCTCCCTCCAGTTGAGCCCAGCCGCACCCGGCCGTGACGATAAGGGTCTGTCCCAACGGATGGGTGTGCCAGGCCGTGCGGGCGCCCGGCTCGAACGTCACCGACGCCGCGGCGACACGTGCGGGCCCCGTGGCTTTAAACAGCGGGTCGATCCTCACCCGGCCGCTAAACCAGTCTGCCGGGCCGTGGCTCGAGGCCTGTGTTCCAGCTCTGAGGATATGCATCATGGAATTGAACGATTCCCAACGCGTCCGCTCAAGGGACAACTATCGGCTCAAGACTCGCACCGGCGCTGGGCCGCCGCCCATCGAGATGTTCCCAAAAGATGCAGTCCGGGAAGCCGGCGTTGAATCGTCGCGTGGCACCCCCACCCGCCGGACAAAACCACCCTCCCGCGCCATGCTGACCGCGGTAAGACGGCACCCCATATCCATTTGGCCTCGGTAACTGGGTCGTACGCTCGCAGCCGCCGGTCTCCACGGTGCCGGATGCCGGAGCCACGCTCACCCTCTTCGCCACGTCCCTGGCCGGTCTGGGCGTCGCGGGTCGCCGGCGGCGCGTCACCGCCCGCTGATCCCGTCAATGGTCGGACGGTCTGAGAACCGGTCTCAGCCGGAAGCATGCAGTCAGGAGGGAAGTGATGGCGCCGCAGATTCATGGGCAAGACGAGGAGTGAGCGAGGCGCGCATCGGAACGGAGATCCGCAACGAGCGAATGACGAAGCGCTTCGCCAGGAAGATCCAGCCAGCACGAGAAATCTGACTGCGTGGTTCCGGCTCAGACCTGTCCGCACCGTCCGACGGGTGATCCAGCGCATCCACCGCGCGCTGGCGGAGGGCTAAAGCCGTGCTCCTTTCCCCGGAATTCGAATTGTACGGAGCCGGCGGACGTCCAGTGTTTCGACATGCAACACGCATTGCCTCGAATTCTCGCCACCGTCGTCGCCACCCTGACCCTGTCGGTTCGCATCCTCGCGGCCGAACCGTCCGTTCCCAACACTCTCACCGCCGCCGAAAAGGACGCCGGTTGGAAACTGTTGTTCGACGGAAAGACCTACAGCGGATGGCACAATTTCAAGAAGGAGGGCGTGCGCCCCGGATGGCAGATCAAGGATGGCACCCTCGCCTGCGTTGATCCCCACGACGCAGGGGACCTCGTCTCTCCGGTGGATCTGACGTGGTTCGAACTGGAACTGGAGTACAACATCTCGGAAGGCGGCAACAGCGGCATCATGTACCACGTCACGGACGATGCTGGAGCGGCCTGGGCGACAGGTCCGGAGTTCCAACTCGAGGACAACGCCAAGGCCAAGGATCCGCAGCGTTGCGGCTGGCTCTATGCCCTGTACCAGCCCCCGACGGATCCCAAGACAGGAGCGCCCCTCGACGCCACCAAGCCTGCCGGCCAGTGGAACCACGTCCGCCTGCTGATCAGCCCGACCAAATGCGAGCATGTGATCAACGGGGTGAAGTACTTCGAGTACGTGCTCGGTAGCGATGACTTCAAGGCCCGCGTCGCCAAGAGCAAGTTCGCCAGCATGCCCTTGTTCGCCAAAACCGGGCATGGCCGCATCGCACTCCAAGGCGACCACGGGCAGGTGTCGTTCCGGAACATCAAGGTGCGCCCCATTGAAGCATCTCGATAATCCCGCCTGGGGCACAGTTCGGCGCCATGCCTGACTTCGATACGAATCCGGACCTCGACGCGGACGCGCATTGGGTCAGGCAGGCGCAGGCTGGAAGCATGGACGCCCTGGATGCGCTCGTGCGGCGACACCAGACATGGGTGTTCAACCTCGCCTTGCGCATGATCTGGCGTCGCGAAACCGCCGAGGACGCGACCCAGGAAATCCTGATCAAGGCCGTGACAAAACTCAGCAGCTTCGGAAATCAAAGTGCGTTCCGGACCTGGTTGTATCGCATCGCCATCAATCATCTGCTCCATGTCCGGAAGTCGGAAATGGAAGAGAGGCGCATGACGTTCACTGACATGGGAACGTCTCTCGATGGCGTTCAGAACGTAGACCTTCCCGATCCCCGGACCCTATCCGTGGATGTCCAGCATCTCGTGGAGGAGGCAAAAATCGGCTGTATGACGGCGATGCTGATGTGCCTCGATCGAAGGCAGCGCGCGGCGTTTATCCTGGGGGAGGTGTTCGGCGAAACCAGTGCTGTCGGGGCCGAGGTCATGGAGGAATCCCCGGATAACTTCCGCCAATTACTGTCCCGCGCCCGTCGGGATCTCTATCAATTCATGAACGGCAAGTGCGGGCTGGTGAACGAAATCAACCCTTGCCGCTGCGCACGCAAAACGACGGGCTTCATGCGAAACGGCTGGTTGGATCCGAACCATCTCCAGTTCACCAAGGACCGAATCGCCTCCGTCCAGGACGTCGCCGCCAACCGTTTGGCGGAATTGGAGGCCATCGACCGTAAACATGCGGAACTGTATCGGATGCAACCGTTTCTGGCCGGCCCGGATTTCGCACGACACCTTCGCGAAATCCTCTCGCAATCAGGTTTCGGCGCGAACTGACGAATACTTTGGCCTGAACTGTCACAACGCCTCTTCCGGATTGTCCAACTGTTCGAGAAGCCCATCAACGGGCCGATACGTTCCAACGACGACAATCATGAACACCGAGATCATTACCAGGACCGCCCGCGCCACCTTGGAAGGAACCATTGCGTTCCCCGACGTGGTGAGACAGTTGCTCGCCGCCGGCGTGGAGTATTACCACGTGGACTATGTCGGCATGCGCAAGACCTTCTACGGGGCCGACGGTGATGAGGTGGTAACGCCCATCGCATACGAGCGCATGCCACAGGTCGCCCCGGATTTGGACCTAAACGCACTCCGCACCAACATCCGCGACAGCCAAATCAATGGGCAGAAGTTTCGCGACTTCACGCGACGGGCGATGGAAGCCGGCATCCAGTCCTATTATGCCTTCCTCCGGGGAAAGCGCGTGACCTACACGGGCCGTCAAGGAGACCAACACACGGAATGGTTCCCGGGGTCGGGACCGTCGACATCGCCGAATCTGACGGTTGTTTCAGGCTCGGCTTCGATCGTCACTCAGGATAGCCCCACTGCCTGACCCCATCGAGATACCGGAGGAACCGTTCCGGCCCCAGCATCCGTTTCAATGCGGTTTCGCTGGATTGCTGGACCTCCCAACGTTCGGGCGTGCCCACTCCCAGAGCCTTGAGACTCCGCCATGAATCGAAGATCGCGCGGAACTCCTGTTCGGTGAGCTCCAGGGAGTCGAGCGTTCCGCTCAGTCTTTGGGCGTCCGTCGAGGAACGAAGTTCGTATTCATGAAATTCCTCGGGTGTGAGCAGGGATTGGATCTTGGACAGCACCTCAAGTTCGATGGCGTCGTTTTGGGCGACACTGTTGCCTTCGATCAACGATTGCTGCGCCGCCCTGAAGATCGTGTCCTTGACCTCTTGCCGCTTGGGCTCAGGCAGGAATTCGATCCGACGATCCCGCTCCAGCATCGCGTCGTGCATCGTGTCGGCCATGAGGCCGGTGAGATCGGGAGCATCAAAGCCCAGGGTCCTCAGAACGTCCCGCTTCTGCGCCCAAAGTTCCCGAAGCTGCCTCTCCTGTTCCTCCGTCCGGCGTAAAGGATCATTCCGCCAGTACCGGTACAGGTTGGTCTGGGTGATAGCGGCAGCCCGCGAGACAAACAGGTCATTCACGTCAGCCACCACGATGTCCCGGATGGTCTTTTCCGGACACCCAACGGCCCGCAGATTGGCCAGGTACTGCCGATAATCCCCGGACTCGACTTGCCGCCAGCCGAAGGTTTCAGGTCGGGCATTCACTTCGGGATCCAACGACCCCGCGGCAGTGGCACTCCGCTGGCCCGCGGCACGACTGGGTTCAGGAAGGACGACGACCTCCGGCGCTCCGATGGACGGCACGGGGCGCGGACCTGGCGATCGCACGATCCAAGCCGCCAAGATCACATTCAGAGCCAGCGACAGGACCAGGACAGGTTTTGAGTTCATGGGGCACCGACCAGGAAGGTTCGCACCGCCCGGATGCGGTGCTTGCCGATCGTGGCGCCAAGGCTAGAAGCGTGCACAGGAATGACTTCGTGCATCATTTGTCCCGGGGTCTGGCCAAGCCCCGATCCGGCCCGGTTGACCTGGTGGAGAGTGGTTCGACCAACCTCGGCCATACCCAGTCCTTCCCATCGAACGGGGTCCGGTATTGTCCTTCCTGATCCTCCACCTCGGTACTCCCACCGTCGTCCTTCCCGTCAGTGCCAACCGAATAGAGGATAAACCCAGCTTCATTGTCCTGTCGCCGATACCGCAATGGCCGGCCATCCATGGGATCCAATGGACCCACCCCTCCTCCCGCTCCAGCGAATGCTTCCACCAGACTCTTGGGCCAAGATCCGTGATCCCGTTTGAAAGAGTGCACTTGCAGTGCAGCCACCACCAGTCGTCGGGCCGCTTCCGCCCTATATGCCGTGCGAAAGTAATGGTGATCGGGGAATAACTCAGGTCCACCCAGACTGAATCGGCAGCGAATCCGGTCGGCCAGGCTGGGCCCTCGGACCCCTTCCATCGGGACATCCTTCAGAAAGCCCGATCGCACATCGAGAGCGCTGATGTCGAAGGCGGCTCCGTCCCAGTAGGACACGCGTGCGCGTCGGGCCGCCGCAATGCGTTCATTCCACTGCGTCAAGGACCACGCTAGATCATGGTCCGCCCACAACCACGGCCATAGCGGTTCCTGAATCCAACTCCGCCAGAAACGCTGCCATGGCGACTCTGCCTCAACCTCCATCATTTTTCGAAGTTCACCTGCCCAGCCAAGGGCTTCCTGACGCCGGGCGGGGTCCGTACCCAGGATTTGAAAATGCTGGAGAGCTATCGCGCGTTCCATGCGGAAGGCGCTCTCGAAGTCACTCAGGATGTTAAAGCGGTCCCACGCATCGCGAAGCTCACTCAGGTCCGATGGGGTCAACAAGCGCTCATCGTTCATGCCGTGAACGGTGAGTCCCATTGCACGGATGGTTAGCCCTTGGCGCGTCAATTGGCCGATCATCAACGGTTGCCGACTCTGGTGCCGAAGCAGACGCAGCATGCTGCCCAATGCCCTCTTGAAAGCAGGCGCGTCCCCATCCATCAGCCCTAAACACGCCTCTGCGTGCAGCCATTTTCCCGCCGCCACCAAGACGGTCGTGTCCCCTGGCAATTCAAAGAATCCCTGGCTGAATGCAAACTGACTGTCGAAGTCTGGCCTGGCCATCGCGTCATGGATTTGCTCCCTGAGATCCTGAGCCGCCGTCAGGCTATTCCGCAGAGAATCGCCCGCGCTGCTTTGGTCCCGCTTAGTCGTCGGGACGCTGACGCCATTCGTTTCCGATCCCAGGGGCAGGAGTGCTCCAGGGGTTGCCCAGATCCACACGGTGGGCAGTGAATTCATGGCATCCGGAACGACCGCCAACCGATTGGTGAATCGAAGGAGCGCGGACCACGCATTGGACGCATCGGGAATCCTCGGCGGTCGCAATTCCGAGATGTCCATGACTTCCCCCGCCTGCTCAATAGCCGTCAGCGTACGCGCCAAGCGGCGTTTCCCGGACTGGCGCTCCGCCACGGCGAAAATCAGGAAGGCAATCGCCAAACCGATGAGCCCCGTTGTCACCAAGATTGCGAGCCGTCTTACCATCCGCGTGCGTTCGGTGCAGCGCCAGGGCGGCGCGTGGGTGCGTGAGACTTCGGGCCAGGAAGCAAAACAGTCCATCCAATCATTGTCGTTTTCTTGTCCTGGACTTCATCCTTTCTCGAGTCTCCTTCACACGAAAGGCAACCATCCTCTCGACCAACGCAAATGGGATGGGCTTATCGAGCGGAAACTGAACCGATCCTTTGGCGCTCTGGTAATCCTTCAACTCGGCGCTGAATGCTTGGATTGCGGACGGAGTCGGATAGAAGCCAATGTGCTTTGGGAAGGCTGCAAAATGCACCAGGTTTCCATGGAGAACAAACGTCGGCATCCGATACTTGATCGTCTCAGCCACATCAGGTGCGGCCTTCCTGACAATGGCCCGAATGATCCGCAGGCTCGCCTGAACGTCTTGGGGGAAACCTGCGATGTAGTCGTCAATATCCTTCGACGGTTCGGTCTGCATAGCGTGATCCCGGTGAGCGATGAGTGCCGTCGAAAACCGGCCTGAGCGAGAGGAGGCAGCGGGCGCAATCTCCAGGAGTCAGGACAAACGCTTGCGCTGCTTCCCGTTCGCTTACCGCAATGGCTCGGCGTTGGGGTGATGGGGCTCCGCACGCCTTGTTCACACGTGGACGAGGCTCTTGAAGCCGCCGTAGGCCATGCGTTTGCAATCAAAAATACCGCCGGTCGCGCCGCAGATCGCCGCTATGCGCGGGTCGCTCATGATCTTCTTGTTAACGGCATCGCGTTGCTTGCGCGACTCGAACACCGCGTAAGCGAAGATGACCACCTCTTCCGGTTTCGACTTGGCGAGCTTCGGAAAAGAAAGCATGCCCTTCGCCTCCAAATCATCCCCGACACACTCCCGGTAATCGAGTGCGCCGAGCTCGCGCCAGATTTTGCCTGCCTTGGTGGCTAGCTTCTTGTAGGCGGCGAGTTTGTCTTTCGGAATAGAAAGAACAAATCCATCAATGTATTGGCTCATCGCTTTTTTCAGTTGTTGATCGCTGATACGTTGTGGGACGAAGGAGCCGAAGTAAAGCACAGCGTCTCAATACCTAACAACTTACCTCGTATCGTCGATGCCACGAAATGAGACGACTAATCCGCGCGACCGGATGATAACCCGGAGTTAGGATCAGTGCATGTTAGGCGCTTAGCCGGAAGCATGCAGTCGGGAGGGAAGTGATGGCGCCGCAGATTCTTGTGCCAGACGAGTTGTCATTGTTCTGCTGCCTGTCCCGTGTTTCCGCTCTTCTTCATGCTTGTTGCCCTTTCATAGGATCGAAGTGCTATTGTGACTTAACCCAAAGGACACTTAAGCCAATGGGAGCCGTGGCGGAGAATCGACGGCTGATGGCATTGGCGAAGCAGGCCGAAGCGAAAGCCCCGACTCGACCGGAGATCCTGGTGGCGGACCGGACGGCGCTTCGACAGCCGCATCGCCCGGCTAATTCCAGTCTGCCATCATGTCGTCGGTGGCCGTGCCCGTCGGGTTCTACCGCGTGGACACGCCCTGAGCGCCAGGTGAGCCTGGAACAGCCTAGCCTTGGCCGCGGAACTCGCTGGCTTTCATCCCGCCACCGGCATCGTTCATTCCAGGAATCGGCAGGCGCGCATCAGACCTCCCATCCAGCCCGGTACTCGCGGCGGACGTAGCGGTTGATCTCCGGGACGTTGGTGCACTTCATCGCCGCGACGTCCCACTCCAACTTCCTGCCCACTCCGGCAAACTGCGCGAGATGCCCGGTAAGCGCGAAAGCGGTCAGCGGGGCGGAGGCGTCCGGGAAGTTCGAGCATGGTACCGTACCGTTCTTGCAGGCGTGGAAGAGGTCCTCGATGGGACCGCCATGGGCGCGGGGTATGGATTTCGGGGGCTGAGGGATCTCGTATCGACGCTCCTCGGGGAGAAAGCTGACGGATCCACAAGTCCCACCCGTACGAAGCAGGCCCTTGTCGCCTACGAACAGAGTGTCCTCGCCGAGCTTCAGGTTGTACTTCTGCTCGACCTCCTTCATGAAGTCCGACCGCAACGCCGCGTTGTCGTAGACGGTGACCTTCACCGGGACCATGCCGGCGCGCGCGGGGATCTCGTAGCGGACCACGTTGCTCTGGGGCCACATCTCATCGCTGCCGCCCTTGGTCTGAAGGCACTCGACGGTGAACGACTTGGCTTCGCCGATCTTCAATGCCCAGAACAGCGCGTCCAGGTTGTGGCAGGCCATGTCGCCGATGGTGCCGGTGCCGAACTGACGCCAGTTCCGCCAGCCGAAGGTGTGGAGTCCATCGTGGTAGTCCCGGTAAGGAGCAGGCCCAAGCCATTCGTCCCAGTGCAAACCAGTGGGAACCGGTTTGCTGGCGGGACGACCTCCGCTGCCGCCGAAGTCACGGCCGAGGAGCGAGTGGGTTTCGGTCACATTGCCGATCGCGCCGGCCCAGATGAATTCGCACGCCTGACGAATCACCTCACTGCAGTGTCCCTGGTTGCCCATCTGGGTGAGCACCTTCTTCTCCCGGGCCGCCTTCGCCAGCGCGTAGCACTCGTAGATGTTATGGGCCAGCGGCTTTTGGGAGAAGACCGCCTTGCCCAGGTTGATGGCCCGAATGGCGGCCGGGGCGTGGTGATGGTCCGGCGTGGCGATCAGCACGACGTCGATGTCCTTGTGACATTCGTCGAGCATCTTCCGGTAGTCGAAGTACGCCTTGGGCGCCGGTTGATCCTTCACCTTCTCGGAGAAGTACTTCAGCTTGGCGGCCATCTTGTTGTCGTCGACGTCGCAGACCGCCACGAAGCGTTCCTTCATGGCCGAGTCGAAGCTGTATCCGCCCATCCCGTCGGCGGCAATGACGGCGACACCCAGCTTGGAATTCGCTCCCCCAGCGGCGAGCAGCGAGGGAAAACCCAGGTAACGGGCACCCACGACAGCAGTGGCGGCGGTCGCGGCTTGGCGGAGGAAACGACGACGGGGGAAATGGGTGGAAGGGTTCATGGAGACGTGACGACTATGCTCGCCCCGGGCAGGCGTGGGAAGCGCCTCGTGGCGTCCTGTTCCCCGGTGTTCCCGAGCCTCCTGGATGCCCTGCAGCCCGGCGCACCGCCGCATCCGAAACAGGAACCTCCCCGCCGCCAGAGCGGAGCCAAAGGTGTCCATGATGACTTGGGTGCGGAACCTTGGGCACGCCATCCGCGACATCGCCGTCCAATGCGCGGCCCAGAGCGCGGAGACCCAGACCGTCATGAATTGCGCCTGCTGGGCCATCGCCGAGGACCCGGGGCCGGCAATGTGGCTGACGGCCACGAAGGACGAGTCGCGGGATTTCCTCCGCGACCGCCTCACCCTGTCGAACGTGGGCGGGTGCCCAACACTCGTACTCTGGGTTCGAGCTGACGAATCCCAGTCGTCGGGTGCCATGGCGAAACCCCGCGGTCTCGGCGGCATGCCTTCCTCCGGCTCGAGCCGCTCCCGACTGCGTACCGGCGGTTCTGCGTCCAGAACCGGTCCTACGCGTTCAAGGCAGGCGGCAGATTCCCGAGGATGACCGGAGTCACCCGAATTTTCCCCCACTTTTTTTGAAACAGGGGGCGGGGTTTTTCGAATTGGGCGGTACGAGGGGCAACTCTTTATCCGCCTAATGCTGCAGATGACCATCCTGGCAGGGATCGCTCTCGAGGTTCTCGCAGGCGCACCCACGGCGGGCCCGAGCCTTCTTGCGGTGTCTCCGCGCGAATCTCGGGTGCCCTTCTCTAGACTTCGGCATCCCATTCAATGCGATGCACTTGAAGAATCGTCGCGAGCGGTTATGTGGATTTTTCTCAATCCAAAGGAAGTCCCTGGAGTTGGTTTATGAAGCTCAAGTCATTCTCTGTGCGTGCGGCATGCTGCCTGATCCTGGCGTTGGCCGCGGTGTTCGTCCTCATGAACAGCGGACTGCGCCCTCCACAGCAGCCGATCGAGGAGCGCGGGGTTGCCGCTGACCCTGCCCTGGAGAAGAGGCCGCCCACGTCCTCCGTGACTTCCCAACAGCCTCTGCAAGCCGCTGGAGCGATCCCAGGTGAGGCATCGACGGATGCGCTCGCCTCCACCTCACCGCCCGCCGAGCCGGGAAACCCTTCGGCACAAGCCTCAGCCACGATTCCCCGCTCCCAGACCGCCGCGGCCTCCGGCGTCTCTGGCGTACCGCAGGACGTCGGTACGGCATTTCCTGAAGACATCGGTATCGACCTCTCGAGCGACGAAGCGCGGGCGCGCACGGTGGCGCGGCTGAAAGCAGCGGAGGACGCTAACTTGGCCCTGGCACTGAAAACCGCTCGAGAGAAGGGCTCGCCAACGAGCATCCCGCTCGAGGACGGCCGTCAGGCAGAGCTGTCGGGGATCAGGAAGAACGGCGAGCTCCTCTATCGGGCAAATCACAATACGGCGGCAGCAGTCAGCGCGAACGTGATTCCGCTGCGCACCAGATCCTACCTGCCGCAAGGTCTTTTCGGTGAAGGCTGGAAAGTGGGCGTGTGGGAGGCGGGAGGCGGGACGCCGTTGTTTTCCCATCCGGAGTTCGACATCCGGGTCAACAAGGGGGATCAAAGCCCAACGGTGCTGAACACGCATGCGACGCATGTCATCGGCACCATTCTGGCCAGCGGCGTCAAGCCCGAGGCGCGTGGGATGGCTCCGCGCGCGTCGGTGGATTCCTACGACGCGGACAACGACACTTCGGAAATGGCCGCCGTAGCCGCGACCGATGGCCAATTGCGACCCACCAGGATTTTCCTCTCGAATCATTCGTACGGCGTGACCATTGGGTGGGACTCCGCAAAGGCGAATGTGGTCGGAACGCTCATCCAACGAGGCGACCCCATTTGGTTCGGCAATGACTCCGCTGGTTTGTACGACGCCGACGCGAGAGCCTGGGACGCTCTGGTTCAGCAAGCGCCGTACTTTCTGCCTTTCAGATCAGCGGGTAACGAGCGCGGCGGGAAACTCAAATCTGGCTCGACCTTCTACTGGGTTTCCGCTGCCGGGAATTATCGGAAGGTGACCGACGTGGCCCATCCACCCGAAAACGGGGGGAGACCCGGAGGCTATGAGACCATTGCCAATACGCCCAACGCGAAGAACATCATGACCATTGGCAACGCCGAGGATGCCGTTCGCTATGCCTGGGATCAATCCGCCTACGGATTCTTTCAAGGTCTCTTCGCACCGCCGTCGGGAGTGAACAATTTCGAGAGCCTCTTTCGCAACGGCGGCGTGCTCCGTGATCCGGCGCTGGCGAAGCCTTATGGGAGTTCCTCCTGGGGCCCGACGGACGACGGACGGATCAAGCCGGATCTGATGGCCAACGGATCCAGGCTCTATTCCAGCTCCCACGATACCAACAAGGTGGCGACCGGTACGCCGATCTACGACAGCAAGAGCGGCACCAGCATGTCCTCTCCGAGCGCCGCGGGCGCCGCGTTGCTCCTTCAGGAGTATCACCACGAAGCGTTCGGAAGTGCCATGCGCGCCGCCCGCCTCAAGGCACTTCTGTTGCATACCGCGGATGAACTGGACGCCACCGGGCCGGACTATCGTACGGGTTGGGGTCTGATCAACGCCCAAGCCGCCGCCAACGTGTTGAAGAGCGCCGTGGATCAACCCGGCCACCGGCACCTGTATGATGGCTTCCTCTCCGACGTCGATCCCCTCAATCCGTCCAGCTTCGTCGCCATCGAATCCCAGTCGTTTTCTTTCGAGTGGAACGGAACTGATCCACTGATCAAAGCCACCGTGGTGTGGTCAGATCCTCCAGGCACGGCCAAGGACGTCGAGGAACGCACCCCCAGCCTCGTCAACGATCTCGACATTCGTCTCATCACGCCCTCCGGCCACACCCAGTACCCCTGGGTCTTGGATCCGGAGAATCCGGGAAATCCCGCTGCTCATGGCGACAACATCGTCGACAACGTCGAACAGGTGATCGAATCCGTGCCGGAGCCGGGCACTTATACCCTGGTCGTCTCCCGTAAAGGCACCTTGAGGCGATACAATCCGCTCTCGGACACGACCGGAGGGGAGGCATTGCTTACGGGCGGACAGCAGCCATTCAGCCTGATCCTCACCGGCAACGGCACAGTCCAACCTTTTCACGAGGGATTGGATGACGTGCGCCAGCTCTGGAATGCGAACGGCGACGTGCCGTGGAGCAGTAGCGCGGGTGTCGCGACGTGCCGACTGACTTCCAGTCCCCAATCCAGCTATTTCGAGACCGCGTTTGACAGTGATGCACCGCGGCGTGTCACGGGGTGGTGGTCGATCGGTTTGGATCCAAACGTGGCGGTTCCCTTGCGTTCACCCATTTTGATTGCCACCGAGAACGGACGCGAAATGGCGCGGCTGGATCGCATGACTGGGTGGAGGCCGTTCGTCCTGGACCTGCCTCCCGGTCGCCGAGTGTTGCGCTGGACGTTTGTGGCTGAACGGGACGCGCAAGTGGCCGGCGTGTTCGCCCAGGTGCGCGAAATCCTAATCCGGCCCATGGAAAAACAGTTCCCCTACAACGGCCTGGGACCGATCACTTCGAGGATTGAAGCCGAGGATTATGACGCGGGTGATCCGGGCGACGCCTATTTGGACAGCGACTTGAAGAATCGATATTCGAGATACCGAGACAACGGCGTGGACATCATGCTGGCCAGCGACACTGACCGTGGCTTTGCTGTCACCGACACGAGCGACGGCGAGTGGCTGGAGTACACCGCCACCGTGCCGGTGGGCGGTCTATACACCATGGAACTTCGCGTGGCCGCGGAACAGGCCGGCAGCATTCTGCGCGTCGGAGGCCTGGATATCCCGATTCCATCGACGGGCGGTTCCGCGAGATGGCAAACCATCTCGCGGCCAGGATTTCAGTTCTTCCCCGTCATCACCCGGGACGGAACCCGATTCACCACCAACACCAGCGTAACCGTTCGCCTGGAGTGGGTAAAAGGCGGCGCGGACCTGAATTGGTTCAGGTGGATCCCTGAGCCTTGGCCCGACCGCAAGCCCTTCGCCACGACCATCAATCCTGCCGGTCTGCCTTGGGATATCGCCACTCAGCGCATTCAAGCGGAGGACTTCGACACGGGCGGCGAAAGCATCGCCTATCACGACAGCGACGGCGTGAATACCGGAGGCCAGTATCGCCTGCAAACCGCGGTCGACATCAAAGCCACCGACGATCCCGGTGATGTGGGCGGACTGCACGTGACCCAGTTCGGCCTCGACGAATACCTGAGGTACTCGGTGAAGGTGCCTTCCACCGATGACTACGAAGTCCGCGTGCGGTTGCGGCCCGTCAGCCTTCAGGGATTCACATTCGCCAGTGGGCAAGTCCAGGTCTCGCTCGGCGGCGGCGGGGTTGTTCCGCTCGGATTCAATGCCAGCACGGCTCAGTGGCTCACGGTGACCGGCCGCGTTTCGTTGGTCGCCCAGAACGTGAATAGCGATCTGACATTGAAATGCACCCTCGGCGCCGCCGAAGTGAACTGGATTGAATTCTCGCGCGTTCCCGCAGCGGGCCTCACCAAGCTGATGTTCCTGGAGCGGCCCGGAACGCTATTGGACAACTTCTATCCGCAGCCACGCGGCCAGGGTCAGTATCCGCGCGGCCAGGAGCGTTTCTCTCATCCGAGAATTCCAAGCTCACTGGAGAGCGAGCTTCTGCGAGACGCGTTCGAAGTGCACCAGGACGTTGGGCAGAACTACGGCGTCGTGGTGGCTGGCTATGTGCTGCCGCCAGTGACTTCCGACTACACATTCTACCTCTGCTCGGATGATCAAGGCGAACTCTGGCTGAGCACGGACGAGAGTCCGCTGAACTCCCGCTTGATCGCGACAGAACCCGAATGGAATACCAGCCGCGCCTGGACGAGCACGCTCCGTCGGCCGCTGGTCGACGGACGACCACCCAATGTCTCCGGACCGATCCGCCTCGAAGCGGGCCGCCGCTACTACGTGGAGGCCACGATGAAACAAGGCACGGGCCAGGACAACCTGGCCGTGGCCTGGCGTCGGCCCGGACAAGCGGCGATCCAGGATCTCAACAGCCCGATCGAGTCGCAGTTCCTCCGTCCACTCGACACCCTGCCGCTCTATGAGGTGCAGACCACCTGGGCGACCCCGGCGGCGATTCGGTACGGGACGCCGCTCGGGAGCAACCAGCTCAACGTGGTCACCGGGAAGTTTGGTGAAGCGGGCTCGATCCGGTACGATCCTCCCGCCGGCTCGGTTCTGCCCGTGGGCACTCACACCCTGCAAGGCGTGTGGGTCCCCAAACCCGAGTTTGAATTGGAATTCACGAGCATCACCAACACCACGACTCTCGTGGTAACTCCTGCCCCGTTGGTGATCACGGCGAACAGTGCCCAGCGCGAAGCACGCCAAGCCAATCCAACCTTCACCGCGACCTACTCCGGACTCGTCAACGGCGACACGGCCGGGCACCTAGAGCGGGGAGTGCAATTTCGTTGCGCGGCCGCACCCTCTAGCGCACCGGGTACGTACAGGATCACGGCGGAGGGAGCTTACGGTTCGAATTACACCATCACCTACCTCCCCGGCTTTTTGACCGTCACGCCGGCGACGCAGCGCCCGTTTGCCGAAGCCAGTGAACCCAATCCGAGCGCCACCCCGGTGCCAGGACGAATCGAAGCGGAGGCCTATGATCAGGGGGGCCAGGGGCGCGCTTACCACGACCTCGACCCGGCGAATAATGGCGGCCAATTGCGTCCCGCCGACGGCGTGGATTTGGGCCTCGCCGCTGACGCGGGCGCCGGACATTTCGTTGGGTGGACCGCCACGGGCGAGTGGCAGGAGTACAGCATCAACGTGGCCAAGTCCGGGGATTACAACCTCACCTTGCGGATCGCCCAGGCTGGCGCCGGGTCCATCGTGCAAGTCTGGGTTGGCGGCCAGTTGGTGACGTCCCCTATCGCGTTGCCCCCTACCGGAGGCGAACAGGTCTGGGTCGATGTGACGAAGTGGAGAATCCCACTGACCGCCGGCACCCAGGTCATGCGCATCGAGTGGATCGCAGGCGGCGCGAATCTGAATTGGATCGAGTGGCAGCCCGCGTCCGATAACGCGCCGCGACCGCTCGTTTGGTGGCACTTCAATGCGGATTACGACGACGCCATTCTGAATCGCAAGCTGGTCGGCGGCACTTTCCTGCAGCCCGGCCTGTTGCCGGTCCTGGTGAGCGAGTCCCCGCTCGGCACCCCGGACGACCATTCGGCCTCCTTTACCGGCAACACCTTCGCGCATCTTCCGGAGGTGGCTGAAACCCAGCCGCTTGATTTGGAAGGGCGCGATTACACGGTCGAGGCGTGGATCCAGTTCGCCCGGCCCGCAAGCGGAAAGTCCATCCTCGTCACCTGGAGTCGTCCTGGAGCAGGAGGTTGGTCCACCTGGATCGACAGTGACGGCAATCTTGGCTCGACCAGCTACGGCATCGTGGATCGGCCGAGCACGGCCAAGGTGCCCGACGACGGGCGATGGCATCACGTCGCCATCGCGCACCAACGCGGCCAGCGACTGGACTTCTTCATCGATGGGCAGTTGAAGGAGACACTTCTCGAAACGGGAGGACTCGCCCCCGCCGCGGACTACACCCTCCACCTTGGTTATGAGTTGGTGGACGACGCACCGCTGAATCCATTCGTCGGACAGATCGATCGGTTGCGTATCAGCAAAGGCGCATTAAAAGCCTCCCAATTGGATTATCCAGCGGCCGCCAGCGGGGAGAATCACCGCGGCTTGAACCGCGTGGTCTACCGATACACTCCCGGGTCGAAGTTGGACGACTTCTACCCCGCTCCGCGCGGTCATCAGTTTCTGCCCCCGGGTTGGGAACCGGCAGGTCCGAACCCAACCCAGACCGGGAGAGTGGACCAGTTCGAAGCGCCCGTGGATCTCGAGGATGATTACGGACAGGTGCTGTTCGGCTATATCGTGCCCCCTCAGACCGGTGACTATACCTTCTTCCTGTGCTCGGACGATCAGGGTGAACTTTGGTTGAGCACCAACGAGAGCCCCGTGAACTCGCGCCGAATTGCTTGGGAATCCGAAGGGAGCGGCTCGCGAAACTGGACTGGAATTGAGCGGCGTCCGTTGAGCGAGGGACGCCCCAGCAACGTCAGCCCATCCATCCGGCTCGAAGCGGGCAAGTACTACTATGTGGAAGCGGCGATGAAAAAGGGCACGGGAGCGGACAACCTCGGTGTGGCTTGGCAACAGCCTGGCACATCCGTACCGGCTCATGGCTCGGCTCCCATCGGCGGCGAGCATCTCCGCGCCGTGCTCCTTCAGACGCCATCAACTCCCGGCACCGGTACCCAAGACCTGATCGTCAACGGTTCCTTCGAGGAGCCGCGTTTAAGCAACGTCAACGAGAACAATATTGGCACCGTGCCCACGGGTTGGAGTCTGACGGGTCCTGAGGGCAGCTGGAACATGGTCCAAAACGACGGCACGCCCTACGGTAGCGGTGTCGATGTGGCGAAAGACGGCTCGCAGATTCTGGATATCGCCGGTCGATTCGAACTCTTCCAGAGTTTCACCCTCTCCGAGGCATCGACCGTGAGTTTTGGCGCGTCATTCGCCAATCGCGAAGCCCACGATGGATCGCCCCCTTCGACTGTCGGCATTTACAGTGCCGCCGGGAACGTACTGCTTTCGTCGCTGGTGAGCGTGGACACCTCCCCGGATCCGGTCCCCTCGACAGAGTGGCGCTCGGGCGCGGCCAGCGTCGATCTACCCGCGGGCCAATATCAAATCCGCATCGACCTGAACGACTTCAACAACGTCGATGCCGTCTTCGCCAGAGCGGCGCGCAATGTGCCCAGCAACAACGCGGACCTGGCCAGTTTGTTGACCAGCGCGGGAACCTTGGCTCCCGCCTTCGACAGCGGCACGATGGCGTACGCGGTGAGCGTGTCCAACGCTACCAGCTCAATAACCCTCACAGCCACCGCGGCGCAGGCTGATGCCACCATCCGGATCCTAGGAACGACCGTCGCCTCGGGCGCCGACAGCGGCCCGATAGCGCTGCTGGTCGGAAGCAATCCCGTCACCGTCGCAGTCACCGCGCAGGACGGAACCACGGTGAAAAGCTACGTCGTGACCGTGACGCGCGCCGCGAGTGCCATCGTCCGAAATCTGATCGTCAACGGTTCCTTTGAAGAGCCGCGCTTGGGCAACGTCAACGAGAACAATATTGGCAGCGTGCCCACGGGTTGGAGCCAGGTTGGTCCCGACGACACCTGGAACATGATCCAGAACGACGGCACGCCCTACGGCAGCGGTGTCAGCGTGGCGAAAGATGGCTCGCAGATTCTGGATATCGCCGGTCGATTCGAACTCTTCCAGAGTTTCACCCTTTCCGAGGCATCGACCGTGAGTTTTGGCGCGTCATTCGCCAATCGCGAAGCCCACGATGGATCGCCCCCTTCGACGGTCGGCATCTACAATGCCACCGGGAGCGTGCTGCTTTCATCGCTGGTGAGCGTGAACACCTCCACAGATCCGGTCCCGTCCACGGAGTGGCGCTCGGGCGTGGCCAGCGTCGACCTACCCGCCGGACAGTATCAAATCCGCATCGACCTGAACGACTTCAACAACGTCGATGCTGCCTTCGCCAGAGCGGCGATCGGGGTGGTGCCACCCACAAACGGCGAGAGTATCACCACCATCTCGGTCTTTACCGGTGGTGATGCAGGCGAAGGACTCGACCTCGACGGGCATTTCATCCACGCCTTCAATGTCGGCAGCCCCGGCGCGGCGGGCCAGGCGCGCGACGCGCAATTCACCGAGGATAACGCGCCGGGCATTGCCTTGACCGCTGGCAACGAAATCGCGGACTGGTCCGCGCCAATGTACGGGACCAGCGCCAACGATGACGTGATTGGGAAGGCGATGCAGTCGATCCGCTGGAGCGACGCCGCAGCAGCCCAACCCTCGGTGGATCTTAGCCTGGCCGGTCTCGTGACGGGAAAAGCGTACAAGCTGCAACTGCTGTTTACGGAATCCTGCTGCGTGAATCGAGCCTTCGACGTGATCATCGGGGGGAAGTTGATCGCGCACGAGTTCAACCCGGGCGGAGTCCAGGGTAATGCCAGTGGAACGCCAACCAATGGCGTGGTGATCACCCATGAGTTCACGGCCACGAACACGACGTTGACGTTCTCGCTGGACGGACGAGGCACGGTCAGTCCCCAGTTCGGCGATCATAACGCCATTCTCGGTGGTGTGACGCTTGAAGAGTTGGACCGGGCCGCCGATCCACGGCTGACCATCACCCAGGCGGGCGCGAGCTTGGTGATATCGTGGGATGCCGCCGCGGAATTCGTGCTCGAACGGACGGACCGTCTCACGCCGGGAAGCACCTGGACCAGCGTGCCTTTCACCACGCAGGGCAGCACATCCTCCGTCTCGGTGAATCCTGCGGGGACCACGCCATCGTTCTTCCGCCTGCGACATCCGTGACACGAAAGTCAGTTGTCAGACGCTTGGTCTCCCGGCCCTCATCCCGGTAGCCCTGGACCTCCTGACGGCACACCCTGTGCCAAGGGGTCAAAAACCATAGCTTCGGCCTGTTCGGGTCTCCCTTGGCCGATGCCTTCGCCGTTGAAAGCCGCTCGAGCCGGATCTCGGACCCGACAGACCCTGTCCGACCGCCGAAGCCGTCTCGCCTTCAATGCTCGACCCGACACCGTGGGTGCGCTCGTTCAAACGCGGCGAAGCCCTCCGCCGTCACCACCGTGTGTCCCAACGCCACCCATTCCAGGCGCGACAAAGGCGCTAGAGCCGCCAACCCGGCATCGGTCACCTTGGTGCCGGTCAATCCCAACTCCACAAGGTTCGTCAGCGCGGCCATCGCGTTCAGCGCGGCATCGCCAAAGGCCGCATAGTCCACTCTCAGTTTCCGCAGCCCCAGGAACCTGGGCAGCAGCTGCGCATAGTCTTCCTCCCTCAGATTGGCGCAGCCTCCGACGTCCAGTCCGCGAAGTCCGGGCACCGCCACCAGGACCTGCAGGTCGTCGCGAGTGATCGTGGTGCCCTCCAGCTTGACATGCTCCAACCGCGGGACGCCCGCCAGAACTCGCAGAGACGGCGCGTCCAGGCTGGCATAGAGGAAATCGACTTCCTTCAGGCTCGCCAACCAAGCCGATCCAGCCATGCCCCGCCCCGTGATCCGCGGCGAGTGACTGATCGCCAGGGTCTCCAACTTCGCCAGGCCCGCCAGGTGGACAAACACGCCGTCGGTCAGCCGGTCCGGGCAAACGAGGTGCAAAGTCTGCAGGTCCGGATTGCCCGCCAGGAACGCGAAGGCGGCATCGGAGAGTCCCGGCAGGCGCAGGAACGCGTAACGCAACGTCTTCACCGCCCGCAGGACTTCGAACTCATGCTCCGGCGGCGGCGGCTGGGGCGGCGAAGAAGCCCATCGGTCGAACCACAAGTACACGATTTGGATCTCCCCGGCCGGAAGGTCCTGCTCGGCCTGCACCTCGACTTCACGACCGTCGCGGAGGATTCGAAACCGGGCGTTCTCGCGCAGCAACCAGCGCGCCGCCTCGCGCACCGAATACGTCGGCTCCGGTTCGCGCCGAACCGCCGGGGTCACCGCCGACGGGGGACCGTCCCTGCCGGATCGCAGACGCGGCAGAGTCAGCGCCAGAACCCCAGCCAGGACCACCAACGCGACGACCCCCATGCCGAGGAGGAATCCCTTGGACCGCCCGACCGCAGCAACGCCCGTCACGTGTCCATGAGTCGGTTCCGTGGGGTGGTCGGGCCGGGCCGGAAGTTGAGCTTCGCCGCCCATCCTCCGCAGACGCTCCAGGTCGAGGCGCATCTCGGCCGCTGACGCGTACCGCGCCTCCGGCCTGGGTTGCAGGGAACGCTCGATGATCGCGTCAAAGCGCGGATCGGCACCCACCATGACACTGGGCATTTCCCAGAATCCACGCGGCACTTCACCGGTGAGCATCTGATACAGCGTCACGCCCAGCGCGTATATGTCGGCCCGCGCGTCCAACACCGCGTTGGGCGTCCAGGCCTCGGGAGCCAGGAAATCCGGTGAGCCGAGGGAAACGTTGGTTTGGGTCAGCCCACCGAGGGGGCCGTCCTCGAGATGTTTGGCGATGCCGAAATCGGCGATCTTGACCACCCCTTCCCGGGTGAGCAGCAGATTGGCCGGCTTGAGATCGCGATGGAGAATTCCCCGGCGATGCGCGTACTCCAACGCCTCGCATACCGGAACCAACACCTGCAGGACCGTCTCGGTTGAAAGCCGGCCTTCGCGTCGAATCAGGTTCGCAAGGTCGGTGCCGTCCACGAACTCCATCACGAGGTAGAGCAAGCCACCCGCTTCGCCCGCGTCGATGCTGTGGACGATGCCTGGATGCGTCAGCTTCGCGAGGGTGAGCGCCTCTTGCCGAAAGCGGGCACCCAACTTGGAGTCCTCGCCCTCGATCACCAGCACCAACTCCCGTGGCAGCACCTTGATGGCCACCGAACGTTGGAGCGACCGTTGCGTGGCTTTGAAAACGGCACCCATGCCCCCACAACCGAGGAGGGCCTCGAAGTGATAGGCCGGCAACAACGCCTGCAACTGCTCCAGCGCGGGCGGCTGCCACCGTCCGTGGCCCCCGGTCGAAAGGCGTTCCGGGGCGCTCATGGCGGGCAGAGCATGGACTTTAGCCACTCCAATTCAGCTTCCACCTCGGCCGCGGAACCGGTCGTGCGGACCACTTCCTCGCGTAGCAATGCCCGGAACTTCCCCCGCAACCGATGCACCATCAGCCGCACCGAAACGTCCGTTGCCCGCAATCGGGTTGCCACCTCCCGATAGGAGGGCAGATCGCCGTCGAGCAGCAGGAAGGGCAGCAGAACTTCAAAGGCCTCCGGTCGTTTCGCGTCCACGAAGTCCGCGCGCAGCTTCTCCCGCACCGCCGCGATGAGCTCCCGTGCCCACGCCTGACTAAAGAGCCGCTCCGGATCGCGCCAATCCAATGGCTCGCACGTGTAACGTTCCTCAGCCCGCAATTCCTCGAAGGAGATCGTCTTGAACCCACCTCCCCGCTTGAGCGCCAAGTCGAACCGCCTTTGGTCGGCGAGATGCCGCTTGAGATGCTGCAGCAGAAACGTGCGCAGACGTCCCTTTTCCTCGTCGGCAGCCGCGAAGCTCTCGTCGTGGAGTAGTCGGATGAAAAAGCCTTGAGTCAGGTCCTCCGCGCGGTGGGAGGAATGGCCCTGCCGCCGGAGGAACGCGTAGACCGGGTACCAGTAAAGATCACACAACTCCTGCAACGCCAATCGCCGAACCTCCCCGCCATGACGCACCCGAAACACCAGTGTCCACTGCGTCGTCGGAAAGTCCGAACGCAGTCCAGACCCTTCGGAAGACTCGCCGCTGCTGGAACCTGTCGTGCTCATCGAATCAAGCGAACCCCGCCAGAACCCGCAGCCAATCCTGTATCCGCGGCCCATGGGCCCCGAATTTCGACTCGGTTCCCTCCCACCCCAAGGTGCCACGAAACAGAACATCCATCGGACTCATGCAGGCCACCCACTCCAGGGACGGTGCGTCCAATACGCCTGGTTGGTAACGCTCGGAGATGGGCCACATGCCGCAGCGACTGTAGGCCGTCCTGAGCAACGTGGCGAGAGACGGTCGGCTTCAAGTATGACACCTGCTCCGCGGCCATCGTCTGCCACGGCCGGTGGATCGCTTGGACGAGATCCGCTTCGACGATGACGTGGCTTGGAACGGCCCCGTGAGCCGGGGCACTTCCGACTCGACCGCGATCACCGTGCCCGACCGGGGCCCCATAACGATCTACTGGGGCACGGCGACGCAGCCCCTCCGGGACAATGGGGTCAGGTCCGGACAATCAACGAGTGGAGTTTGTTGGATGAGCGCTACTGATCCGCCTGGTTGGTTTGTTCAAGGACCCGGATGATTTCAGATCGGGGAATCAGGAAGTGACGGAACGCGGTGGACGCCCGCAACAACCGACTGTCGATGAGTCGTAGAACGGTCTTTTCGCAAAGATCCAAGGCCTCCGCGGTCTCTCGAACGCTCAGTTGTCTGTCCAATGTCGGGACTCGCCCCCATTGAAACTCCGAGCTGAGCATTCTCATCACCGGCCTTGCTGGTTCATCGACTCCACCAAGAAATCGCGCACCGAAGGATCTTCAGTCAGACCAATGGCACGCTGGTAGGCTTCTCGCGATTTCGCCAAATCTCCCAACTGTCGCAGAAGATGCCCGCGGGCCACCCAGTAGGGTTGGTGACACTGAACCTGCGATCCGGGCAGCGTATCCAGTTCGGCCATCGCTTCGGCGGCGCCGCGGACCTGGGCGAGCGCCAGCGCATGGCCGATGCGAGCACCGATGGCATTCGTATGGCTTCGCAGCACTCGATAAAAGCCTTCGATCATGGGCCAGTTGATGCGGCCAGACACTGCTCGCTGCGCATGCACAGACTGGATGGCTGCCTCGATTTGAAAGCGACCCGGCTGCCCGAAAGCAGCTGCCTCGCAAAGCCGTTGCTCGGCCTCTTCGATGAGCTTGGGCAACCACAACGACGGGTCTTGCTGAGGCAGCGGGATGAACCTGCCATCAGCGCCGCATCTCGCGGCCTGCCGGGCATGCACATGCAACATCAGCGAGAGCAGCCCCAACGCCTCGGGGAAATCGGGCACCAGTTGGATGAGAGCCCGGGCCAGGTAGATCGCCTCGCTGACGAGACCCGCATGGCCGGGCGCGTCCTGCGCGGTGGTTTCCCAACCTGCGTTGAAGGCCACGTAGATCGCGTCCAGCACAAAGGCCAGCCGCTCGGGCCACTCCTCGGCGGAGGGTATCTGGAATGGAATGCCGGCCGCGTGGATCTTGGCCTTGGCCCGCACCAACCGCTGGCTCATGGCCGGAGGCGGCACAAGAAACGCCGAGGCGATCCGCTCGGCCTTCATGCCCAGCACGGTTTGCAGCATCAGCGGCGTGCGCGCCGAGGCATCGATGGCCGGATGTCCGCAGACAAACAGCAGCTTCAGCCGGTCATCGTTGAAATCATGCCCCTCATCGACCGCAGCTTCTGCCTGGCTCAGCGCGTGTAGCAGCATGTCTGTCGATTTCACCCGTGTGTTCTCCCGTCGCTGCAGATCCATCAATCGTCTCCGCGCAACGGTCAGCAGCCAGGCATCCGGCCGATCCGGCACGCCTTCGAGCGGCCAGCGTTGAAGCGCCGCGAGGAAAGCCTCGCTGAGGGCGTCCTCGGCGCTCGACAAATCGCCTCCTGCCCTCGACGCGACAAACGACAGCAGCTGCGAATAGGAATCGCGGGCGCAGGCGACGACGGCGTCATGGACAGGAGGCGTCATGATCAGGCTCAGGCTTGGACCGGAGGCATCGGTGGGAGCAGCGGGCGCACCTCGGTGGAGCCATAACCCGAAGCCGGTGCCCGGGCCGCCCATTCCAGCGCGGTGTCCAGATCAGGCACTTCAATCACAAACAAGCCGCCCAGCATCTCTTTGGATTCGGCGTAGGGTCCGTCGTGAACCTGGCGCTTGCCATCGCGGATGCGGACCGTCGTGGCGGTGTCTGGTGGCAGCAGGCCGGCACCGCTGACGACGATGCCGCTTTGGTTCAGCGTGCCAATGTAGGCGGTCCAGGCTGCCCAGTAGGCCCCGGCTTTTTCGGGGTCATTACGAAGGGCGAAGTCAGCGGCAGATTCGTGGAAAAGGAGAGCGTATTGCATGATGTTGTGTGCTTGTTGGAATCACTTGGACGGCATGGTGGGGTTTGGGAAATGGCGTTTCACCTCGATGGCTCCGGTGGCGAGGCCCGGGGCCTTCTTGGCCCACTTCACCGCCGCCGCCTGATCCGGCACCTCGATGATGAAGTAACCGCCCAGTTCGAGGTCCGAGGTCGCGAATGGCTTGTCCGTCTCCTGCGCTTTGCCTTGGGTGAGCGTCACCGTTTTCGTTTCGGCATTGCCGGGCAGCGCGGTGCCGCCGCGAAGAATGCCCGCTTCAGCGAGTTGCTTTGCGTAGCCACCATAGGCAGCCCAGTAGGCGGGAGCCTTCTGCGGATCCGTGCGGGCGGCGAGATCTGTCTTGGATTCATACATGAGCAGCGTGAAGGAGTCGGCCTTCAGCGCAGGGCTGCAGGCCAGTGCGATAGCGGCGGTGACGACGAGATGGAATTTCGATTTTATCATATGATGTTTTGTTGACCGCGCCAGGCAGCATTCCTGGCTCATGGTCCCGTCGTTTGGACACCCCCCGTTTCGACATTTCGGAGGACATTTTTTTGCGAAGTGCAAAAAAGGAACCACCGCCACCGCCTATCCGCTTCACGTTCCGAAACTCGATGCCAGCCCCCGCGTGGCGGCCTCGGAAGCCGATGCGGCCTTGGGTTGGCAGTTCGGGCCAGGTTTTGCCTTGGAGCCATTGGGGCATCTCGGAGCCATCGGGATTGATTTTGCCGTCCTTCCACTGGGTCAGGTCGATCTCGTTCACGACCTCGCCGTTGAGCACGACGGTGATTCTTGGGCCATGGCCTCGTTCAACCAGGTGTTGGGCTCCCTGATCGAGAACATCGACGCCTTTCCCGTCATCGATCCCGTCACCGGCAAGATCGGCCTGCGCCTCGTGCGGGAAGGCGAAGCGACGGTGGCCTGGGATGAGGACGACTTCACCGACCCGCCTGACATGGACGCCGGCGGTTGGGAATGCACCTACAACCTCCTAACGGTGAGGTTCACCAACCGGGACAAAGCCTGGACCGCCGACGGTGTCTCGTTCCGAGACCGGGGGAACTTCGCCCTCACGGGCAGCCAAGCCGTCTCTGATCTTCCAGCCCGTCCCCGGCGACGCGCTGACCAACGGCTTTCACGCCTACTGGGAGCGGACGGCCGACTCGTTCGTCAAGGTCGCTGGGGGCTCTGCCTTCGCCATGAAGGGCACCCTGAACGCCGCCCTCGATGCCACGGCGCTGGCAGACGCCTCGATCGACATCACCTTCACCGGCGACGACTGGGACCTGGAGGAAACGACGTTCGAAGAGGCGACCACCAAGCAGCCGCTCCAAGCACTGGTGAATGGTGAATGGCGAATGGGGTCGACATGCGCCGCCTGTAAGGAATCGCCGCTTCCCTCCGTTATCCGCATATGGCGATCAACGACTATCGCGACCTCGAGGTATGGCAACTCGGCCGCAGCCTAGTCCGCAACATCTACGAACTGACGCGTCAGTTTCCTGATAGCGAGAAGTTCGGCCTGATCTCCCAGCTCCGTCGCGCGTCGATCTTAATACGCCGATCCCGCCAGCGGGACTTTCCCGGCCGTGTACTTGATCTTGAACGTGGCGGACGGAGGCCTGAAGCGCCACGCGGGAAGCCTGTCCTGGGAATTTCAGATCGGCGCGGGAACCTCCTCGATGGTCGGCTTCCACGGCGCGAAGCCAACCGCCCAGCGGCCCAACGCCAATCAGGCCGCGGCCACCGACCTCGCCAGCGTCATCACCCTCGCCGACGAGCTGCGGGCGGCGTTGGTAGAAAAAGGGCTCATCAAGGGCGCAGCTTAGTCGTTATCGTTTCCCTGGTTTCTTCTCATGGATGCTCACAATCGTGGCCCCAACCTCGTCACGGCTTCACTGGCACCGCGAAGCCGGGGCTGAATCCCACGACTTTTGCCAGCACCGACTCATAGGTCGATCTATCCGCCGCCTGAATCGAATCCAAGAGCAGTCGCATTTGATCTGCTGTCAATCTGGCGGTACTGCCCTGGGGAATATCACTCAACGCGGATGAGACTGCGGTCTTCAGAATCTGGCCACGACCAGGATCGGAACCGCGCCAGACCTCTTCCAAGACCTCAAACACGGCACTCACCTCGGATTCCTTGAATACCGGTGTTGGCTGGTTCGGAGCAATCCGACGGATGGCATCGACGACCCGGTCAATCTCCATGGAACGCCTTGCCGCATCCGCCACCGACGAGTCAGAAACAGATGTCCGTGAATTTAGCACGGCATGCAGATCAGGAAGCGCAGCTTTCGCATCTGGGCCAAGCCCAGCAAGCACCTCCGCGATCCCCCCAACGGCATCGGGGTAGTGCTTTATGCCATCAACGAGCTCCGGCACCGTCATCTGTCCAGCTCGGGCTTTGAACTCGAAGGCAGCCGCCTCCTCACGGGACCGAAGTAGTGTCTGCATCCCCGGATTCTCCGGTCGCAGGCTGGGATCGATCGCATCCAGCAGCTCCAAAGCACTGTGCTGTAAGTCCTTTCGTCCACTTTGATTCGCGATATCAATGAGCGCCGGTACGGCTTCGACAACGCCGGATCCTAGCCGTTCTCGCGTTACACGCCCTGCGGGATCCTTTGGGTCCGAGCCCATGTTGCGCAGCGCCGACAGTGCCACGGACTGCAACTCCATGTCCGGGGACTTGAGGCCTTCGATGGTTGCTTTTCGAACGTCCTCTCCGGCCTCACCTCTCAAGAGCATGGCCAGCGCATAGGCGGCGATTTGACGCGTTTGCGGATTGGGATCTTCGAGCAACGGCCGGACGGCCTCACTTACCACGCTGGCATCTCCCCAGGTGGGCGTTGTAAGACTGTTCGCGAGCGTCAACCAACTTGCAGGGTTGTCCTTCAACCCGGCGACCAACTCAGGAACAAGATCTGGCGACGGAGCCACCCGCTCTATGGTCCAAACAATGAGCTCAGGAGCCATGCCTTCGCGCAGCTGTTGCATCAAGATCGGCACAGCCTCGCGAGCCTCGGGTCCAATTTGCCCGAGCGCATCCGCGGCGCGATTCCTGATGAGATCACTACCATTCCTGAGAGCGTCCAATAAAAGCGGCAACGCGGCAGCGCGCCGGCTACCCATCGACGCCAGGGCCTTAGCTATGGCTTCGTCAGGAATTCTCCGCGTGGGTTTGGGATCGTGCAGAGCCTTTTGAAGTCGCTCCAAAGCCAACCCAATTGTGGCGTCGTCGGGGGACTGGGTTTGTGCTTCGTTCTGTCCCTTGTTCCGGCCGAACATTCGACTCAGAAGCGATGGGCGGTGGTCACTCCCTGTCCGGAGCCTCGTCGACTCCGATGCGCCGTCGTGCTCGGGTGTGGTGCGGTTGAACTTCACGGTGCTGACGCCGGCAAGCAGCAGAACAGCGGCGGCCGTGGTCAGGGTAATGACTTTGGTTGATGCCATAAGAGAGTAAAGGCCAACGCCAGGCGCGCTCGTTCCGGCGGTGGCCAACGCCGACATGGCGAGTCGCGCGCTCAATCCCGCCGGGACAGGACCAGCACCCCGGCTGGTCAGAACCGCGCCGAGTGCGCCACCGGTCGTTGTAATCCCACGCGCGACCAGACTGCGCCGAAGCTTTTCGAGCGCCCGATGCACACGCTTCCGAGCCGTGTCTTCGGTGATCCCCAAGGCCTTCCCAACGGCGAGAAGTGGGCGCCGTTCTAGAAATCGCAGAAGCAAAGCGTGCCGATCCTCGTCGTCGAGTTCATCCAGCAGTTCATCGAGGATGGGTTGAATCGATGACCAGACGATAGGATGAGCTTCTGATTCGGCTTCGTGCATGGCTGCAGCCTCCAGTTCTCTGACCTTCCTCCGCCGCTCCTTCCGCAGAACTTCCAGTGCCGTGAATCGCGTGTCGCGATGCAGCCAGCCGGCCAAAACGATCTCTCGCGGGAGGGATCGGGCTTTGCGAGCGAGGTTCGAGAAGACCGCTTGAGCGACATCCTCCGCGAGATGCGAATCGCCGTTCAGCAGGCGCATCGCGGTGCCATAGACGAGCGGCAGGTTGCGCTCGACAATCTCCCGAAAGGCGCGCTCTGAACCGCCCGCGCAGAACTCGGCGAGCAACTGACGGTCTTCGTTCATCCGTACCAGTAAATGCCGCATGGCACCCAGATCGGACAACAATCCGGCTCTGGCCCGGCAACCTCTCGGTTCTGAGGGCGGATATCCAGTGGTGCCGGGAGGCCGAACCCTAGCAGCCCGTCAAAAAACGACGATTCGGCTTTGTCTCAAAGGGTAATGGGAAGGCATCCTTCGGGCCACACCCATGGCCCTTGGAAAACGTCGTGGCGAACAGGTCGAGTTGTTCGTTCCCACCGCGAAGATCGCCCTCGGCCCCGGCCACCCCTTTTACGCCAAACTCAACGAGGTCCTTCGCTTCGGCAGCTTCGACACCTTCGTCGAGGAGCTCTGCGCCCCGTTCTACAAGGAGGGCGGCCGGCCCGGGATTCCTCCCGGGGTCTCCCTCCGGATGCTCCTGATCGGTTACTTCGAAGGCATCGACAGCCAGCGGGGCATTGCCTGGCGCTGTGCCGACAGCTTTGCCCTGCGGACTTTTCTCGGCATCTCCGTCACCGAAAGCACCCCGGTCCACGCCTCCATGAGCGTGATCCGCAAACGGCTGTGTGCCGAGGCCTTCCAACAGGTCTTCGTCTTCGTGCTGAACCTGCTGCGCGAACGCGGCCTGGTGCGCGGCAAGACGCTGGGCATCGACGCCACGACGCTCGAAGCCAACGCCGCCATGAAGTCCATCGTGCGCAAGGACGGCGGGGACGGCTGGAAGGACTATTTGCGCAAGCTCGCCGCAGCCGAGGGGAACGACAACCCCACCGATGACGACTTGCGTCGGCTCGACCGCCGGCGAACCGGCAAGAAGGTATCCAACGAGGACTGGGAAAGTCCGAGCGATCCGGACAGTCGCATCACGAAGATGAAGGACGGACGCACGCATCTGGCGTACAAAGCCGAACACGCGGTGGATCTGGAGACGGAGGCGATCGTGGCGGCCGAAGTGAAGCCCGCCCATCAGGGCGATACGAAATCGGGACCGGAGACGTTGCGAACGGCAGACGAGAACCTCCTGGCCAGCGGGAACGATGGCTGCGTTCAGGCGTGCGTGGCGGATAAGGGCTACCACGCGACGGCGCTGATCGTGGATCTCACGAAAAAAGGGATCCGGACCTACATCCCGGAGCGCAAACAGCGAGTGCTTCGCTGGTCCGACAAGCCTGAAGGACACGAGGCGGCGTTTCGGGCGAACCGACGTCGCGTGAGCGGGGCCCGCGGGCGTCGACTCAGCCGGTGGCGAAGCGAACGATGTGAACGAACCTTCGCTCATGTGTGTGAGACCGGGGGTGCTCGAAGGGCATGGGTCCGAGGAACGGAAGAGGTTGCCAAGCTCTACCGGCTCCGGTCCGCGGCATACAATTTGGGGCTGCTCCTCCGAAAGGCATTCGGGATGACCAAACCACGGGGCTTGGCGGTCGGCTCGTGGGTTTTTATTGGCGTTTTCCTCGTATTAGCATTCGTAGTGCTTGGCACCTCGGGTGGCGCGAGGTGGAGTTGGGCCGGAATTCTCCTTCTCGCCTCCCTACCTATTGTGGTGTTCGCGAGCCGCCGCGCGGCGTCACGCCGTCGCTGCCTGGAAAATGGGCCTTCTTTGACGGGCTGCTAGGAGTTGATGTGGGCAACATAGCGGAACTAGCTGTCGGTACAGATCAGCACCATCCCGATTACCAAGCATGGTCCCCAGACAAGCACCGCAAA
>CAUJJW010000100.1 GCA_963205105.1 Verrucomicrobiota bacterium | reverse complement strand
GTTCTTGAGAGTGGACGCGGACACAGCCCTTCCGGCTTGGAAAGCCGTGGTCGCTGCGGACATCGGGGCTATCAGCGGATCGGGCACTGCGGGTACCCTTCCCAAGTTCACCGCCTCGGGGGTCCTGGGCAATTCCCTCTTCAGTGAAAGTGGGACGTTGGCCGTGGTGAATGGCCGGCTCTGGGTGGCCGGTACCACTGCGGGGCATCTTCAGTTCACTTCCCAATTCAATGACAGCGCCACCGTCCCGGTCGGCGGCCTCGGCTGGCAGGGCACCCACCTGCAGTTTAAGCCGAATGCCTCCTTCGCCGGTGGGAATGTGGGCTACAACCTTAAGCGCATCGCCCTCTCGCACGCCGTGGATTTGAGTGCCGTCATTGCGACGGCGGGCCTCCACTCCTCGCTCGGCCTGACGATGACCGTCACCCACAACCTGGGCACGCTCGATGTCGTCGTGGCGGTTCGGGAAACCACCAACACCGCGGAGGACGTGAGCGTCAATTGGCGCGCGGCCGACGCGAATTCGGTGGAGCTTTTCTTCGATGTCGTCCCGCCCAGCGGTCAGTACAGAATTGTCGTGATCGGTTAACCAACCATGAAAGCCCTGAAATCAACCTTGGTCGCCTCGCGGGTGCGCTGCGCCGGCGAGAGCCGCCTCGAATTGGGTGGTGAATCCTTTGTGCCCGATGGCTCCAAGGCGTACTTCGAATTCTGGTGCGCCCATTCCTTCCCGGTCATCACCACCGATGGCACCGCCGTGTACCCGTCGGTCGTCGACCGCTCCCACCGCACGATGCTTCACCAGGTCATCAATCTGGGGCACCTCATGGAGGCCTACGGCACCAGCGCCCAGGACCGTGTCCTGGGCAGCGTGGTGGGCATCGAGTTTCCGGAGATGCCGGAAGGGGGGTGGGGACTTCCGGGGAGCGTCGAGGCCTCGCCCGGTATCCACGGCGTCGGGGTGCTTCACCGGGCTTGCAAGGGCGTCCCCCGGATCCTGGAGATGCAGCACTCCGGGGAACGCGCCTGGGCGGTGAGCATGGAAGTGGAGTTTTACCGCAGTGAATGCGCCTTCCTGGTACGCCGGGACAGTCTCTCGAAACTGGGCTGCTCGGAGCAGGGACCGGATGAATTCAAAGCCGCCGGGTGGAGCGTTTACGATTATGAGGGCGCCCCGCCCATGCTCCAGAACACCCTGGTCAATGGGATGCCGGTGGTGGCGACCGAGCATCAAGGGAGCGTGGTGTTTCTCGCCGGGGGTTTGCGGGGCAATGTGCATTTCAGCGGCCTGGCCCTCACCCTCATGGGCAAGGAACCCACGGCCAAGGCGGGGCGATTCACCGCCTCCATGGACCTCCCCACCGATCCCGAGAAAGCCCTGCCGCACCTGGCGCGCGTGCTCGAACTAATCAAGTGATCCAAGTCATCTACAATGGCATCGCCCTGGAAACCCTGGGGGATGTGAGCGTGGGTGGGCCTTCGCGGAGTTTCGAACCCGCCGAGGCGCCCCAGCGGATTGTCAACACGCTGCGCATCACCGTGGACCTCTTCTCCCCCACCTACCTGCAGGGGCAGGACAAGGTGGTGTCGATCATCGCCGCCCTCAAGAAGCAGCACGCGGTCCTGCAGTGGGGCGACAAGGGCCCTCCGGTGGTGAACTTCGTCAACCAGACGGTGACGTTGCGGGAGGCCGAGCTGCCCGAGGATCCCAATGCCTGGGGTACTTACCACCGGCGCGTGGTGCTCGTCGTGACCTGGGTGGAACCTCTGAGCGACTTGGAGGCCGAGAACGTAGGGGTGGCCAATGTCGCCACCTTCCAGGGCGTTGGGTCCACGGTGACCACCAAGATTGCCCTGCCTAACATCGTCACATGGCAGGAGTCCATGCGGACGGGCTGGTTGCACGACCGGCTCGCGGTGCGCGATAAATCCGAGGGCCGTGTCGTGGTGTCGGGATTCATCCAGGCCGTCACCACGGAGACTTTGGAGAAGCGCCGGTCATTCTTGCTGGCCAAGCGTAAGGACCTCTTTAGTGCGATGGATGGCCAAGAGGGGACGCTGGAACGTAAGCACGAGAACTCCGAGCACGATGAAGTTGGGTTTTCCCAGAGCGTTCGCATCGAGGACCTGAGCGTCGAGATCAACCAGGCGAGCAGTCATATCAGCTACTCCTTCACCGCCCGCTTCACGAAGTGGCCGCCGGGGAACGACGATTCCACCGAAAGGTTCACCGTCTCCGAACAGACGAAGCGAGAGGATGGTCAGGTGGTGGTCAGTTTCCGGGGCGCCATTCAGGCCAACTCCTACCTCCACGCCAAGGCGCGCCTGGACGTGTTGCGAACCACCGTTCAGGCCACCTTTGACGAGGGGGCCGTGATCCGGGTGCTGTCGAGCGATCTGGATGTCGCGTACATCTCCGGCAAGGATGCACCCATCGGCCCTCCAGCGGGACTCACCGGGGCCTTCACCGAACTCAACTTCAACGAATCGTGGCTGGTCTTTGCCACCCGCACCCGTGAGCTCTCCCTGCGCTACGCCATCCGCCGGCGGCGCGACCTCCTGGCGGGCAAGGAATCGGTCGAGATCAGCGGGGAACTTTTCGGAACTTCCGCGATCCTCTCGGCCGCGGCCGCCTACGCCCCCGCGAACTTCCTGGATCTTTTCTTCTTGGCGAAGAACTGGGGCCCCATGGAACGGGAAGAGCGGGAAATCAGCTACGAAGGGGCGTCCGCCTGGGCGTCCGGCACATTGAACCTGTCAGCAACGACGGAGGTACACCGGGAACAACGGGTGTCCTTCAGCGCATCGTTCGATGTGCGCTTGCCCGATGAGGACGTGATCCTGGAGTGCGACGTGTCGGAGGCGCTCACCTACAGTGCCGTGCGCTGGGTCGAGCACCGCCGGCCCGATGGCGCCTCGATGTTTCAGCCGTGCGGCACCGAGAGCGCCAGCCGCCAGGTGTCGGGCAGCGTGCGCTCAACCCGTCGTGCCACCTGCGAGGCGTTCGCGGCCAAGAAGCGAAAACTCCTGGATGTACGGAAGGAGGGAGCAGTCGCCAATACCTCGTTCGAGGACGCGCCCTCCATCACGATTCGATACGAGTGGTTGCCAAGGCTGACCCCGCCCGCCGGGGTGGTAGATTCCACTCGGGAGGGTGGCGCCACCACGGTGGACGTCGCCGTCTACACCCTCGATTTCCGGTACCAGGAAAGGATTCCGGACCTCCAGTTGCCTCCCGTCTAGGTCCCGGGAACCTTCGGAATCGGACCCACGGTTCCCCACTTGACCTCGATGTCTCGAAGGATGGCGTAGAGAGGGTCATCGCTGTGGGTGGGCCCAATCCACCACCGAAGGATGACCGCCGCCGCGTCTTTGCGCTCCGCGTCCAAGCGCCGCAGTTCCAGCCCCCCTTCGCCTTTGTAACGCGTCGGGTCAGGAAAGCCCGCCAGCCAGAAGAGGAAGTTCCGCGCAGCCTGGCTGCCTCCGGTGTCCTGGAGCGCGGTTTCATGCATCAGCGCCAGGGCCGCTGCGGGCACCGGGGCTGGAGTGTAGTGGAAGGAGGAGGGCAGCTTCATGTCAGTAGATGTGGCAGATGTTGGCGGCCGCAAAGCGGATCACCGCCCCCGATTTGTAGGAGGGATCGTCCGGGCGGTTCGCGGTGCCCCACGTTTCACCCCGGCCGATCCTCCCAAGAAGCGTCACCGGGACGTTGAGATAACCGGTTTCATCATCCCTCTCGGTGCGCTCGATTTTGAGCACCTTCACAATGATCTGCTTGGGAGCGTCGAAGGGAGGCATGATGGCAACATGGTCCCCCTCCTTGAGCTCAGATAGGTTCTCAGGCGCCTGGGCAAAGCCATGCTGAGAGGCGTCCTCCAGCACGGGGGAGTGGAGGATTTCGGTGCCGAAGTGTTCAGGCTTGGATTTGGGTCGTTTCATGTGGGGTTGGAAGGTTGGGTAGAATCGAGCATTCAAGAAAGAGGGGTATGGAGTTCCGGGTACTTGGCGCGCGTGTAGCCGTTGGTGAGTACACTCTCCACGCCGCTGGCTGTCCAACGCCCGGGTGCGACCACCGTGCGCCCGCTGCCCACGTTCACCACCGAACCCGCCTTGATCTTGGGCAGGATTCCGGCCCGGTTGAGTTGCACCGAGATCGCCGCATAGGTGTGGCCAGCCCGGCGGAGGTCCATCATCCAGCGCAGGGTGGTTTGCTCGTCCGGGTCCTCGACGGCTCGCTTCTTCTCGACCGGGACCCCGCCCCGGTCCCGGAATTCTCCGGTGCCGACGTGCCGCCATCCGAAGGGTTCCTTGCCGACGGCGTAGCCCTGGCTGCGCAGGCTGGTCAGGGTGCGTGTAATCCGGTCGACGATGCGCAGGCGTTCGTTCTCCGCAAAGAGAGCCATGAGTTGGATGAAGAGCCGGCCGTTGGGATCGGAGAAGTCGATGGCGGCACCCAAGTCCACCAGGTGAACCCGGATCCCGGCATTGTTGCACCTCTCGAAGAAGGACAGCATGTCGGCGGCGTTGCGGCCTAGCCGGTCCACGCAGGTAAGCACCAGGTGATGCGCCCGGGCACAGCCCAGCCAGTCCCTCCACACGGCCGCCCCCATGGGACGCTCCAGGAAGGGGACTGTGCCGCTCGTGTCCTCGTGATAAACCTCGGCCACCTGGATCGTTTTCCATTCGCAATAGCGCCGGAGCCGGTCGTCCTGGAGTTCGATCGAATTGCCCTGGCGCACGAAGTTAGTGGAGACCCGTCCGTAGAGAACGCCAATGTTGGAAGCTTGGTCGAAGGGTGTCATGAAATGGGGCTGTGTACTATTATATGACATTGACAGTTCGTTCGTTTGTGTTCAAAACCCGCGAATTCACGAGAAGTTCGGCTAACAGTGTATGCTTATGTACTGCCATAAATGCGGAGAAATATCGCAATGAGTGCCACGAGAAAGCCCCCTGTGCATTGGAGTGATGGCGAGGTGGAGTTCCTCCAGGAGAAGCTGGTGAACATCATTGCGGCCGACCACACCATTCCCTTGCTCACCGCCATTCATCGGGCCGAGCAGAGCCTCGAACCTGGGCGCCGCCGGCTCATCCGGTACCTGTCGCCGTATGGGAAAAGAATTCGGGAGAAGTTTGAGGCGGCTTACCAGAAGGGCCTTCGGACGGTTCCTCCCCCACCGCCGCCCGTGGAGGTCAGGGAGGAACCTGAGCCCTTCGTCACTGACACTTCTGAAGCCGAAGACCCAACCCTGGAGATGCCGGCTGCCAGCGAAAGGGATGCAGGTCCTGGCGCTGAATTGATGCCCATATTGTCCGGGCTTTCCACCCCGCTGTTGCTCGCCGAAGTCCTGGTTCGCATCGGGGCCGACATGCTGCAACGACTGGACCGCATCGAGGCGGCGGTGTTGTCGCGCATCACGCCGGAGCCACCCCAGCCCGCGCTTCCTAGGATGCCGACGTCCGCCCGTAATGGCACCGGGAGCCAAGAGGACGAAAGTGAACCCAAACCCAAGGTGGTCGCGGTCGTTGGCCTCTTGAAGGATCAGTTCGAGCACGTCCGTGAGAAAGTTGCCGATCTGCCTTTCAGGCTGGTCTGGCTGGACAAGGAGATGAACAAACCTTTCATACCGGGCGCCGACTTCGTGATCGTCGAACGGCATTGCAGCCACAAATGGTGGACCACGGCCCAGCGTGCTGTGCCGAGGGATTGCCTGGTCTTTTGCGACGGGAGCATCACGCAAGTGGTCCAGCGGGTGTTTGATTTTCACGCCAAAGCCGTCCACAAGGACAAAGCGAGGCGAACGTCATGAAGCGCGACGGGATCATTGAGACCTTCGCCGTGGGGCCCGATGGCAGCTCCATCTCGTGCAGGCGATGTGGCTTCACGAGCCACAACAAGAATGACGTTTTGCAGCACTACTGTGGGCGGTGCCACCAGTTTCACGATGCCATCCCGCCCGCCGGAAGACAGGGATGGATCGACCTGGGTCCACCCCCGGGCGTCGCGGGTTTCGCCTGCCCCTTGTGCGCAGGGACGGGGAAGGTGAGTGGTGTGGATTGCGAACCCTGCGCCGGGACCGGCAGGATCTGAATTGCCATGAGCCAGGAGACTACAGAGCCAGGGGAGAATCGGACGCCGACCGTTCGCCGGGAGAACGTCGCGCCCGAGGTCCAATGCTCAAGCTGTGGCAGGGCATCCGGCGGGCAGGCTCTGTGCGTCGTGCATTGGGGTGAGAACGAGGTGTGCTTATGCGACACGTGCCGCCGGCAATGGGTGCACGCCCTTCGTTGCGGAGGACCCACCACGGGCGGGAACAAGGATGGGGAGACGAGCCGTCGCATGCAGGACATCGGCCACGCCATCGACGAACGAATCCCCGAGGGATGGGGATTCCTGGTGATGGTTTTCCCCTTCGAAGGTCACGAAGGTGGCGCCAACTACACCTCCACCGCGGATCGCAAGGATGCCATCCATCTCATGAAGGAGTTCCTCATCAAGTGTGGCGCCGGGGAGGATTGGATGATGCACATCACCTAGATGCCCCAGGTCATGCCGCTCTATAAGGGTGCCGGAGCGGTCACTGGCCCCGCCCGGGTGTGACCTGATCCATCGCACCGTGGCGGATGCGCAGGACTTCCACCCGCTCGCCCCGAACGCCTGCGTGAGCGACAGGAGGCAGCGGGAAACGGTCTCAGGAATTGAGAGGGGCGTGGAGGCTGCCTCCTGTTCGCTCGACGCAATGGTTAGGTCTTTTTCGTCCGTCGCTTCTTCCACTCTGTATACGTCAGGCACTTTTCCCATAACTCGGCGTCGCTTGGCCGGACGACCGTAATGCGCTGCTCCACCGCCTGCTGTAGCTCCCAAAACTCTCGTAACACGGACTCAAAAACGCCACGGCGCTTTTCCCCGATGGAAATCTGCCTCACGGAATCAAGCGCACTATTCCTCAGGAACAGAATGCGCTTTTCGCCATCTACGTTGAACGTTACGTCCACGAGGGCCTCCGTCCCAGGATTCCTCCACACGGCATGTGGGACCGCCTCGAAATAGTAGTCATCAATTGCCCAGATCTTATGCCCCATCACAATGGAGCCCCCCTTTTGAGAGATCAGTTTGCGCACATTGAGGTCGCAGCAGTCCAATCGAGACCACGGCGGTGCATCCACATTAACATATTCAGGCTCACAGTCGTCCGCCAAGCTTCTGCAAAATTCTTGCAGATTCGCACTTTGCCTCTGGGGGGTTGTGAGATCACCTGAGTCAAGCCTCTGTTGGAACCGCTGAAGAACTGGCCCCTTCGTCGGATGAATCCGGAGAGCTCGAATCGCTAATAGTAATTGCTCGCGCATGTTTCTGACCTAACGCCTGCGTCTGCGACGGCGAAGACAGGGACAGTACTGGAACGTCGACTCAACCGCCGTTCGCAGGACGCAATGGTTCGGCATTTGTGAACTCATCTGCCCCATCCGCCCGGAGTCGGCAACAGGCAAGAGGTCGAAAATTCTAATTACGCTAGTCTGATATCTCGACCATTGCTTGATGCCAGTTTCCGGATGCCTCTGGATGAAAGACTGGCGATCCTACTGGCTGCCAACCTAGGTCTTCGCGACGTCCCATGAACTCCTGCACTTTGTGCTGAAGTTCGTCGAGCGTTGGAGCTGAGATAATCACGTAGTCTTTTGCTGGCATAGTAGTGTAGTGTGTTTCTGATGGAGCCGAACGCAAAGCTGACCGATGACGAGGAGCGCGCCACTGACCTCCGACTTGAAACATGAAGCTGACCGCGCTCCTCGTCGTTCGGTCCAGCGTCTGGTTGGGTGCCCTTATTTCTGCCCTATGTCGGTCTGCCTCCGCCATTCCGAGAACCTGGGACCCTTCTGGTAGGCTGTTCCACCAGTCCGGGTACCCGGCACTCGCTCAATCAGTCGCCGGTCAGAAAGTCGTCTGAACAACTCCTTCACGATGTAATCGCCCTGAATATGGCACAATTCGCGTGCCTCTTTGTTGCGAATGGTGTCATGAGTCTCCAAGTGCTCCAGTACCACAACCTCCGGACTGGCGAGTATCTCGTGCCGGATGGTGACGAGGACGGCAGCATCGAGATTTTGGACTGTTGGTTCTTTCAGTCCCATCCTGTGCATGGCTGCAAATGCCGTATTGAGTCCCTCGCCCACGTCTTTGTTTGGGGGATTGGGAAACTTGTTCACCAGGCGCACCAGTGTCCCGTTCCGCGCGAAACGCTCATCCAAAATGTTCTCCGGTGTGATGTGGGCAGGAAGGCGGCCTGGGCTTTGAACCTCAACGCGATTGTCGAAGATACGGATATGAATGTCGTCAGCGAAACTGTAGTCCCTATGCAAGACGGCGTTTGTGATGATCTCGTGCAGCGTCTCCGGAGGATAGGCCACTGTCTCTACGCCTTCGGCGCCGAGCCGTCCTGTTTCCTCGATTAGGCGCGTTGTTAATGCCACTGCGTCCGATATTTGTGCATACATGTGGCCTTCCACCGTCGCCGGGTCGAATGCGAGGGTTTCACGAGAACCGGTCCTGTCACGTGTTCGGTAACGGTAGACCTTGATGCCGCATCTCTTGGGTAGTAAGGCCTGCGGCTCCTCAGCAAAGAGAAGAATGCCGGCGACAGTTGGGCGTCCGTCACGGATTAGCAATTGCTTCTCAAGCCACGCCGCCGGCTCTGCGGTTGGGATGACTGCGATCATGAACTGAAGCACGGGGACGGAGTTACTGACCGCCTCGACCGGTGCATCGACCGGCTCCGTCTCGAAGGAGGCCAGACCTTTTACATATTCCAGTTGTTTCATGGCCTCGCGGCTCGATACTGGGAGATTCTGAGCCCCGCGTCTGACATACGGTGTTCCTTCTGACGATTTCCGGATGTCGCGCGTTTTCTGCACCTCGCACTTAAGAAGGAAACCTGGCCTTGTGTCAGAAGATAGGAATGTGTATTGGAAATCCCGGCTGAGAGGGAACAAATCCTCGAATATCTGTATGTGCCCGTTCGCAGCCTCCTGATCGTTGAACCCGCGCCACGTCCGTGTCTTCGTAGTGGTGTCCTCGTCAACCCCAATGAACAACTCTCCACCATCGGCATTGGCGAACGCCGCAACCGTCACGGTCAATCGTGCGGGTCGAACATCGAGCCCCTTCAGTTCGTAGAAGTGACCTTCCTGGTAAGACAGAATTCGTTCTGCCTGTGCATCCGTAATTTTGATTACGTCGATTGGCATAGAATGACCTCCTGCACCCAACGCCAAGCTATCCGACGCCGGGCACGACGGGTAGTCCCCGCAACCGCGTTGGCTCCCGGTGTTCGGATGAGCGACTGGTTAGGCCGTTGCATGTGTGAAAATGGTAGTGACTCGGCCCGCCGCGACTCTACGCGCGCCCTCGCAAAGATGAAAGCCTGCGCCAATGCGAAGCCAAGCCTGATGAACTGTATCTCTCAACTCCGCGTTGATGATGTAGAAGTGCGCTCGTGAAACCTGCGGTACCTCTGCGCCTTTCGGCAACTCCTGCCCGTGCTCGTCGAGAAACATCGGCCAAATCATCCAGAGCAAATCCGATGCGTCGTCGTCCCAGTGGATGTCGCAACGGTAGCCCTGACGCGGCGGTCGCCATTCACCAGTGCGTCCGCCTTCCTCGCGCGTGAGGAATCGCACCTCGGCTTCAAAGTCTGGCGGTCGATTGGGCATGGCGAAGTGGCCTAACGCCTGCGTGAGCGACAGGAGGCAGCGGGAAACGGTCTCAAGACGTAAGGCGAGCGTGGAGGCTGCCTCCTGTTCGCTCGACGCAATGGTTAGGCGGCAATAAATCGTGAATCAAAACTCTCATCTCACCCTCAACGTCTTGATGCCGTCTCGGTCAACTACAACCACTCTGGCATCTTTCACCTCGAACAAGACCACAGCGTTGGTGCTGTCCGAATCGCGGTAATCGTTGCCAAGCTCCTGGTGAATCAAATTCAGGAACTGAACCTTCGTGGTCGTGGTCGCGCTCCGGCGACCAAACTCTACTCGCTCCTGAGACACACGTGGAAGAACGAGAAGCACAAAAACCCGCGTCGCCACACCAAACCCGACTGCAAATGGAATGACGAAGCGGCGCATGATGCCTAACGCCGAGCTATCCGACGCCGGGCGTAGCGGCTGGTCTCTCATCTGGGCTGAATCCCGGCGTTCGGATGAGCGACTGGTTCGGCCTTATGGTCATGGACGATAGAAAGACACTTTCCGCGTCTCGGATGTAACACGCCCTGTCCAAACACCGTGCTTTGCTGAGGCCGGAGTGGGTGATATCTCAAGCAGCGCTTGTATCGAACCGACAATCTTCGACCCTGGAGACGGTGAAGGGAACGAATCCCAATCTTTGGGATCTGCATAGCGCACCTCCACGACTATCTTCTCATTAGGCTCCAGCAACCAAAATGCGGGAGCGTTGTAGGAGAAAAATCGCGCGTGCCTCTTGATGATAGTTGTTGCTCCGGCTTCGTCCACAAACCGAAAGCTAAGGGCGAAGTAGCCCCATGAATTGTTCTCTTGCCAGATTCGCTGGGGCTTGTCGGATTCGTTTACAATCACGACATGGAAGTGCGCTTCTCGGTCCCACTCGCTACCTGAACTCCGATATGCGATTCGCCGCTCGCCTTCGCTTCGTTGTGGGACAACTACATCAATTGAGAATCTTGGACCATCCGCGCTATGGACGAATGAGGACGCGATGAGGCAAATCAGAATGGTGCAGATTGAAAGTTTCATGCTCGTTAGCCTTGTTCCAGCCGAACGCCTGCGTGAGCGACAGGAGGCAGCGGGGGCAAGCTCAGGAGTCGAGCCGAGCGTCAAGGCTGCCTCCTGTTCGCTCGACGCAATGGTTCGGTGATTCTTTGTGTATTGGGCGATCTGTATTCAGCGGTGTCTCGCATCAATCATGGTGCAAACGCTGGGCCTGACTCTTCAACTGCAAATAGTAAGCTCCTGCCAGGAGCAAATTCCCTGTGAAAATGACGTTAATGCAGACGAACGCTGGGCCTAAAGGCTCGCGATAATAGTAAGTTGCTAACAGCCAGAGCGTGGACACTACAAGCAAAAGTACTTGCTTCATTTATTTCCTTTGGAAACAGATGGTTCGGTTTAACGCTTAATGAACATATGACTGGTAGTCCTAAAAAACAAATCTAATCGATTTGGGTTGTAATTCATCCATATAGGGCGCCTCGGAAGCGCTCCTAGAAGGAAACCCAAATATTGCCACCACGGTTTCACCGAACGCCTGCGTGAGCGACAGGAGGCAGCGGGAAACGGACTCAAGAACTGAACCGGGCGTGGAGGCTGCCTCCTGTTCGCTCGACGCAATGGTTGGGCATTTGTATCAGTCGCCTCCGCGCAGAACACGGGTGACTGGATCATACGACAGCCATGCATCTGAGAATATGAAGCGTGCCTTCGGCCCGCTCGCTACCGTTTGATGGTGGGATGCAAAGCGATACTCCTCGACTCCTGCCCAGACCTCTGCGGTAAGGACTCCCGATAGAACAACCGCGGCGAAGAAGGCAGGGAAAAGCGATGGCTTAGAGCGGATAAAGGCGAGCGCTGCAATCGGCCCAGCAATGATCGAAGCCAGGAGAATCTCCCAGAGGAAAGTTGGCGTGGTGAAGCCTGGTTCCGTCGTGCGCACCAGCGCTGCAACGTAGGCGGAAGCGACGAGCGCAATGGCTGCGAAAATAAACCTCAGGCAGGCGATGAATGTGAATGGGGGTGGCATGCAAGTGGGGTTGTGGTTTGGGCCCAACGCTGTGTAGGCGTCCCAAGTGACGGTCAAACGGTTTTGGGGCGTCAGATTTGTCGTTGAAATTACTGGATAGGCGTCATAACGATTCGGGTATGGAGGATCCGACCGCTCCTAGTCAACCCCGTTCGTTCGCCGAAACGCCCCGGTTCTTCGAGTACCAAAGCGTTGCCGAGTAGGTCTTGCCGTCATGGACGAGTGTTTTCTTGGCGAGGTTCATTGAGGGTGTGGGATGGTGGTTTGGGTTGTGGAAAAGGAGACGGGGGATGCCACCCTCCATGGGTGGCGCGCCCCGTTGTTGGACCGGCAGTGGGTTCTAGGCGGCGACGGCCGCCGCAGTGGCTTGGATTCTAGCCCGCAACCGTTCCAGCCATGCGGGGATGCGCGGAGCGGGCGGTGGGGTGGGCAATGGGAGTTCGGCCACCGGCGCCGGCGCCATGGCCTCCACCGTGACCGGCTTTGGTCGGTAGGACTTCCTCCATGACTTCCACGCGGCCGAGAGCGCCGTGCAGAGCTCGGGCCACTCGGCCTCGCAATCCACCTCGGCCCGCATCTCGATGTGACTGGGGACGTGTCCGCCCTGCAGGGCGGCGATGGCCCGCCGGCTGCGGCTCTCCTCCGTTTCCCAGTGCGCCAAGTGCTCCGCCAACACCTCGCCGGCATCGACGGGCTTGTAGTCCCGGGGGATGCGCTGGCCGTGCAGACAGATGCGGGCGGCGTCCTCCTTGGTGGCCACCCTGTCGAACATGGCTTCCTCGATCGAATCCTTGTGCAGCAGGCAGTAGATGCGCGCGGCCTGCAGGCTGTTGACCCGGTCCACTCGGCCCCGGGCCTGGTGGAGGCTGCCGTAGCTGTACTCCAGGCTGAGCACGATCAGATTCTGGCACTGGTGGAAGCTGTGGCTGGCGGCGCACTTGATCCCCATGAGCAGCACGGGCACCGCTTTGCTCTTGAAGTGGTTGGCCTCCAGACTGTGATTCTCCGGGGATTGCGTGCTGTCGATGCGGGCGTAAGGAATGCCCGCCTCCCGCAGGCGCTCGGCGATCGTGTTGGTCTGCCCGATGCGGGCGGACACCACGACCACCTGTTCCTTCTTCGCCAGAATCTCGCGAATCAGGTTCATGGCGGCGACCGTCTTCGGATTGAAGTTGGTCCCCACGGGCGGACCACCGTGGTCGAACCCGGCCGGGTCGGCGCAGATGCCCCGGAGCCACGCGATCTGCCGCCGTGCCCGCATCAGGGCATGCTTGCCCGGCACCCGGGACCGACAGAGGTAGTACGAGTACAGGTTCGCCTGGGCCAGGCCCAGGGGGACGCGCACGTCGATGAGTTCGGCCGGCTGGTACTCGGGCCGGCACATTGGCTTGCTGATAAAAGCCATCGTCGGCTTCAGGATCTTCAGGAGGCGGGCTGGAGCGGAGATCACCGGGCTCGTGCGGATCGACTTGTAGCGGCTCTTGCGGTTGCCGCGGAGTTCCTCCTCGGTGAAGTCACGTTCCTCCGAGACGAACGCCTGGGTGAAGCGGGACAATTCCTCCCGCGCATACGGCCAGGCGGCATTGCGCTCGCCACCCTTGAACCAGTTCGGCACACACAACCAGCCCATGAGGGAGCAGAGGTTGGTGACGGCGTTCGGGATCGGCGTGGCGGTGAAGGCGAAGCGGTGCTTGGCCTGTACCCGGATGAAACTCATCGTGAGTTGTGCGCCCAGGTTGCAGCAGTAATGCGCCTCATCGAGGCCCACCAAGTCCCAGGCGGTCAAACGGTGGGCCCCCGCCCACATGAGGATTTCGTCCGAGAGACAGGGCTTGGCGACGCACCGGATTCCCTTCTGCTCCGTTCCAATGCCTTCGGAGAAGTCGTTCCGGGGCCGGCTGGCCATGTCGGCGACCACCCAGAACACCCCGCCGAAGTTGAACCGGTCGCCCTTGCGGGGCGTGGCGGTTAGACGCTTCACAATCTCGTTGGGTTCAAACCACCGGCCCAGGCCCTGCACCCCGCCCTCGGGATGGGCCAGCACGGCGTGGTCCATCTCACCCACGCCACAACCCAGTTCCAGACAGAGTTTCGCGTGGGCCTTGTCCCCCCAGGCTTCGGGGATGCTGTGCCGGGCGCCATTGCGGAACATCGCCTCGTAGTAGCTGATGTAGATGCCGGGAGGGGCGCTCCCGTCGGGCCGGAGCAGTCGCTCGTAGTCACTCCAGTTGGTGATGCTGTACAGGGGAACGTCGGGTGCAAAGCGTCCCAGTTCCTGCCGCCACTGGGACAACTGGGTCTCGGGCCCATCGCCCGACTCGGCGTCCTCCTCCGAGCTGGCTTCGCCATCGACCGATTCACGCAAGGTGCCGCCGGGCACCACGAAGAGGGCCCGACCCCGGAATTGTCCGGTCTCGTCCTCCAGCTTCAGGCGCGCCAGGGAGATCATGAAGAGACTCTTGCCGCAGCCGGTGTCCGCCACGACATAGGCGGCATCCTTGACGGCCACGCGCGCCAGGTACTCCACCTGGCCGGGATAGTAATTGAACTGTTCTGCCATAGGTTTTGTAGGGAATTCAGACACTAAGATACCCGAGGTCGCGCAGGCTCCGACATCCAGGGCCGGACGTTTCCCGGCCCATGATGATGTGATCGAGAAGCTCAATATTGAGCAGAGAGCCGGCCCGCAGGAGGTCGCGCGTGATCCGAACGTCGGCCTCGGAAGGGTTGGGGTCCCCGCTGGGGTGGTTGTGCATGAGTATGATGGCCGCGGCATTGCCCACGATCGCAGGGCGAAACACTTCGCGGGGATGAATCAGCAGGGTGTCGATGGTGCCGGTGGCTACAAAGAAGTGGCCCTTCACTCGCCGCCGGGTGTTCAGGAGCAACACGACGGCGTGCTCCACGTCGCCCGAGAAATTCGGAGAGGTGGCGATTCGTTCGCGCCAATAGTCGGCGACCTTGGGTGGCGTGTCGCAGAGGGGCTGCTGTTCATACGGCGGCCCATCGTGCAGGGCGACGAGTCTCCATTCCGGCGGGTCCTTGCGGCGCGCCAGGGTTCGTGCGCCGACCTGCATGGACTCTGCGAGGCCCGTGGTGATGTCAGTCATTGGTCGATCCTCACGTGGTTGGGTTCGGCCACGAGATTCCAGAGCACCGTGATGTGGGTGTTCAGAAATTCGAGGACGACGATGCAGCAGCCCGGTCGTTCGTCGTGCGCAATGACTTTCACGGAAGCGCCCGGCGGCATCGCTTGTTCAACGCCGTCATCGTCGCACCAGGTGAACCACTGGGCGGTCAGACCCGTGGCGCCCACGGGATAGGGGCTTCGCACAATCGCCACCTTGGAGGGAAGGGGCGGCAACTGGGCCAAGGCCTCATAGGCATCGGCGATGGCTTGATCGGCCAGTGCCTTAAACTGCTCGCATTCTTCGTTTCCATCGCCCGCGTGATCCGCCAGGGAATCTCGTTCCTGTTCCGCATGGGGGAGAAGGCGGCGGATGATGTCCACCAGGTCAGATGTAGTCTTGGTTGTGTTCATCGAGGTTGGATTCAGGCCCGCATGGTGGCGGCCAGTTGAAGGAGGCGGTTGCGGGCCGCTTCGACCTGGGGGGCCAGGTCCTCGGCAACCGTGGGGACTTCCGGCTTGACGAAGACGTGCCAGAGAATGTTTTCGGGGTGCTCCCGCCACCCCTCCCGACGGGTGATGTTGGGCCGGTCCATGAACCGGTGCTCGATCCCTCGGGAATCGGTGACCGAGATGTACCGGTCCTGCCCGGTCAGCTCGCAATTGTGTTCGAGGGTGTAGGTCTGTTCCTCCTCCTCGTTGTAGTGGACTTTCTTGCGGGTGAACTTGTCCCGGAACGTGTAGGTCCCCGTGCTGTGCTGGTACTTGCGCCCGGGGATGAACTGCAACTCGTAGTCGTAGGTGTGCTCTTCGAAGTCAGCGCGCACGGTGAGCTCGTCGAGCTCGTCCACGTAGGCGACCCGTTCGAAGTCGGTGACGGGCATGATGGGCGTCGCCAGTTGCGCCGACTGGACCAGGGCCTCCCGGACGGCCTGCTCCGCGCCGGGAGAGATGGTGAAGATGCGCCGTTCAA
>CAUJJW010000099.1 GCA_963205105.1 Verrucomicrobiota bacterium | reverse complement strand
ATGGGTGAGGGGGGCGCGTTGGAGCGATTGTGCGATGGAATTGTCGAGGCTGCCGCCGGAGTGGGGTTTGGGGGTGAGGGAGAGGGTCAGGTCGTAGGGGGTCTGATATCCCGGGTAGGCTTCGACCATGACTAGGTACCGGCCAGGGTTCAGCCATGCCTCAAGGGTTACGGTGGCGCGGCCATGGCCCACTTCGGGGCCGAGGATCTCGTCGGCGTCGGCAAGCAGGTTGTTGTTGGAGTCCTGGACGAGGTAGAGGCGCAAGTACCCGGCAAGGGAGGATTGCGGGATGACCAGGCGGACTTCGTGGACCTCGTTGGTGACCTCGAAGGGGTAGATGTCGATTTCGTCGGAGCGACCGATGAAATCCTTCACGGGAATGCCGGGCTTCAATGCCGGCCGTTGGTAGGCGAGGGCGATGGAGTCGTCCAAGGCCCCACCCGAATCCGGTCGGGGCGATTGGGAGAGGGTGAGTTGGTAGCCGGTTTCATAGCCGGACACGGCCTGAACCCGTGCGTAGTATTTTCCCGGGTTGAGCCAGAGTTGGGAGGCGGCGCTGGCTCGGCTGTGTCCGCGACTGTCATCAAGGATTTCGTCGTCCTCGATGACGAAGTTCTCATTGCGATCCTGGGCGAGCACGAGGTCGACATACCCGTCGAGGGTGGACTCGGGAATGAGCAGATTGACGACCCGGACCGAGTCGGTGATCTCGAAACGGAAGTAGTCCTGGGGATCGTTGCCGTTGACGTGGCCGGTGAGGAGGCGGGGGCTTTCGAGAGCGCCAAGGTCCTGGGCTTCGATGAGTGAATTTCCGGACTGGGCTTGGACCTGGGTGGTGGTGGCCAGGGCGAGCAGGCCTGCGAAGGCGAGACGGAGCCAGGGTAGGGTTGGGGTCCGAGCGCCGAAAAACCTGCCGGGCGAGACGGCCGGCGGGACGCCCGCCGCTGGAGTAGCGCGGTGGTTGGACTGTGGAGGCAGGAGGGAGGATAGCTTCATGGTGATTTCGAGCCGTCGCGGCTCACACCCCCTCGTACGCAGGCACAGGTCCGATCTTACCCGGGCCGGGAAGTTTTTTTCGGAAATCGCGGGGAGCGTGACGGTATGGCACGCCATCCCGTGGTTGTTCCAGGTGGGGTGGATCCGCGAGCCGACCGAGGGATGTCGGTTACCCCTTTGGCATCGGGACTGGCGCTCTTGGAGGCATGCGCGGCATCAACCCGATAGGTACAGAATCGGCTGGTGAGTAAAATGGGAGGTGGGTCATAACCTGAGCGATGCATGCTCCGGGAAAGATCCTCGAATCACCTCCTTCACCTTCCGTTGGCGTGCGTTGGCCCCGCCTCCCGATCTCCGCGATTCCGGTTCATGCCTGGATTGTTGGGTTGTTGTGGATGGTTGCCGCGCACCCGTTGGTGGCCCAGAGCCCGGGGTTTCTTTACGAGGGCCGGTTGAACACCAGTCGTGGGCCCGCCACGGGTTTGCATGATCTGACCTTCCGGCTGCTGGATGCTCCGACCGGCGGGAGTCAGGTCGGTCCCGTGGAGACGCGGAACCGTTTGGACCTGGTGGATGGCGTGTTTTCGACCCGACTGAATTTTGGGAGTGGAGCGTTCGATGACACGACGCGTTGGCTGGAGATTCGGGTCCGGGTGTCCGACACCGGCACGGACTATGTGACCTTGCAGCCGCGGCAGGAGCTCTCGCCGGTGCCGATGGCGTTGCACGCCTCAGGATCGAAGGGAGATCGGGGCGAGGTGGGACCGCCTGGGCCGGTTGGGCCGGCGGGTCCACCGGGACCGAAAGGGGACGCGGGAGAACGCGGGCAGCCGGGGGCGGTAGGGCCGGCAGGGCCGGTAGGGGAAAAGGGGGATCGTGGGGACGCCGGGCCTGCGGGTGTGCCGGGCAGTCCTGGGCTCAAGGGTGACACGGGCGAGACCGGTCCCGCGGGGCCGCCGGGACCTGCTGGTCCGCAGGGGCTGCAAGGCTTGAAAGGCGATCAAGGCCTTCAGGGGCCACCGGGAGCCCAGGGGTTGCAAGGTCCGCCGGGTGATGGAATCCCGGGAAATCTGGCTTCCTCGCCGAACGGGCAGGACTTGTGGTTGGGGATCGTGGATGCCTTCGGCAATCCGATGTTCGTCGTGGGCGCGGACACGATCACGCGGGCTCGAATCCTGGACGCCGACCAGGTGAATTGCGGCGCGGTGACGACGCGGGCGGGAGGCATGATTATTTCTGACGGTCCGATGGTGAGCCGAGGAGATATCACCGCCGAGCGGGGCCTGACCGTGAAAGGCTCGGTGGAATGCGGCTTCAGTGTGAGTGGGTCGATGGGTATCTTCGGGGATCTCAATGCCAAATCGTTTTTTGTTAACGGACCCTCAGACTCGAACGCGATAGGGCACAGCTACTTGTCCGGCACAGTCTGGATGTTCGATAAGGTGTTCACTACCGGCATCACCTCGGCGCGATTCAACATGAATCTGGAGGCGCAGGCGTTCAACGTGGTGTCCGATCGCGATGCGAAACAGGACATCCAGCCGGCGGATTCCGAAGCGATTCTCGAGAAGGTGGCGAGCTTGCCGGTGTCGAAATGGTCGTTTGTGGACCAGCCGGAAGTGCGGCATGTCGGGCCGATGGCACAGGACTTCAAGGCGGCCTTCGGGGTGGGCGATGACGAGCGCCGGATCTCCCTGGGCGACGCGCAGGGCGTAGCCTTCGCGGCGATCCAGGCCTTGCACCGGCGGATGCAGGAGGAAGTCGCCGAACGCGATGCCCTGATTCGGAAGCTGGAAGAACGGCTGGCAGCGCTGGAACAGCGTGCCGCAACGCGCCCATGAAGAACCTGATCTTGCGGTGGCCCTCATGGCTGGGTCTGGTGTGCGGCCTGTTTGCCGGATGGCGCGCGAACGGGCAGGTGGCGTTCATCCTCACCGAGGCCGGTTGGGCTTCGGGCGGGGTTGTGGCCGGCGGCGGGTTCAGCATGGTGGCTGGCGTTCCGGTGACGCGGTCGGAACCGCTGCGTGGCGGGGACTTTTCACTGGTCGGCAAGGTCGGGTCGCCCTCGTCGGTTCATTCCCACGTTTCCGCCCCCGAGCTGAGTTACGAACTGACCGGTCGCGGCACGCTGCTGCTGAAGTTCACCGGAATCGGGACGGTGCTGCTGGAGACCGCGGAGCGTTTCGTTGCCACTCCGGGCCAGACGGTGTGGACGCCGTGGGTGCCGGCAGCCGGGCCGTCCGAGCCCGGGGTGTTGGGCGAAGTTCCCTTGAGCGCATCCCAACGATTCTTCCGACTCCGTCGCCCCTGAGCGGGGCGACCGGGTGAACGGTGTTTCTCGGGAAGGAACGCTCCGAGCGTTCAGTCGAGGTCGCCTTGGGCGAGGCGGGCGACCTCGGTGGCGATGGCTTCGCCGACCCGATGTTTCGCGAGATACACCTGGTTGGCGGAGACCTGCAGGGCCTCCGTCACTTTGTCGACGGACCACTCCTGGACGACGTGCAAGTCGTAGATCTGGTACTGCCTGGGAGAGAGTTGGAGTCGGACGTGTTCCCGTGCGGCCTCGATCAGGCCTTGCCGCCAGGTTTGTTCCACGACTTCGTCGGGTGGCAGCTGGGCGGGGTCGGGGATCCGGTCCATAAAACTCGTTTCGCCGGGTTGGGAAGGGGGCGGGGGTTCGAAGCGGGCGGCCGTGTGACGGCGACGGTGGGTGTCGATGATCTTCGATCGGGCGATGGTAAGCACCCAGGACTTGAACGATCCCCGGGCGGGGTTGTAGCGGAATTCGGGGAGCAGCCGCGCCAGGGTCGCCAGGGTATCCTGAGTGGCGTCCTCGGCATCCTCCGGTCCCAGGCCGGCACGGAGGGCGAGCGTGTGAAGGATCCGGCCGTAGGCGTCGACGAACTGCTCCCAGCTGGTGACATCCGCGTGGTGGCGCAGACGAACGATCAGGCTGGTGCGGGTTTCGAGCCAGGGTACGGCCACGCGTCAGGATTCGGCTGGAACATCCGGCCGTCAATGGGACGGAAGGGGCGGATCTCCGTGTTGTCGGAGGACACGACCCTCTTTTCGACAGGATGAACACGATGAGCCGGATGAAATGCCGTGACGCTTGGGTTCCTGAGCATCCTGTTCATCCTGTGAATCCTGTCTAAAACCCTCCACTGCTGGGTTCACCCATCCACAAAGAAGGAAGGGGCGCCGATGCTGCCAGTTGCGGCTTTGGCCGGATACGATCAGGCTGCGTGGCCGAAGGGTTCATGAGCCGTCCGATTCCACCTTCCGAGCATGGTTTTTCACCTCCGTCCGGCCCGCCGGGTCGACGGGACGTGATGACCATGCTGTTCACGGATCTGGTGGGGTCGACGCGGCTGAAAGAGGAACTGGGGAACACCGAGGCGGTTCGGTTGATTCTGGAGCATCACGGGTTGGTCCGCGGGCTGTTGCGGGAGTATCCGGACGGTTTTGAGATCAGCACGGCGGGGGATTCCTTCTTTCTGGCGTTTCGCCGGCCATCGGACGCGGTGGCGTTTGCGTTGCGGCTGCAAGGGCGGGTGGAGCGCTGGAATCGGGGCCTTCACGCCAAGCTGCTGGATCGGGTGGGCATTCACACCGGGGAAGTGACCGTGGAAGTGGACGGGGCCGGACAGATCCACGATTTGCACGGTCTGGAAGTCGACAAGTGCGCGCGAGTGATGTCGCTGGGTCGCGAGCACCATATTTTGGTGACTCGGTTTGCCTTTGAGAATGCGCGGGCGTCGCTGAAGGGGGTGGCGATTCCGGAAGTGGGGACGCTGGACTGGGTCAGCCATGGTTTGTACGAGCTGAAGGGTGTGGCCGAGCCGATGGAGATCTGCGAAGTCGCCGAATCCGGTCGGACCGGGTTGCAGGCGCCGGAGGATTCGGAGAAAGCGCATCGGGTGGAGGGAGTCGAGGCGGCGCGTGGCGGGGGCGAACCGGCGGGCGACCGATGGGAGGCAAGTCGGGCGTGGGTATCCGGTGGTCTGCGGAGGTGGAGTTGGGCTGGGGCGGCGGTGGTGGTGGTGGCGGGGTGGCTGGGGTTGGCGGTGCCATCGCTGGTGACCGGGAGCTATGACCGCGCGTATGGGTTGCGGCCAGTGACCACCCCCACCGAGGTGGTGTTGGTGCAGATGGACCGCAAATCGCATGATGAACTGAAGCAACCCTGGATGGCGCAGTGGGATCGGGCCATTCATGGGGCGTTCATCGATCGAATGAGGGAATACGGGGCGCGGGCGGTGGTGTTTGACGTGGTTTTTGACAAGCCCCGGGACGATGCGCCGGAACAGGACGCGGCGCTGGTGGAAGCGGCGCGACGGGCGACCAACGTGTGCGTGGCCGGGGAACGGCGCGATATCGAGCGGGAGGGGTTGCGGATGGTGGAGAATGTGGGCCCGTTTCCGGCTCTAGAGGCGGTGACGCACTGGGGGGTTTCCTGGTTTCCCGCGCGGGTGGATTCGGTGGTGCGCCACCCCTATTTCGGGAACGAGCAGAAGGAAGGTCTGGCATCAACGGTGGTTCGTCTGCTGGGGAAGGAACCGCCGGCGCGGGGCGAGTCTATCTGGCTGAACTACTACGGACCGCCTTCGACCCTGGCGTGGCATTCCTACTCCGACGTGATGATGAACCGGGTTCAGGCGTCGGATTTTGCCGGGAAACTGGTGTTCGTCGGGGCGGTGTACGACCTGGGTTATCCGGGGGGGCGACGCCTGGATGATCTGCCGACGCCCTACACGGAGCGGACGGGCCGGCGCTCGCCGGGCGTGGAAGTGGTGGCCACCGCGGCCCTGAATTTTCTGAGGGACGACGGTCTGCGCCGCACCTCCTCGGCGGTTGAGATTCTGGGTCTGGGGCTGTTGGGCGGGTTGGCGGGGTTCGGCCTGGGGCGGTTGCGGTTCTGGCTGGCGGTAGTGAGTGGGGTCGTTGTGGCGGTGTTGGTGGCGCTTGGGGGCATGAGCCTGGTGTGGTCGACGCACGTCTGGTTCCCGTGGATGGTGGTTTGTTTCCTTCAACTTCCCGTGGCGCTGGTGTGGGCGGGTGGGATGCGTTTGCTGGGCGTGGCGTATGGCAAGGCGGGGGTGGGTCGGGGAAGCGTGGCAGGTCGGCACCCTGAGGCGGCCCAGTCGGGAGGACGTCGCAAGGTGATGGCGACCGGGGCCAGCAAGGAAGGGGCCGGCCGGGTGGCTCCCAGCGAACCGGCGCCGCGCTCGCCTCGTCGCGACGCCGCGGCGGTGGCGATTCCGGACTATCAACTGCTGCGAGTGATCGGGCGGGGGGCTTATGGAACGGTGTGGCTGGCGCGGGATGCGGTCGGATTGCTGCGGGCGTTGAAGGTGGTGGAACGTCGGTCCTTCGGAGAGGCGCGCCCGTATGAGCGGGAGTTTGATGGGATTCGCAAGTTCATGCCCATCTCGCTGGAGCATCCCGGGCTGATCCGGGTGTTCCATGCCGGTCGTGATGACGGCGCCGGCTTCTTCTATTACGTGATGGAGATCGCGGATGATTTGCACGGGAGGGAAATCCAGAAACAGGGCGATGCGGTCGACTACGTTCCCCGGACCCTGGACGCGGAAATGAAACGGCGCGGGGCGTTGTCGGCGCGCGAAGCCCTGGGCTTGGGACTGAGCGTGGGCACCGCGCTGCGATTCCTGCACGACCAGCAATTGATCCATCGGGACATCAAGCCCGCGAACATTCTGTACGTGCGCGGGGAGCCGCGGCTGGGGGATATCGGTCTGGTGACGGCGATGGCGCCGTCGGAGGGCCGGGTCAGCTTTCTGGGCACCAAAGGCTACATGGCGCCCGAGGGCCCGGGCACGGCGTCGGCGGATGTGTACAGCCTGGGAAAACTTCTCTACGTGGTGACGACCGGATCCGAGCCGGATGCGTTTCCGGTGCTTCCGGGAAACGTGGATCAGCGACCCGACCGCGCCCTGCTGCTCCGATTGAACGAAGTGTGGTTGAAAGCCTGCGAACCCCAGGCGGCTCAGCGGATGGCGACGGCTGGGGAATGGATGGCGGCGTTGGGGGCAGTGGCAAAAAGTCCGGAGGCGGAACCGTGACGTCGGCTTCCTTGGGCGGGGCGGAGGGCTGCTGTCGGGGCGGTTATTTCGAGGAATGCTGAAAGAACGGGACGGCTGATGCGTAATGCGATGCGTATGGTGAAGTTCAACCACGGGTTGCCTCAGGTCCCACGCGCTTCCTGGCGGGTGCGTCCGGTGGTGATCTTCTTGTTGTTGTTGCTTGGTGGAGAATGGTTTGCGTTGGCTGCGGGTCGTCTGGAACAAGCCCGTGTGCTGGAGACGAGGGGTACGGTCGAATTCCTGCAAGCGGGGTCGGACACCTGGTATCTGGTGGCGACCAATCAGGTGCTCTACCAGGGGGATTCCCTGAGAACCGGAGCTCGCAGCGCGGCGACGCTGATGCTCACCAACCGCACCATCGCCCCGGTGCCGGCGCTCACCACCCTGCAGTTCAAGGCACAACCCCAGGGACTCGCGATCCAGGTGTTGAAGGGGTTGTTGTATCTCTTTCACCGGGGCGATCCGGGGGACGTCGAAGTGCAGGGCAGTGGGGTGATGGCGGCGGTGCGGGGAACCGAGTTTGCCTTCGAAGTGCGCGACGACGGTTCGGTAGTGACCACGCTGTACGATGGTGCGGTGGAACTCACCGACACGACGGGGGCGCGGTTGAGCCTGGTGAGCGGCGAAGTCGCGGTGGCCCGTCCGGGGCAACCCGCGGAAAAGACGGCGACGGTGCTGGCGGGGGATTGGACGGCGGTGCAGTGGGCGTTGAACTATCCGGCGATTCTGGATGCGAAAGAACTAGGCTGGGCGTCGGCTCCGGAGGCGGCATTGGAACCGAGTTGGGCGGCGTTCCAACGTGGCGACATTGTGAAGTCGCTGGAGTTGTACCCGGCGGGGCGTCTGCCCCAGTCGGATGAAGAACGGGTGTTCCTGGCGGGCCTGCTGCTGTCGGTCGGGGCGGTGACTGAGGCGGAGGAACAGCTCCAACCGGTCACCGAGGGCAAGCCGGGGGAATTGGCGGAGGCGCACCGGTACCTGATCGAGATTCTCCGGCGCGGGGCGCGTCCGGATGCGAATGACAGCCGGGGCGTGGCGGCGACGGCGACGCGGTTACTGGCGAATTCGTATGGGTTCCAGGGTGCGGGTCGACTGGCGGATGCCCGGGATGCAGCGAAGGCTGCCACCGAAACCTCGCCGGGGTTTGGCTGGGCCTGGGTGCGGTTGGCGGAACTTGAATTCAGCTTCGGGGATCGGAAGGCGGCAGAAACGGCGTTGGAACGGGGGTTGGCCTTGTTGCCAGGGAACGCGGCGGGGCAGGCGTTGAAGGGGTTCGTGGCGGTGGCTGGGAATCGGGTGCGGGAAGCAGAGCAGGCGTTTGATACGGCACTGCGACAGGACGCGCGTCTGGGCAGTGCGTGGTTGGGCCGAGGACTGAGCCGGATTCGACAGGGCGATCTGGCGGGTGGTCGCGAGGATCTGTTGGTGGCGGCGGCGCTGGAGCCGCAGCGATCCTTGCACCGCAGCTATCTGGGCAAGGCCTACGCGGATGCAGGATTATTCCGGGACCCGGCGCTGGGGGAGAAAGCCAGGGAAGAACTGTCGTTGGCGAAGAAACTGGACCCGAACGATCCGACCCCGTGGCTGTACTCGGCACTTTTGAACCAGCAGGAAAACCGGGTGAACGAGGCGCTGGACGACCTGCAAGCATCGATGGATCGGAACGACCACCGGGCGTTGTACCGGTCGCGGCTCGGTCTGGATCAGGATCGGGCGGTGCGGTCGGCGAACCAGGCCAACCTGTTTGCCGATGCCGGGTTTCAGGACTTCGGAGTGCGGGAGGCGACGCGGGCGGTGACCATGGATTATGCGAACGCCGCGGCGCATCTGTTTTTGGCGAACAGCTATGACGCCTTGCGGGATCCGCGGCAGATCAACCTGCGTTACGAAACGCCATGGTACAGCGAGTACCTGGTGGCGAACCTGCTGGCGCCGGTGGGGGCGGGGTCTCTTTCGCAGACCGTGGCGCAGAACGAGTACTCGAAGCTGTTCGAACGCGACCGCCTGGGTCTGGTGAATCGGACGACTTGGACGGGCAACGGTGACTGGCTGCAACAGGCGGCGCAGTTCGGACAGGTCGGCAACGTGGCCTACGCCCTCGAAGGCTACTACCGGTCGGAACAAGGCCAGCGCGCCAACAACGATCTCGAGCAACGCTCGGCCACCCTGACGACGAAGATCCAGGCCGGTCCCGACGATGGGTTGTTCCTGCAAGCCACCGTTTCCGACGCGGAATCGGGCGATGTGCTGCAGCGGTACGATCCGGACCTGGCAATTCCCGGGATGCGCCTGCGCGAACGTCAGGAGCCTACGGCTCACGTCGGCTGGCATCATGAGTGGCGTCCCGGTGTTCACACCCTGTTGCTGGTGAGTCCCTGGAACGCGACGCAATCGTACAACAACCCGTCGAACACGGTTCCCTGGCTGCTGCGCAATCCGGCCGGGCAGGTGGAATTGGGTCAGTACAGCATGGTTCCGCTCGAGGCGTACGACAGCCAGCTCACCGGGGTTTCGGCGGAACTGCAACAACTCTGGCAACTCGACCAGCACGTCATCATCGCCGGCCTTCGCTACCAGCACGGCGGTTTCGACACGACGGCCCGGTTGAACGTGGACGACTTCTCGCCGGACGCCCCCACGCGGTCGGCGACGGATTCCGGATTGGAACGGCTGAGCGTCTACGCCTACGACCAGTGGAAGGTGATGCAGGGCGTCTGGTTGTCGGCGGGGGTGTCGTACGATCACCTGAGCCAGCCGCGCAACTTTCGAACGGCGCCGCTCACCGAAGGCACGGAGTCCACCGATGAAATCCTTCCCAAGCTGGGTTTGACGGTGACGCCCTGGAAAGGCGGGACGCTTCGAGGAGCCTGGGCGCGGTCGCTGGGCGGCGTGAGCTTTGATCAGAGCTTCCGGCTTGAGCCGGTTCAGGTGGCGGGTTTCAGCCAAGTGTACCGCGGACTGATCCCCGAGGCGCTGGTGGGTTCGGTGGCGGGCCAGGAGATGGAGATACTGTCGGTGGCGTGGGACCAGGTGTTTCCGACCCGCACTTGGCTGACGCTGACGGCGGAACGCCTGACCAGCGAAGCTTCGCGGGATGTGGGAGGCTTCGTCTATGGGCAGGGAGGGCTGGAAGAGGTCACGGCCTTTCGGCAGGAACTGGATTTCGAGGAAAACACGCTGTCGCTGACGGTGGGGCAACTGGTGGGGCGGGACCTGGCGTTGACGCTGCGCTACCGGGTGTCGGAGGCGTCGTTGGACGCGAACCATCCCGGGCTGCCGGGGGATGAGTTTGTGAGGGACGAACGGTCGGTGTTGAACCAACTGGCATTGGGGGCGCGGTACCAGCATCCCATGGGCCTGTTTGCGTCCTGGGAGTCGGTGTGGAGCCATCAGTCGAACCATGGGGATGCCGCCTGGATGGCGGGGGATGACTTCTGGCGTCACGATGTGTGGGTGGGTTGGAGATTCCTGCGTCGGAAGGCGGAGTTGGCGGCAGGGATTTTGAACCTGACCGACGAGGACTATCGCCTATACCCGCTCAACTATTTTGGAGAGACCTACCGGGAGCGGACGGTGGCGGTGACGGGGCGGTTCGCGTTTTGAAGGGAGCGCCGTCTTGAAAGAAGTCGGGTTTGGCTGCGTAGTGCAGGGAAGACGGCCGGTGGCCGTTCCATGCCGTGATGACCATTCGACACTGGACAAGGGGTTGGGGCCTGTTGCTGCTGCTGCTGCTCGGGATCGTGCGCGTTGAGGGCATCACCTGGACGGGCGCTGGCGATGGCCGGTCCTGGAGTCAGGCCGCCAACTGGGATGAGAAACGAGTGCCGGGCGTCAGCGACGCGGTGGTGATTCCAGCGGGTTTCGCCACGGTGGAACTGGCGGCAGGCACGTTCGAAGTCCAGAGCCTGCGCGCGCCCGGGGGATTCCGGTTGAATGGCGGGACCTTGCGTCTCACGGAAGGCGAATCGCGCATCGGCGGCACCTTCACCCTGTCCGAAGGCGCGATACTCGAGGGGGCCGGTCGTTCGGTGGTGGTGGTGGTGGAAGGAACCCCGACGGAGTGGTCGGGGAATGTGCGCGCGTCCGACTGGGCATTGTTGCGGCTGACCTCGGTGACCCGGCTTCGCGGGGTTTCCATGAGTTGGCGCGCGGACGGGCCGGGGACGGTGATTGATGCGCGGTCGGTGACGAATCTGGCGTTGGAAACTCGCGGTTGGTTTCCGATCGAAGCACGGAACGGCGCGCGGGTGGACCTGTCGGGGCTCGCAACGCTGCGAGGGCCGTTGTCTCCGAAGGCGACGTTGGACGGGGAGATTGATCTCTCCGGAGTGCGGGGCCACTGGACGACCGAAGGTTTCAGCTACACGGCGGAAATGGAGGCCACGGAAGGCGGACGGCTGCTCTTGTCGGGACTGGCCACCCTGGATCGCATCACCCTGACCCTGGACGGCACGGGGCAACTGGAGACGTCGCAGTGGGCTTCCTTCATTCGGGGCACCATGAACCTGGAGGCCCGGGAATTGGTGTTGGGCAAGCTGGTTCGGTTCGATGACTCGACCCTGCGACTCCAGGGCGGGGCGGTGTTGCGATTGCCTGCGGTGACGGAAATCCAGGGCGACGACGCCGACTGGAGGTTGGAAGGTCCGGGAACCCTCATCGATGCGCGGACGGTGACGAACATCGCGATGGGAACCCGAGGCTGGTTCCCGATCGAAGTGCGGAACCAGGCGCGGGTGATGCTGTCGGGGCTGATCGCCCTGCGCGGACCGATTTCACCGAAAGTGTTCAGTGAAGGCGAAGTGGACCTGTCGGGGGTGCGGGGGCGCTGGACGACCGAGGGATTCACGTATGTCGCGTCGCCGGCCGTGACGGGTGGCGGCCGGTTGTTGCTGCCGGGTTTGACCTCGCTGGATCGGGTGGAGGTCACGCTGGATGCGATCAGCGAACTGCCGATGTCGCAATGGGTCGCGTTCACCCGGAGCACCCTGAACCTCGCCGGGCGAAGCGTGGACTGGGTGGGGGTGACGAATGTCGATGATTCGACGCTGCGACTCGACGGTGGCGCGGTGCTGCGGTTGTCGGGCGTGACCCAGGTGCGTGGCGACGGCCCTGATTGGCGCGCCGAGGGACCGGGAACGCTGATCGATGCCCGATGGGTGACCAACGTGGCCCTGGGCGCACGGGGTTGGTTTCCCATTGAAATGCGGAACCAGGGAAGGGTGGACCTCTCGGGGCTGGGAGCCTTGCGCGGTCCGGTTTCCCCGAAGGCGTACAGCGGCGGTGAACTGGATCTGTCCGGAGTGCGCGGTCGGTGGACGACGGAGGGCTTCGCGTACCAGGCGCAGCCTGAAGCGACGGGTGGGGGGCGACTGCTGCTGCCGGGGTTGACGGCTTTGGACCGCGTGGAGATGACGGTGGATGGGGTCAGCGAACTGCCGATGTCGCAGTGGGTGTCCTTCACGCGGAGCACGCTGCATTTGAGCAATCGCAAGGTGGAATGGCCGGGGGTGACGAACATCGACGACTCGACGCTGCGCCTGGATAGCGGCGCGGTGCTGCGGTTTCCCAGGGTGACCCAGTTGCGCGGGGTGGAACCCAGCTGGCGTGTGGACGGGGCCGGTTCATTGATTGACGCGGTTTCGGTGACCAACCTGGTGCTGGGTCCGCGGGCCTGGTTTCCTATCGAAGCGCTCAACCAGGGGCGGGTGGATCTCTCGGGTCTGGTGGAACTGCGCGGCCCTCTTTCGCCGAGGGCAGTCAGTGGCGGTGTGATTGATCTCTCGAACCTAAAGGGACTCTGGACCACCGAAGGATTCAGTTATCAGGCCCAGTTGTATGCCGCGGGGGAGGGATGGATTCGCATTCCGGGCCTGGTGGCCATCGATGGGGTGAGAATCACGGTCGACGGAGGTGGGAGGATCGATACGGATCAGCTGGAAGTCCTGCGCAACAGCAGCGTGGAGGTGGACGGTTTCGGGGCGGTCCTGGGTTTGGGCAGTTTGCGGGACCAGACGGGCACGACCTTTCGCATTCTCAACGGAGGCGAAGTGGTGTTCGCGTCGGCGCCACGAATCGTGACGGGCCCGGTCGGCAAGCGGGTGCGTCCCGGTGACACGCTGATTCTGGATGTGGTGGCGGCAGGCGACCCGCCGTTGACGTATCAATGGTACAAGAACGGCCAACCCCTGGAGGGCGAGCAGAGCGCCAGCCTGCGGTTGGATCGCATCGAACTGGGGGATGCCGGGTCGTACTCGGTGCAGGTGGCCAACCCGGCCGGACTGCGAAGCAGCGAACCTGCGTTGGTGACGTTGAATCTTCCCACCTGGCCGTTTGGCGACACGTTCGCGCGGCGCGGGTTGATCCAGGCAGCCGCGGGCGTCGGGACTGGCAGCAACACCAATGCCACGGAGGACCCCGGTGAGCCGTTGCACGCCAACAAACAGGGGGGCAGCTCCGTCTGGCTGACCTGGCGTGCGCCCCAGACCGGGGTGGCCACCTTCGAGACAACCGGGTCGAACTTCGACACGCTCCTGGCGGTGTACCGGGGATCCAACGTCGCCAGCCTGGGATCCAACCGGGTGGTTGCCGATGATGACGGCGGCGGCTTCTTCACCAGCCGCGTGGTGTTCAACGCCGTGGCCGGCACGGAGTACGAAATCGCCGTGGATGGATTCGCCGGGGCCGTCGGCGACGTTGTGCTGAGCTGGACCTTGGAACCAACCCGACCGGCGTTGCCCGAAATCCTGGAGCAACCCCAGGACGTTTTGGCGGTGGCCGGAACCACGGCGACTTTCACCGTGTTCGCAGCTCCTGCCGATGTTTCGCTTCAGTGGCTGAAGAATGGCGTCGTGCTTCCGGGGCGAACCGCCGACATCCTGACCTTGCCCATCGTGAGCTCTGCGGATGCGGGCACCTATCAGGTGGAAATCCGAACACCCGCCGGAGCGGTCTTGCGCAGTGATGCCGCCACGCTCGAAGTCGTCGATCGGGTCGAGAACAACCCGGGTTTGAGCGCCGACAAACTGGACGACCTGTTTCTGGACGATGAACCGGGCGGGGCCGGGCGATCGCTGATGTTCCGCGGTTTGAACGCCGCCGGAGGCGGGGTGGGCGTCGGGCTGCCGGGTGGCCAGTGGACCGACAATTCTCAGTCGACACGCAGTTCCAGCGACCCGGTGGTGTGCGACGTGGCGACCTCCGCGACCCGATGGTTTCGGCTGCGGCTGCGGGTGCCCTCGGCGGACGGCTTTTCGCTGCACACCGAAGGCAGCGAGATTCCGGCTTTTCTGGCGGTCTTCACCAATCGCACCGCATTGACCCTGGTGGCCTGTGATTCGGCCGTCATGCCGCAGAAACCCGCGGCGCGGGTGACCTTCCCCGCCCGTGCCGGTGTGGATTACCTGGTTTTGGTGGACGGTGTGGACGGAGCGCTGGGGCGGATTCGATTGAACTGGGTGCTCGAGGACGAGGAGATCCCGGTGCGTCGTCCCGAATTTGCCTTCGATGCCGGGCGGCTGGTGATCCAGATGTACCCGCTTCCCGGATTGTACGACTGGCAGGTGGGAAGCGCGCTGACGGGCCTGCAAACCGTCTTCCGAACCAATCTGACGGTGGGGGATTTTCGGTATGTGGACCCCGACCCGGCGACGGCGACGGCGAAGTTTTTCTGGCTGAAACCGGCGCAGCCGTAGCGCGCCCGGCGGAACGGTCGTCGGCCGCCCCGGCCGCAGCTCCCGGGTTCACCCGCGCGGGCTGCGACAGATCACTTCGCCCAGTCGACGGATGCCTTCCCGGATTCGCTGGGGTGGCGCGTGGGTGAAATTGAGACGGAAGGTGTTGTGACCCGAGTCGTCGATATGGAATTCGGCACCGGGCACAAAGGCGACTCCCTGGGCCAGCGCCTCTTCCAGCAACGTCGTCGAATTCATGCCCTGGGGAAGTGTCACCCAGACGAACATGCCGCCATCGGGCTTGGTCCAGTGGGCCCAAGATGGGAACGTTTCAGCCAAGGCCTCCAGCATGGTGTCGCGACGGGAACGGTAGAGATCGGTCCAACGCGGGTGCTGGGTTTCCAGGAGTCCGCGCCGAATCAGTTCCAGCACCAGCCATTGGTTGAATGGACTGGAATGCAGATCCGCGGCCTGCTTCGCACGCACGAGTGCGTCGAGCAGAGGTTCCGGGCCGGTGACCCAACCGACGCGCAGTCCGGGAACCAGCACCTTGGAGAAGGTGCCGACGCGGAGCACGGGTGAAGACTCGCCCCATCGAGCACCGGCCCTTTGGAAGAGGGATGCCGGAGCAACGCCGTCGTAACGGAGCGCGCCATAGGGATCGTCCTCGACCCACACGGTGGAACCCTCGCCGAGCGGGGTGATCTGCCTGGCCAGGATGAGCCTTCTCTCCTCGGACAAGGAGTTGCCGGTTGGATTGCTGAAGTTCGGCACGAGGTAGACCAGTTTGGCGGGTCTTTCGAGTTGGCCGCGGAAGCGGCTCGCATCGGGGTCGACGGATTCGTCTGGAATCGCCTCGAACCTGGCGCCGCAGGGACGCCAGGCCGAGAGTGCGGCGAGGTAGGTTGGGTTCTCCACGAGGACGGTATCGCCTTCGTCCACGAAGACCCTGCCGATGAGATCGAGAGCCTGCTGAGCACCGCTGGTGATGAGCACCTGCTCGCGCCCGAGCGGTCTTCCGGGGATCGACAAGGATTGGGCCACCCAGTCGCGGAGCTCAGCCACCCCTTCCGTTGGCCCATACTGCATGACCGCCGGGCCCTGGTGGCGCAGGACCGCGTCCGACGCTTCACGGATTGCCTCCATGGGGAAGAGTTCGGGGGCTGGCAACCCTCCGGCGAACGAGATCATGTCGGGGCGGTTGGTCAGCTTGAGCAGTTCGCGGATGGCGGACCGTTTCATGCCCGCGGACCTGCGGGCCAACAAGGGAGGCTGATTCATAAATCGAATCCCTTGCTAGCCGGTCGACGTCGGGTCACGCCAATACTTCCTCGCTCGCGTGGTCATGCCGGACGGGTATGGTCGCGAGGTGGAACTGCGTCACCTGCGCTACTTTGTGGCCGTCGCCGAGGCGGCGACCTTCACGGGGGCCGCTCGCGTGCTTCGGGTTGCCCAACCCGCCTTGAGCCGTCAGGTGCGGCTGTTGGAGGAGGAACTCGGGGTTGCGCTCCTGCTTCGGGATCGCCGGGGCGTGCGCCTCACGCCTGCGGGCGAATCGTTCCTGGTGGAGGCCCGGGCGATTCTGGATCGGAGCCAACGCGCGGTGAAGGCGGCTCAAGCCGGTTCAACCGCTCCGGCGGTGGAGTTCCATGTCGGCTACGTCTGGGGCCTTTTTCATTCATCGGTGCCTCCGCTGCTTGCCCGGTTCCGGGCGGCTCAACCGGGAGTGGCGGTCCATCTGCTCGACTGGACGGCCACCCAGCAGGCGGACGCCCTGCGCGAAGGACGACTGGATGCCGGATTCATCGGTTTTGCGGAGGAAGCCGACGATGCCGGACTGGCCCGGCGGTCCGTGGGGCGCTGCGCGATCCAGGCGGTTCTGCCGGAGAACCATCCCGGCGCCCAACGGCGACGCGTGCGTCTGGCTTCATTGGCCCGGGAGTCCTTTCTGGTGATCTCCGAGCGAAACTATCCGGGAGCGGCCCGTTTGGCCCTCGACGCCTGCTCCCGCGCCGGGTTTCGACCGCGCATTCTGCAAACTGCCGACCGCGGGCATGCGCTTTTGGGTCTGGTGGCGGGTCGATGCGGTGTGGCGCTGCTCCCCGAGCCGCTCAGCCTCCTGCCTCACCCGGGGGTTGTGTTTCGTCCGCTGGTGGAGCAGCCGGAAACCGATCTGTTCGTCGCCTGGAACGCGGCAAGATCCAGCGCCGTGCGGGATCGTTTTCTGGATTCCATGCCGATTTAACGCGGTTGCGGCTGGGGTGCAGGCTCGGATCCGCCGTCCAGACGGGTGATCTGGAGTTGGACGTTCATGGTCTGCGAGGCCCGCCCTTTGAAATTTCCACGAATCGGCGCCGCGTCGGCGTAGTCGCGACCGACGGCGACTTTCACGTGGTGATGATCCGCGGGACGGTTGTTGGTCGGATCCAGGGGTAGCCAGCCGAACCCGGGCAGGAACACCTCCACCCACGCGTGGGAGGCTAGGTCGCCGCGGAGGTTTTCGCTGGGAGCCACGTAGAGATAGCCGCTGACGTAACGGGCCGGGATCTTCATCGACCGGCACATGCCGATCAGGACGTGCGCAAAGTCCTGGCACACTCCGCGCCGGCCGAGCAGGACATCGGCGACGCGGGAATGAACGGTCGTTGCGGTGGCGTCGTAGACAAAGTTTCGATGGATGAACCCCATCATGGCCTTGGCGGCTTCCCAGGCATCGGTCACGCCCTCCACGGCATCGCGGCCCAACTTCCACACGTCGACGTCGAGGGGCACGTACTCGCTTATCTGGAGGAAGTCGTAACAGCGTTCCAGGCGCAGGCATTCGCCGATGCGGCTGAGCGGGAAGTTGGCGCCGCCGAGGTCGCGGCGGGAGTCGGAGGTGGAGACGGTGGATCGGCCCTCGATGACGAGCCGGGTGTGGAGTTCGGCGACGTAGAAGTGATCGACCAGATTGAGATGAAAATCGTGGTAGCGGCGCACAGGCGCCTGAGGAGTCGTCGACAGCTGGAAGCCGTGGCACTCCTGGAATTCATCGGAAACCGGTTGCATCCGGACCTCGTTGAAATTCTCCGAGACCGGGGCCGAGTACAGGTATTCCGTGCGATGGACGATCTGCAGACGCATGACGCTCCGAGGCGAAGCAGCCTGACGCACGGTTGGGAGGTGCGGCAAGCGTGGTGATCCGGGGACTTGTCGGCACGAAGGTGCCGGGGATGAGGATGCCGGCAGCCACGGCGTTGGGTCGAGGTGGGTGAATACCCCATAGCGCGACATCGCGAACGGCCTCTTGCTGGCATTGCCATGAAGCGCGCGTTGATTGCACGGGGTCCGCCCTGAGGACAGGCAGGTTGCGATGCAAACCATTCCACGGATCTTGAGGAACTGGAGGACGGGGCGGGCTGTGGGTCGTGGTTTTCCGCGGTCGACGGAAGCTCCGTTACGGGCGGAGCTGTTGAGCGTGGAGCAGTTGGCCCAGCACGCGCGTGGACTTGCGGGTGATCATCAGGCGGTTACCCGATCGGGTTCCAACTGCCTGTTGGCTCGATTGGACGACAATGAGCGCATCCTGCGGGCCTTCAACCGCGGGACGCTTGCCGTCGATCCGGGCCGGAGGATCACGCCGGCCGCCGAATGGCTGCTCGACAATTTTTATCTCATTGAGGAGCAGATCCAGATGGCCCGCCGGCATCTGCCGCGCGGTTACAGCCGCGAACTGCCGCGTCTTCTGGGCGGGCCTTCGGCCGGACTTCCCCGGGTCTACGACATCGTCCTGGAGCTGATCGCGCATGTGGACGCGCAGTTGGATGCAGGGCCGCTGAGTGCCTTCATCGCCGCCTACCAATCCGTGGTCCCCCTGAAGCTGGGTGAACTCTGGGCGATCCCGATCATGCTCCGGTTGGGCCTCATCGAGAACCTTCAACGCATCACCGCCCGATTGACGGCCGCCCGTCTGGACCGGGACCTCGCCGACCACTGGGTCAGGAGGTTGCAGGCCATGGTGGAGGAGAGTCCCTCGCGTCTGGTGATCGTTCTTGCGGACATGGCGCGGTCGGAGCTTCCGCTTTCCAGTTCGTTTGTCTCGGAGTTCTGTCAGCAGCTGGCAAGGCAGAGCCACGTGCTGCATTTCGCCCGGACCTGGCTGGAGGAGCGGCTGTTGGAGCGGGGGCTGTCGATTGACCAGTTGGTGCATCTGGAGAGCCAGAGCCAGGCCGCGGACCAGGTTTCGGTCAGCCACAGCATCGCCAGCCTCCGCTTCCTGAGCGCCATGGATTGGAAGGAGTTCGTGGAGACCCTCAGCGTCGTGGAGGCGACCCTGCAAACGGACCCGGCGGGTGTTTATGGCCGGATGGATTTTGCGACGCGCGACCGGTACCGCCATGCGGTTGAGTTTTTTTCCCGACACAGCCGGTTGTCCGAGGCCGAGGTGGCGCAGGGCGCGATCGCCTTGGCGGCGAAGGGCGGGCGGGATCAGGGACCCAACGACCGGACCGCCCATGTGGGGTTCTACCTGGTCGACAAGGGAAGGCCGGGACTGGGGCGATGGGCCAAGGTTCGGTGGCCGTGGCGGTCGATGATCGAACGCGGCATCCATCGGTTCCCATTGGCGTTCTACGGTGGCGGGGTGGCGCTGCTGACGGTTCTGCTCACCTGGGCCGCCGCGGCCCACGCCCGATCCCTGGGTCTGGAAGGTTGGCGGATCTGGCTTTTCGGCGGGATTTTCCTCCTGTGCGCCAGCCAGCTGGCGGTTGCTCTGGTGAACTGGGTGTCGACAATGCTGGTGAAGCCGCGGTTGCTGCCGCGTCTCGATTTCTCGTCCGGAATTGCCTCCGAATGCCGGACGATGGTCGTGGTGCCGACGATGCTCACCACGGTGGAGGACGTCGATCGCCTGATCGAAATCCTGGAGATTCATCATCTCGCCAATCGCGACCGCAACCTGCACTTCGCGCTGCTCACCGACCTGCGGGATGCTGCGGTGGAGGTTCAACCGGCTGACGCGGTTCTGGTGGAGCGGGCGCGGTCCGGGATCGAGACGTTGCAGCGCCGTCATGCCCAGGGCGGCCAGTCCTTGTTCTTCCTGTTTCACCGGCCGCGGCGCTGGAACAGCGGGGAAGGGCTTTGGATGGGATACGAGCGCAAGCGGGGAAAACTGGCGGAGTTCAACGCACGCCTGCGTGGCGGCGCACCGGACTGCTTTTCCGAAATCGTGGGGGATACCGACATCCTGGCTGCGGTGAAGTACGTGATCACGCTCGACACGGACACCCAGCTTCCGCGGGACGCGGCCCGCCAACTGGTGGGCACGATGGCGCATCCCCTGAACCATCCGGTGTTCGATGCCAAGCGCGGGATCGTGACCGAAGGCTACACCATCCTCCAACCGCGGGTGGGCGTGAGTCTGCCGAGCGCGCGCAGGTCCTGGTTCGCCCGGCTGCTCGCCGGCGACGCCGGTATTGATCCCTACACACGGGAGGTGTCCGACGTGTATCAGGACGTCTTCCAGGAGGGTTCCTTCATCGGAAAGGGGATCTACGATGTGGATGCCTTTGAGCGCGTCATGTGCGGGCGCTTTCCCGAAAACGCCATTCTGAGTCATGACTTGCTGGAAGCCTGCCATGCCCGCTCCGGTCTGGTGAGCGACGTGGAGCTCTACGAGGAGTACCCGTCGCGGTACAACGTCGACATCGACCGGCGGCACCGCTGGATCCGGGGCGATTGGCAGATCACCCAGTGGCTTCTGCCCCAGGTGCCCTGCGCCAAGGGGGGGCGGATGGCCAATCCGTTGTCCGGCCTGTCCCAGTGGAAGATCTTCGACAATCTCCGGCGCAGTCTCGTGCCGGTGGCGCTGCTCGTGCTGATGCTGGCGGGTTGGGTCGTGTTTCCCGAGCTGAACGGTTTGGGGTTCCTGTGGGTGGTGGCGATCGTGACGTTCCCCGGACTGCTGGCGTCCTTGATCGAGTGCCTGCACAAGCCCGCCGAACTGCCGTGGGGCATGCACCTGCGGGGATGGCTGGCCTCGGTCAGCCGGCAGACGGGCCAGATCTGCCTGACCCTGGCGTTTCTGCCCTACGACGCGCTCGTCAGTCTGGATGCCATCGGGCGCACGTTGCTGCGGTTGACGGTCACGCACCAGCAGCTCCTCCAATGGCGCACCTCCAGCGACTCCGAGCGCACCGTGCGACCCGGAATCGTCCGCTTCTATGTCACGATGTGGATCGCACCGGTGCTCAGCCTGCTGACCGGGTACGCCCTGTTCCTGCTCCGACCCGACCAACTGCCGCTCGCTCTTCCGATCCTTGGGGTTTGGGTGGCGGCGCCATGGTTGGCCTGGTGGATCAGCCAACCCATCCAGGCGCCTCAACCTGCCCTGACGGAGCCGCAGTTGGATTTCCTGAGGCGAACCGCCCGGAAAACCTGGCATTTCTTCGAGACATTCGTCACCGCCGATTCGAACTGGCTACCCCCCGACAACTACCAGGAAGCCCCTGTCGACGCCCTGGCGTCGCGGACATCGCCCACCAACATGGGCCTGGCGTTGCTGGCGAACCTGACGGCCTGGGACTTAGGCTACGTTTCGTCCGCCGCACTGCTCCGCCGCACCCGGCAAACGGTCGCCACCATGGAGAGACTGGAGCGGCATCGCGGACACTTCTACAACTGGTACGAAACCCGCACGCTGGAGCCGCTCCTGCCCCAGTACATCTCCAGTGTGGACAGCGGCAATCTCGCCGGACACCTGCTCACCCTGGGAGCGGGACTGAGGGAACAATCGGAACAACGGATTGTCGGGCCGCGCGTGTTCGAAGGTTTGCGCGACACCGTGGACATCCTGGGGCACCTGGCCCCTGGGAACACCACGGTGAAGCGCCTGAAGGAAGGCCTGGGATTGGTTTCCGCCAATCTTCCGGATATCCGCCAAAGGCTGATGCAAGCGGCCGCGGAGGCTGGCGAGATCGTTCTCGCGTTGGAGGGACAGTCGGGGGAAGTGCGGGACTGGGCCGGGACCCTGGAAAGGACCTGCCAGGACCATCTTCAGGATCTGCGACTGATGGCGCCCTGGCTTTGGCTAAGCGGCTTTGGGGTTGGTCGGCTGTCCACGGACAAGGCGTTGTCGACGCCAGCCCAAGCGGTCGTCATGGACGGGGGCACTGCCAGCGCGACGGAAGTGCCGTTGGAGGAGCAGTTCGAGCGATTGTTGGAAGTTCCTACCTTGGGTCAGGTGGCTGGGCTGGCGGGAGAACTTTGTCCGAGGATCGAGGCTGTGCTTCAGGGAGCGGTGGGCGGGAGCGGCGAGCGAACCCACGAGGAGATCGAGGGGCTGCGGAAGCTCTCCGAGTGTCTGTTACAGGCGAGTGAGAGTGCTCTGCATCGGTTGGGTTCGATGGAGGAACTCGCGGTACGGATCGACGACCTGGCCGGGATGGATTTCACCTTCCTGTTCGATCGTGCGCGGGACTTGTTTTCGGTGGGTTACAGCGTGACGGAGCGCCGGTGCGACAACAGCTTCTACGATCTGCTGGGTTCGGAGGCGCGGCTGTGCAGCTATGTCGCCATCGCCCTGGGACAGGTGCCGCAGGACCACTGGTTCTCGATGGGACGCCTGCTGGTCGCCTCGGTTGGAGGGCCGATGTTGGTTTCGTGGAGCGGTTCGATGTTTGAGTACCTGATGCCGATGCTCGTGATGCCGAGCTATGAGAACACGCTGCTGGATCACAGCTGCAGGGCCGCGGTGCGACACCAGATCGAGTATGGGAAGCTTCGGGGGGTGCCGTGGGGGATTTCCGAGTCCGGCTACAACCGCACCGACGTGCATCTGAACTACCAATACCGGGCTTTTGGCGTGCCGGGCCTGGGGTTGAAGCGGGGATTGGCGGATGATCTGGTGATTGCTCCGTATGCGAGTGTCCTGGCGCTCATGGTGGCGCCGGTCGAGGCCTGTCGGAACTTGCAGCGACTCGACGCTGACGGGCGGGCGGGGGCGTACGGGTTTTATGAGGCGGTGGACTACACCCCGACTCATCTGCCACCCGAGGAGACGAGCACGACGATTCGTTCCTACATGGCGCATCATCAGGGAATGAGCCTGGTGGCATTGGCGAGCCTCCTGCTGGGCCGGCCGATGCAACGGCGTTTCATGGCCTGCCCGCTGCTCAAGGCCACCGCTCTCCTCTTGCAGGAACGGCTGCCCAGGACCGGGGCGAGCGTGCTCCACGAGGATCTGGTCCTTGAAACCACCGGGGCGCTTCCCGGGGAATCCGAGAGTCTGATGCGCGTGTATACCGACCCCACCCAGGGCGCGCCTCAGGTCCACCTGCTCTCCAACGGCCGGTATCATGTGGTCATCACCAGCGCCGGCGGCGGATACAGCCGGTGGCGCGACCTGGCGGTCACCCGGTGGAGGGAGGACTCAACGCGTGATGATTGGGGGACGTTCTTTTACGTGCGAGACCTGGCGACCATGGAAGTCTGGTCCACTGCCCATCAACCCACCCGGCGTGGAGCCAAGCTGTACGAGGCGGTCTTCACGCAGGCCCGCGCTGAGTTCCGTCTGCGCTGCGCCGGCCTGGAGCTTCATACTGAGATCAGTGTCTCGCCCGAGGACGACGTGGAGCTGCGTCGGATCACCATCACCAACCTCTCCCCCATGGTGAGAAGGATTGAACTGACGAGTTACACCGAGGTGGTGCTCGCCACCCAGGCGGCGGATCTGGCGCACCCGGCGTTCAGCAATCTCTTCGTGCAGACCGAAAGCGCTCGGGGCGGCTCCGCTGTCCTGGCGACCCGTCGGCCCAGCTCCCCCGAGCAGAAGCCGCCCTGGCTTCTTCACCTGATGACCGGCCAGGGCGGAGACCAGGGACCCGCGTCCTGTGAAACGGATCGAAGCCGCTTCGTGGGGCGGGGCGGAACGCTCGGAAAACCGGCGGCGCTTCAGGGCACCGGGCCCTTGTCGAACACCACCGGTTCCGTGCTGGATCCCGTGGTGTCGCTGCGCCGCTCGGTGTCGCTGGCCCCCCATGAAGTCGCGGTCTTCGACGTGGTCCTGTCGATGAGCGAAAGTCGGGAGTTGGCGTTGGCGCATGCTGAAAAGTACGCGAACTCCCGGATGGTCGACCGGGCCTTTGACCTGGCCTGGACGCACAGTCAGGTGACGTTGCGGCACCTGAACGCCACCGTGGGCGAGGCGCAGCTGTATGGGCGGCTGGCCAGTGCCATGATTTTTGTCGATCCCGCCATGAGGGCCAATCCGGGGGTGCTTCGCACGAATCGACGCGGCCAGAGTGCGCTCTGGAGCCGTGGCATATCAGGCGACGCTCCGTTGGTCCTTCTGCGCATCAGCGATCCGGCCAAGGTGGAAATCGTCCGTCAACTGGTTCAGGCGCATGCGTATTGGCGGATGAAGGGCCTGACCACGGAACTGGTGATTCTCAACGAGGACGTCTCGGTGTACCGGCAGACGCTGCACGGGTTGATCACCGGGCTGATTGCGTCGAGCACGGAGGCTCAATGGCTGGACAAACCGGGAGGGGTTTTTGTTCGGCGTCTGGAACAGGTGCCCGATGAGGACCGGGTTCTTCTTCAGGCCGTGGCCCGGGTGGTGGTGGATGATGAGCGCGGAACCCTGGCGGAACAACTGGAGCGGCGCGGATCTCCCGACCCCTTCGTTCCCGCCTTCCATCCCGTCCGGTCCATCCGGCCGGAAGCGCCCACGCCACTGGCGGCCCGGGACCTGATCTTCAACAACGGGATCGGTGGATTCACCCAGGACGGCCGCGAGTATGTCATCCTGCTTCACCCGGGCCAGATGACGCCGGCTCCCTGGATCAATGTGTTGGCCAACGCGGGTTTTGGAACGGTCGTGTCCGAGAGTGGCGGGAGTTACACCTGGGCCGAAAACGCGCATGAACTGCGGCTGACTCCGTGGAGCAATGACCCGGTACGGGACACGACGGGCGAGGCCTTGTACCTCCGCGATGAACAGACTGGCGAGTACTGGTCGCCGACGCCACTGCCGGCTCGCGGGACGACGCCGTATGTCATCCGGCATGGATTCGGGTACACGGTGTTTGAACACTCGGAGAACGGCATCGCCTCGGAATTGTGGGTCTATGTCGCGGTGGACGCGCCGGTGAAGTTCAGCGTTCTCAAATTGCGCAATCTTTCGGGACGACCGCGGCGGGTGTCGGTGACCGGATACTGGGAATGGGTGCTGGGAGACCTGCGTCAGAACAACGTGCTGCATGTGCAGACCGAGCTGGATCTGGACACCGGAGCCCTGCTGGCACGGAACCATTACAACACGCAGTTTCCTGGAAGGATTGCCTTCGTGGATGTCCAGGATCCGGCGCGCACGGTCACCGGCGACCGCAGGGAATTTCTGGGGCGGTTGGGCACCTTGGCTCAGCCGGCTGCCCTCCGTCGGGAGCGACTTTCGGGAAGGGTTGGCGCCGGCTTGGACCCCTGCGGCGCGGTGCAGGTGGTGGTGGACCTGGCCGAGGGACAGGCGCGCGAAATCTGCTTCCGGCTCGGTCTGGCCAGGGATCTGGGAGAGATCCAGCACCTGGTCCAGCGTTTCCGTCGGGCGGACGCGCCCCGGCAGGCGCTGGAGGAGGTCTGGGCTTATTGGAATCGCACGTTGGGCGCGGTGAATGTTGAAACACCGGATGCCGCGGTGAACATCATGGCCAACGGTTGGCTGTTGTATCAGACCCTGGCCTGCCGGCTCTGGGGTCGGACAGGCTTCTACCAATCCGGCGGAGCGTACGGGTTCCGGGACCAATTGCAGGACGTGATGGCCCTGGTTCATGCGGAGCCGGGGCTGGTGCGGGAACATCTGGTGCGCGCCGCCGGCCGCCAGTTCCGGGAGGGAGATGTCCAGCATTGGTGGCATCCGCCATCGGGCCGGGGCGTGCGGACCCATTTTTCAGACGACCTTCTCTGGCTGCCCTTCGTCACCTGCCGTTACCTCACCTGCGTCGGGGACTGGGGAGTGTTGGATGAGACGGCGCCGTTCCTGGAATCCCGGCCCTTGAAGGCGGAGGAGGAATCGAACTACGACCTTCCCGCGACCGCGGAGGAGTCCGGAACGCTCTACACGCACTGCGTTCGTGCCATCGAGCGTGGCCTGCGCTTCGGGGATCATGGTTTGCCGCTGATCGGATCGGGGGACTGGAACGATGGCATGAACCAGGTGGGACACCGTGGAAAGGGGGAGAGTGTCTGGCTGGCGTTCTTCCTCTACGACGTGCTGATCCAGTTCGTCGGGGTGGCACGTCACCATGGCGATCCGGATTTCGCCCAACGTTGCGAGTCCGAGGCGACCCGCCTTCAACGGAACATTGAACTTCATGGTTGGGACGGGGATTGGTATCGGCGCGCCTATTTCGACAACGGCGAGCCGCTGGGATCGAAGTCCAATGAAGAATGCCAGATCGACTCGATCCCGCAGAGTTGGGCGATCCTCAGTGGCGCGGGTGAACCGGAACGAGCGCGTCGCGCGATGGCCTCAGTGAATCAGCGGCTCGTCCGCCGGGACGCCGGTCTGATCCAGTTGTTCGATCCACCCTTCGACACCTCGCCCCTGAATCCCGGCTACATCAAGGGTTACATTCCCGGCGTTCGGGAAAATGGCGGCCAATACACCCACGCGGCCATTTGGACGGCGATGGCCTTCGCCCGCATGGGGGATGAAGAGTGCGCCTGGGAACTGTTTGGCATGTTGAACCCCATTCGACACGGGTCCACGGGGAGACAGATCGCCACCTACAAGACCGAGCCCTACGTGGTCGCTGCCGACATTTACGCGGTGGCGCCGCATCTGGGGCGCGGTGGATGGACCTGGTACACCGGTTCGGCGGGGTGGATGTACCAGTTGGTGATCGAGACGTTGCTGGGACTGAATCTTCGTGGAGATCACCTTCTCCTCGCGCCGCGTCTTCCGGCCGCATGGTCGGGGTTCAAGGTCCACTACCGTCACCGACGGTCGGTGTACCACATCGCCATTCAGCGCCTCCCGGCAGGCGGGGTGGACAATGAAGTCAGCCATCTGGTGTTGGACGGAACCCGCCTCGATTCCATGAAACTGCCCCTGGCGGACGACGCACTCGAACACACTGTCGACTGTCGGATGGCAGTGTCGGAGTTGGAGCCGGGGTGAGTGGGTGGCAGCCCCTTGGGTGTGGTTGGTGATCACGGCCCCTTTCCCAGCATCCCATCGGGGTGGCCGAGAGCTGAGGTGCCGTCCTCGGAGTGCCTCGCGGCTGGACGATCCTTGACCCCGCTGTTCCACCTTCTAGAAACCATCGATGCGGCCGCGCTCCCTCTCCCCTTCGGGTCCGTCGCGCCTGACACGGATGCGTCGGGGGCTGTGGGTGGGTGGCATTCTGATCGCGGTGGCGATCGGCATGGGGATTCTCGCGTTCCGAGAACCACGGTTCAACGGCCGGACGGCGGCCGAGTGGCTGGACGCGATGGGGCCGGTGCCGATGCCTGGAACCGGCAAACTGCGCGATCACGAGGTTCGAAAGAACCTGGAAGACGTTCGAGTCGAAATCCTGCCGAGGATCGAACGGGAGTTCCGCCGGGCTGCCTTATCCAAGACTTCGTCGAGAGATTGGTTCCACAAGAAGACTTACTTTTACATGCTGATGGGCCGCCTTTTTCCGAACCGGCTGGGTTTATCGCCTCCCGAGGTTCCCAAGGCGGAGAGGGTGCAGGGAGCGCGATTGTACTGGAGCACCGCCCTCATGATGGACCTGGGTCCGGATTTGGTTTCCGGGTTGGCCCGTTTCGATTCCGTGGCGGATACGGTGCCGTTCTACATGCGGATGGATGCTTCGATGGGATTCGGGATCCTGTCGGATGACCAGGGAAGGCTGACGGCTGCGTTGGTGGAACGGTTGGAGGCAGCGGGTGCCGATCCCGAACGGCGAGCGCTGTGGATCGCTTGCCTCGGCCACTTGGGGGAGCAGGCTTCCTCCGCCGCGGATCGGGTGCGGTCGTTGACCCGCGACACCGACCCCCACGTGCGCAGGACGGCAATCCAAGCTCTGGGCTCGATCGACCCACGCGAGGATGTGATCGCCTTCATTCAGGCCTGTGCCACCGACGACGAGGGGCGGCGGGCTGCGATGCAGTCCCTTCTGCGAATGGGGGCCAGGGCTCAACCCGCGGAAGGGTTCATCCGGGACATGCTCAAAGATCCTGACATGTGGACCTCGATGTATGCCAAGTGGGTCCTGGACGCTCTGTCGGGGACGAACGGCACGGAAGCTGGCGTCTCGGTCATCACGAACCGCACGGATCCCACTCAGGGTGGAAGGAATTCCCCGTGAGGGGGGGCATCTCCGAGTTGTCGGAGCACGCGGCCCTCGTTTCGACGGGATTCACAGGATGAACAGGACGAAATGCCGTGATGCTTGGGTTCCTGGGCATCCTGTTCATCCTGTGAATCCTGTGAATCCTGTGAATCCTGTCCAAAACCCTCCGAGGCTTGGATCTCCCATCCACAATACGGAGATACGCCCTGTGAGGGGTTGGCACCTGAGCCGGCCTTGCCGCAGGGTGGGTGGGCGGTCATGGTTCGACCTCCAACGGGCCAGCAAGCGAGGCACGGGCTGCCGTGTTGTCCCGTCGGGTTTCCATGACGTTTTTCCGATGGATTTTATTTCTGGCCTGGATCGTTCTCGCAGCGGTCAGTCGGGGTGCGGCTCTCGATGGTTCGGCATGGCATCAGGAGGCCGGTCATCGATGGGCGGAACTTGAAGTGCCCCGGAGCGGAAAGCCTGGTTTTCAGCCGTTGGACAGTGGCTCGACCGGTCTTGCCTTCACCAACCTTCTGGCGGAAGCCCGTGGGGCCACCAACCGGGTCCTCTGGAATGGTTCCGGCGTGGCGGCTGGCGATGTGAATGGAGATGGCCTTCCGGATATTTACCTCTGTCGGCTGGATGGAACCAACGCCCTCTACCTGAACCAAGGCGGGCTCCGGTTTCGGGAAGTGACGCACGAGGCGGGACTCGGGTGTGCCAGTCGCCACGATCGCGGGGCCGTGTTCGCCGATGTCAGCGGTGATGGGCACCTCGATCTGTTGGTGGCGACGACCGGCCTGGGGGTGAGGTGCTTTCTGAACGACGGCGCCGGGCGCTTTCGGGATGTCTCCCGTGGCGTTGGCACCACCACCCGTTTCGGAGCGATGACGCTGGCGCTCGCCGATGTGAACGGCGACGGGTTCCTCGACCTCTACGTCTGCAATTATCGCCGTGAAGACATCAAGGACTTCGGCCGCATCGAACTGCCCAAGGTCGATGGGAAGTCGGTGGTTCCGCCGCAGTTTTCGGATTGGCTCGTGCTGCAGAATGGACAGTTGCTGCAGTACGGCGAGCAGGACGTGCTGTACCTCAATGATCGGAAGAACGGGTTCCGGCCGGTATCCTGGACTTCGGGTTCCTTTCGGGATGAGCAAGGCCAACCACTGACCCGCCCACCGCTGGACTGGGGTCTGAGCGCGACCTTCCGTGATCTCAACGGGGATTCGGTCCCCGACCTGTATGTCTGCAACGATTTCTGGACCCCCGACCGCATCTGGATGGGGGACGGGAAAGGTGGCTTTCGGGCGATGGACCCGCTCGGACTGCGCAAGATGAGCGGGAGTTCGATGGGTGTGGACGTGGCCGACCTCGACCGGGACGGAAACGTTGACTTGTTGGTGGTCGAGATGCTGAGCCGCAGCGCGAGCATGCGAAAACGCCAGCTCCTACCGACTCAACCGGAGACCACGGGCGTCGGTGAGATCTCCAACCGCCCGCAGGTGTTGCGGAACACACTGTTCCGGAGCCGGGGTGACGGTACCTTTGCCGAGATCGCACATCTCGCAGGTTTGTCCGCGTCGGACTGGTCTTGGTCGCCGGTCCTTCTCGATGTCGATTTGGACGGCTATGAGGACGTTCTGATCTCAGCCGGTCACATCCACGACCTGCTGGATGCCGACGCGCGGCAGGCCATTCGAACGCAGGGTGCTCGTGCGGGTGGCGGGCTTCAGGCGCGGATCGAAGCAGATCGACTGCTCCCGTCGCTGTTGCAACCCATCGTTTGTTTCCGCAACTCAGGTGACTGGCGATTCGAAGATGTCACGGCGCAGTGGGGAACGGATCAGGCGGGCATCCATCACGCGCTGGCCACCGCGGATTTCGACAGGGACGGCGACCTGGACCTGGTGGTGAACAATCTGGGCAGCGCGATCGGCTTCTACCGCAACGAGACGTCCGCTCCGCGGGTTGCGGTGCGCTTGCGAGGCCGTTCCCCGAACGTTCAGGGCATCGGCGCCAAGGTGACGCTTCGAGGCGGGGCTGTCCCGTTGCAGTCCCAGGAAGTGGTTTCCGGCGGGCGGTACATGGCCGGTTCCGACCCGCAACTCGTCTTCGCCGCCGGAAGCGTCACGCAGGGCATGACCCTCGAAATCGCCTGGCGTTCGGGTCGGCGCAGCACCATGGCCGACGTCCGGTCCAACCGGCTCTATGAAGTGCTGGAGCCGTCCACGCCTGACGCCGCGACGCCGGCGACCGAAGCCGAACTGAAGCCTCTGTTCCGCGACGTCAGTTCCCTGCTGGGGCATGTGCATCACGACGAACCCTCCGATGAGTTCGCGCACCAACCGTTGCTTCCGTTCAAGCTGGGTCAGTTCGGGCCGGGCGTTGCCTGGTTCGATTGGAACGGCGATCGACGGGAAGATCTGATCATCGGTGCAGGCCAAGGTGGGCATACCGCCGTTTGGCTGAACGCTGGGGACGGACATTTCACTCGCACCAACCTTTCGGTCTTCGCCGACCCGACGGCTCACGACCAAACCACGCTTCTGGGCTGGCATCGTGGCCCGGGTAGGGCGTCCCTGCTGGTCGGGATTTCCGCTGAGTCGAACGCCGCACCGGAACCGTCCGCGGTTAGGGTCTGCGATCTGGCGTCACTGGATGACTCCCAGTCGGTGCAGCTGCCTGGTTCCCATCCAGGACCGCTGGCTCTCGGCGACATGGATGGGGACGGGGTGTGTGAGTTGTTGGTCGGTGGCGGTCCCGTGCCGGGAAAGTATCCGATCCCCTCCGCTTCCGCGCTGCTTCGGGTTCAGGATGGACGCTGGGTTCAGTCCGCGGCCTGGGAGGCACTTTGGAAGCCCGCGAACATCGTTCGTGCGGCGCGGTGGACCGACCTGGAGAACGATGGATTCCCTGAGTTGGTCCTCGCCTGTGAATGGGGTCCGCTTCGGATTTTTCGCAACCATGAGGGGCGACTGGAAGCCTGGGACCCTGTGGTGGTTGGCCCGCAGAAGATCAACTCCCCGGGTGTGCGAAGCCGGAGCTCAGCGTCTGATGTGACCCTGCTCAGTGCGTGGTCGGGCTGGTGGCATGGGCTGGGGGTGGGTGACTTCGAT
>CAUJJW010000098.1 GCA_963205105.1 Verrucomicrobiota bacterium | reverse complement strand
GCCGCTGACGTAGTCGGCGAACACATACGCTCCCGCCAACGCCGGAAAACGCGCTCCACGATAGACGAACCCTCCGGTGATGGACCGCCCCTGGGTCGGGCCACTGCCATGCGAGTAACTGTGAAGCGGTGCGACATGGTTGAAGGCCGGGTTGCTGGTGAAGCCCGTCGGAGCCCCGGACCGTGGTCCCGCGATCGGTCCTTCACGGAAGGGCCAGCCGTGGTTGGCGCCCCGGCGGGTGATGTAAATCGATTCGCGCGCGCCTTGTCCCACGTCTGCCACCCAAAGCTCCCCCGTCAGGGTATCGAAGGACATCCGCCACGGGTTCCGCAGGCCCACAACAAAAAACTCCGTTCGCACGCGTGTCGGATCCGCGATGGGTTGCCCGAGAAACTCCGTCGCACCCACGAACGGGTTGTCCGAGGGAATCCGGTAGTTGCCCAGAAACGCTTCGTTGGCGGGATGCGGATTGGGGAGCAGCGACTCCGGACGAGCGTCGACATCCAGGCGAAGAATCCCGGCAAAGAGATCCCCGGTGATCACCTGGCCATTGCGGTACTGGTCATTGCCGCCGCCTTCGTCGCCCAACGCCACATAGAGGTACCCGTCCGGCCCGAAATGCAGATCCCCACCGTTGTGGTTCGACGCCTCGTCCCTTTGTTGGAAGAGGATGGTCTCGGCCGTGGCAGCGCGGTGCGGGGACGCCGTGGAAACCCTAAACTCGCTCAGCCGATCGTGCCGCTGATTCGCCGCACCTGCGGTGGAGGCGGTCACGGTTCGGAACACGAAGAATCGTCCGTTCTCCGCGTAGCGCGGATGAAAAGCCAAGCCCAGCAGTCCTTGTTCGCCGCCTGAAACCGTCGAACTGACGAGATCGAGAAAGACGGTCCGGGTCGGGGCAGCAAGGTTGGTGATGACCACGATCCGCCCTGCCTGTTCGACGATGAAGAGCCGGTTGGTTTCACCCGGCGGCGAGGTCACCACCACCGGGCTGGTGAACCGAAGGCTGCCCAGGGCGGACTCCAGGGCGCTCGCCGGTTCGGCGGGGAGGCGAAGCGATGGGCTCGCCACACGTTCAGACGGAAGCACTTGCGCCCTCACCGAACCGAGGCACAAACCAGCCAGCAGCACGAGGAATCGAAGCATCGCCTCTAGGCTGGCCTTATTTGGGTGGAAGCGCAAACCGGGCCACCCCCCCCCTAAAGGGTACCTGCCAAAGCCAGGAAACTGCTTGTCCTTGGAATCCGCATGATGCCATCTACTGCCCTGAATCGTACGTAGTTGTTTTCACCATCAACCTCCGAGCCTCATGCCCAACCCTCCTCAACACCGGCCGTCCCTCCTCCACAGCCTCATCCTGGGTAGCGCTCTGCTCGCCGCTTCGCCCTCCGCCCCCGGCGAGGTCACCGGCTCCTTCATCCTGAATGGCGATGGCACCATCACGTACTTCTATGAGGTCAACAATCTCACCGGCGCCTTCGATATCTCCCTGTGGTCGCTGGAATTCGACTTCCTGACTCCCGACTGGGATACCCTCGACACGTTCTCAGGTGGCGAGGTCTCGGTTCCGAATTCCCTCTGGTTCGCCGACGCCGGGATCCCCGTTTCCGGAGCCTCCGCCCAGGATTTCCTTTCCCTGGATCCGGCGGGCGACGTCCTCGCGGGCGCCGTGCTTGCCGGTTTCTCCTTCACCAGTTCCCTGCCGCCCGGCCGCGTCACCTACCACGAATTTTCCGCGACCGGCGATTCCGTGTCGGGGACGACGATTGGCCCGACTGCTGTGGTTCCCGAGGCCTCCACATGGGTTGCAGCCCTGGCTCTTGGCACCGTGGCCGGAAGCTTGGTCCTGCGCCGACGCCAGCAGACCTCGACCCTGTCCTGAATCCCTTGGGTCCGAATCTCACGTCCACGTTTGCCCCCTATGCTCATGAAGCCACTTGCCGGTTCCTGCCGAATTCCCGGGCGGTTGGTTGGTTGGATCATCGCCCTTTGTTGGAGCGCCTCCGCCTGGGCAGCGCCATCGATCCAATCGCTCGATGTGCAACCTTCGCCGCTGCAAACGGGCGCTGGTTTCACGATCAACGTCGCCGCAACGGACGTAACCCAGGCGACAGCCACCGTCGATTTTCGTCCCTTTGCCACCAGCATCCTGCGCGTCACGCTGAGCCTTCAAGCAGGTCAATGGCGCGGAGTCGGAGTCGTTCCCGCCAACCTGCTCCCTCCACCAGGCGCCCAAGCCACCGTCAAGGTGCTGGCCTTCAATGCCGCCCGGCAGCGCGCCGAAAAAACCGTGCTGGTGGGAGTCGTGCGTCCATCCCCCTTTACCGCCGTCTTTGATCCGAACACCGGGATCCTCACCGTTACCGGGGATGCCAACGACAACGAACTCATCGTCAGCCGCAACGTCGCCGGCTCCCTCTTGGTCAACGCCGGCACCGTTTCCATCGTCGGCGGCCTCCCCACCGTCGCCAACACCACTCTGATCCGCATTCTCGGCCTGTCGGGGGCCGACCGACTGGAGATCAGCTCCTCCAACGGCTCCATGCCCCCCGGCGACCTTCAAGGCAGCCTCGGCAACGACACCCTGGTCGGAGGCCCCGGCGACGACCTACTGGTCGGTGGTGATGGCAACGACACCGCCTTCGGCGGGGGTGGCCAGGACACCATGGTGTGGAATCCCGGCGACGATAACGACACGCTCGAGGGCCAGTCCGGCACGGATCGCATGCTGTTCAACGGGGCGAACATCGCCGAAACCATCGACATCTCCGCCAATGGCGGCCGGCTCCGTTTCTTCCGGAACATCGCCAACGTGGTCATGGACGCCAACGACGTTGAAGTCGTCGAGTTCAACGCACTGGGCGGCGCCGACAGCATCACGGTCAACGATCTCACCGGCACCGATGTGGACGATGTGCGCATCGACCTGTCCTCCATTGTTGGAACCGGCACCGGCGACGGCCAGGCCGACAGCGTCAGTGTCAACGGCACCGGCGGCACGGACAACCTGGTGATCTCGCAGTCCGGCCAGGCGATCCTCGTCAACGGCGCACGGGCGCGTGTCACCGTTCTGGGCGCTGAAGGCGCCAACGACCGCCTGTTCGTCGATGCCCAAGGAGGGGCTGACACCATCAGCGCGTCGGGACTGCCCGCCGGATTGATCGGGTTGGTCGCCGGCGGCGGGGCTGGCAACGACACGATCACCGGGAGCCGTGGACCCGATACCTTCTTTGGCGGTCCCAACGACGACACCTTCATTTGGAATCCGGGCGATGGCAGTGACATCCTCGAAGGCCAGGACGGCAACGACACCATGGTGTTCAATGGAGCCAACGCCTCCGAGGTGATCAATCTCGTCTCCAATGGCTCCCGTGTGCTCTTCCTCCGCGACGTGGCCAACATCACCATGGACCTGTCCGACGTGGAAAAGGTCACCTTCCGCGCCCTGGGCGGGGCCGACAGCATCACCGTGGGCGAACTGACCGGAACCGACGTCACCGAAGTGACTCTGGACTTGGCCAGCCCCGCCGGGACCGGCACCGGCGATGGCCAGGCGGATAGCGTCGTGGTCAACGGCACCCAAGGTGCGGACGTCATCCTCGTGAGCGGCGTGACCACGGGCGCGGTGGTGAATGGTCTGACCACGCGAGTGGTTTTGACCGGCACCGAAGGCGCCCAGGACCGTCTGACCATCAACGCCCTCGGCGGCGACGACTTCGTGAACGCCAGCAGCCTGCCTTCTGGCCGACTCAACCTGACGATTCAAGGGGGCCTTGGCGCGGATGTGATGGTGGGAAGTCCTGGCAACGACCTGTTCATCGGCGGCGATGGAAACGACACCATGCTGGCCGGGGACGGCGATGACACCATGGTTTGGAACCCAGGCGACGACAACGACACGCTCGAGGGTCAGGCAGGCTTCGACGTCATGCTCTTTAACGGAGCCAATATCGCCGAGGTCATCGACATCTCCGCCAATGGCGGCCGGGTGCTTTTCCTCCGAGACATCGCCAACGTCGTCATGGATCTGAACGACGTCGAAGGCATCGAGTTCCACGCCCTCGGCGGCGCGGACACCGTCACGGTCCAGGACCTCGCAGGAACCGATGTGACCGAAGTCCTTCTCGATCTCGCCAGTCCAGCCGGCTCCGGAACGGGCGACGGTCAGGCCGACAACATCATCGTTCAGGCCACCTCGGGCGACGACGTCGCAGTGGTCGTCGGATCGGCCGGAGAGGCCAGCGTGTTCGGCCTGAGCGCGCAGATTGACATCGTGGGCAGCGAACCCGGAAACGACCGGCTCACCATCAACCTGCTCGCCGGTGATGACGTGCTGGAGGCTTCAGGTCTCCAGGCGAGCTCCATTCAACTCACCGGGAACGGCGGGGACGACGACGACGTCCTGGTGGGCGGCGACGGCAATGACACCCTGGTCGGTGGCCCCGGCGACGACGTGCTTCTGGGCGGGCCCGGATTGGACGTCCTCGACGGAGGCGCCGGCGACGACATCGAGATTCAGTAAAGTTCACCTCCAGATCTGCCGGTCGAGCCAACGACGATCACAACGCAAGGCGACCCGCCAGAGCGTCCAGAACCCGTTCCATCTCGTCGGGATTCAGAACGCCCAGGCGACGCTCAAGGCGTACGGTCGGGATGGTCTGAATCTGCTGCAGATGGAAGGCTCCCGGCTTCAGGAACGGTTTCGGAAGGACGAGTTCCCACCGATTCCCCCGAAGGGCCGTGGTATGGAGGATGACGGTAACGAGGTCTAATTCGTCATCGGCGGGTGTCCCGGTAAGGATCAACGCGGGGCGGACCTTGGCGGCCATCCCAAAGTCCACCACCCAAACCTCACCGGGATGAACGGCGATCATCGTCCTCCTCCATGCGATCAAACGACTGGGCGGCCCTCGTGGCCGCGAGGTCGCACGCCTCAATCTCGGAGTCAACGATGGCCAACTCGATGAGCCGGCTTCGCACCGCACGACGCTCAGCTTCGGTCAGTCTCGGTAGCTCAGCAATGATCTCGGCCGCGCTCATGCAGAAAACCTAGGCTGCCCATCTCCCACGCGCAACAGGGTCGAAACGCCTCCGCAGGTGGTCCAGATTCCTGCTTGTCCTGATGAACTGGTCGTTCATTCCGACCTGCCTCACCCCCACAACTGGCGATCCAGAGAACGCATCTGGATCGCCTCAAACAGGTGATCGCCGCTGATGCCGTCCGACCCGGCCAGATCGGCGATGGTGCGGGAAACCTTGAGAATGCGGTCGTAGGCGCGGGCGCTCAGCCCGAAGTCCTTCATGGCGTTCTCCAGTTGGTGATGGGTGGATTCATCCAACCGGCAGTGGCGCCGGATCAGCCGGCTTTCCATGCGGGCGTTGCAGCTGACTCCCGGGTTCCCGCGAAAGCGCTCCAACTGCCGACGTCGCGCCTCGATCACGCGGGCACGGATCACCGCCGACGATTCGCCCGGCTGTTCTCCGGCCATGTCCCGGTACTTCACCGGCGGCACCTCGATATGGATGTCGATGCGATCCAACAGCGGTCCGGAAACGCGTCCGAGGTAGTTCTGAATCTCGCGTGGTGAGGAACGCGATTCCGCGGGCATCTTGCCGTCCGGCGTCGGGTTCATCGCCGCCACCAGCATGAATTGCGCGGGAAAAGTCATGGTCCCGGCGGCGCGACTGATGGTGACCCGGCCTTCCTCCATGGGTTGGCGCAAGGTCTCCAGCACGGTGCGCTTGAACTCCGGCAGTTCATCCAGGAACAGGACGCCGTGATGGGCCACCGAAATCTCGCCCGGGGTCGGGTTGGCGTTACCCCCGAGCAGTCCCGCGTCGCTGGCCGTGTGATGCGGCGAACGAAATGGACGTCGCGTCACCAGCGCCTGACCTGCCGACAGCAATCCGGCGATGCTATGCACCTTGGTGGTTTCCAAGGCCTCCTCCAGCGTGAGCGGCGGCAGAATGGTCGGCAACCGGCGGGCCAGCATCGACTTCCCGGTTCCCGGAGGCCCCAGCAGCAGCAGGTTGTGCCCGCCCGCCGCAGCAATCTCGAGCGCGCGCTTCACCGATTCCTGGCCGCGCACATCCGAGAAGTCCGCTTCGTCGGAGGCCGGTGCGTCAAACAGTCGGTCGATGGCAATGGTGGTGGGTTCCAGCGGATGTTCCCCATCCAAGAAGGAGGCCGCCTCGCGAAGGTTCTGAACCCCGTAGACCTTGAGCCCCGAAACCACCGCCGCCTCGGCCGCGTTCTCCGCCGGCACCAGGATCCCCTCCCGTCCTTCCGCCCGAGCGCGCAAGGCAATCGGCAGCACGCCCTTCACGGCACGAACCGCTCCCGTCAACGCCAGTTCGCCCACCGCCAAAAACCGGTCCAACCGGTCACAACTCATCTGTTCGCTGCCCGCCAGCATGCCCAACGCGATGGGCAGATCAAAACTCGGCCCCTCCTTGCGCACGTCGGCCGGCGCCAGATTGATCGTCGTCCGACCCAGGGTGAACTTGAACCCCGAGTTGGTGATCGCCGTCGACACCCGGTCACGCGACTCCTTCACCGCCGTATCCGGCAAACCCACAATCACGATCAGGGTGTCGCCCCAACCGACGTTCACTTCCACCTCAATGGGATGTGCGTCGACGCCTTGAACAGCCGCTGAACGAATCTTGGCCAGCACGACCGGATCCTACCCCCCTGGAACTTCCGCCAACAACGGCAAGGCCGACGCTTTTGGCGTTTTCCAACTTTGAGCGTGACAACCCCAAAGCCCTTGTCCGCGTCAGTTCTTCAGGCGTACCCGATAGAAATACGGCCCCGGGTCCGGCGCGTTGGTGTCGGTGATCGAATTGAGCGGTGGCGTGGACTGGATGTCGTCGCGCACCACCTCGGTGAAGCCGGCAACCAGGTTCGTCGAACGTTCCAAGGCAAACACCTGCCCCGGACTCCCGGTCCAGCGCACCGCAATGTTGCGACTGCTGACGCGCACCGCAGACCGCATACGAAACGCCGATCGCGCATCGTTCGGATTCGTGCCCACCAGCAGTTCCTCGCGGTCCGACGCCCCATCCCCGTCCGAGTCCGTGTCCCGTCCCGCCACCTGGATGCCCGAGAAGTGACGTTGTTCCCACCAATCCGGCAGCCCGTCGTTGTCGGAATCATCATTCTCCAGATCCAAGGTCACGATCTCGAAGCGGGCCTCGGGTGAACCGAAGTGATGCAGCAACAGCACCGCCGGCAACCGTTGCCTGGCCGTA
>CAUJJW010000097.1 GCA_963205105.1 Verrucomicrobiota bacterium | reverse complement strand
GGTGTGGGTGTGGGTGGGGTTATCCGTTTTGGACGTGTTGGACCTGTGGGACGTGTGGTACCCCTTTTATTCCCACTGTTCCTACTGTACTCACCCGTCCCACTGGTCCCACTCCCCTCTCCCACTCCCACTCCCCACCCTCCCCTCCCTCCCCCACTCCCTCCACGAAAGTGTTTGCCTACCGGCACCCCACCCGGGTACCGCACTCCCAATGACCGAGTCGTCCCAGCAGTCTGCCTCCTTCCAACGCCAGTCGCCGTGGGTTCAGCTCCGGACCTTCACCTTCCACCCCACGGTGTACCCAGCCATGATCCGGGACTCCTCCCCCGACGCCCGCCCCGGCGATCTCGTCACCATCTACGACAAGGAAGATCGCCCCTTCGGCGCCGGTCTCTGGAATCCCAAAGCCCGCGTTCCGCTCCGCGCCATCTACCACGGCCAGGACCCCTTCACCGAAGACGATTTCATCCGCCTGCTCGACCGAGCCATCGACCTGCGCCTCAACACCCTCAACCTGCCCGAACACACCGACGCCTTCCGGGTCGTCCACTCCGACGGGGACGGGCTCAGCGGGTTGGTCGTGGACCGGTTCGGCGATGTGCTCAGCGTTTCCACCCACAGCCTCGGCGTCTACCAACGCCTTCCCGTCTGGCTCAAGCATCTCCATGCCCGGCTCGGCACCCAAAGAACCGTGCTCGAAATCGACGACCGCGCCGCCCGATTGGAAGGGATCTCGCGACGGAACGCCCCCGGCGACGCCGTCCGGTCGGTGAAGATCCGTGAACACGGCGTCCGCTACGAAGTCGATTTTGAGCAGGGCCACAAGACAGGTTTCTTCTGCGACCAGCGTGACAACCGCCGGCGTCTCACCCAGTTCACCCGCGGCCAACGGATGCTCGATCTGTGCTGCTACACCGGCGGCTTCTCCATCGCCGCCAAAACCCTCGGCGGTGCCGACGAAGTCACCGCCGTGGATCTCGACGAAAAAGCCATCGCCCAGGCCAAGCGGAATGCCAATCTCAACCAGGCCCGCATTAGCTGGGTCCACGCCGATGCCCTGCCCTGGGCCCGCCAGATGCAAAAGAATGGTGAACGCTGGGACGTCGTCGTGCTCGACCCACCCAAACTCGTGTTCGACCGCGAGGACACCGACGGTGGACGGCGGAAGTACGAGGACCTCAACATCCTCGGCATCTCGCTGGTGAAACCCGGCGGCCTTTTCGTCACCTGCTCCTGCTCGGGCATGTTGTCCGAGGAAGACTTCGAACGCGTCGTGATCAAAGCCGCCCACCGCCAGGCCCGCAAACTCCAGTTCCTCGACCAGACCGGCCCCTCGCTCGATCACCCCGTGATGTCCAACTGCTCCGAAAGCCGTTACCTCAAGGTCTTCTGGGCCCGGGTCGTCTGAGGTTCCCGAACATCCCCGGGAGCACCGTCTCCCTGATGCCAGCCACCGCCGGATCCAACCACCGGCGCTCCGTCCTCATGCCCCGGAACAGGATCCGGGAAGTGCCTCCCATGCCTCGGTTCCTGGATTTGGATCATCCTAAAACTCCGTTCCAAAAGGGGTATTGGTCCGAAAATCCTGCCCGCAGAACAGTGCTTCGCGCACGGATTCGTCCACGCACCATCACCAACCGAAGGCACGCCTTTGCCAGCACCAGCGCCATCACTGAGCCGCCCCTCCGACGTCGCGGACGTCCGGCCTCACGACACCATGCAAGACATTCTCAGCCATCACTGGCATCACGTCCCCGAAAACCAAGCCACCCAGCTCCTGGACACCGACCGTTCCCATGGGCTGGACCTCTTCGAAGTCAAACGCCGCCTGGAACGGAACGGCCCGAACCAATTGTCCCCCAGGAAAGGTCGAAGCCCCTGGATCCGGTTCCTGCTCCAGTTCCACAACCCCCTCATCTACCTGCTGATCGCCGCCGCCCTCATCAAGCTCGCCCTGGGCGGATGGCTCGACAGCACCGTCATCCTCGCGGTGGTCGTGATAAACGCCTGGATCGGCTTCGTCCAGGAATCCAAGGCCGAGCGCGCCATCGAGGCCCTCGCCCAAAGCCTGGTCACCGAAGCCACCGTCATCCGCGCCGGCAGCGCCCAACGCATCCCTTCCACGGAACTCGTCGTCGGCGATCTTCTCCAGCTTTCCTCCGGCGACCGGGTCCCCGCCGATGTCCGGCTGATCCACTCCCGTGACCTCCAAGTGGCGGAATCCGCCCTGACCGGGGAGTCCACGTCCGTCAGCAAGTCCGCCGACCAAGTCCTCCCGCCGGAAACTCCGCTCGCGGATCGAATCAACATGGCCTACGCCAGCACCCTGGTCACCTACGGCCAGGCCCGCGGGGTCGTCGTGGCCACCGGCGATCACACCGAGATCGGTCGTATCTCCGGCATGATCGCCACCGCCCCCAGCCTGGAGACGCCCTTGACCCGAAAGATGGCCGCCTTCGGCAAGCGCCTGCTCGTCATCATCCTGGGCCTCGCAGCAATCGTCGTGGCGCTGGGCTGGGCACGCGGCGAAAGCCTCGACGCCATCGTCTCTTCAGCCATCGCCCTCGCCGTCGGCGCCATCCCGGAAGGCCTCCCCGCCGCCGTCACCGTCACGCTCGCCATTGGGGTCTCCCGCCTCGCCAAGCGTCGTGCCATCGTCCGGAAACTCCCCGCCGTCGAGACACTCGGCAGCACCACGGTCATCTGTTCCGACAAGACCGGAACCCTCACCCAAAACCAGATGACCGTCCGCCGCATCGTCATTGGGGATGCCGACTTCGAAGTCACCGGCGACGGTTACGATCCGAACGGGGCGATCCATCGCGACGGCGCCCCGGTGTCGGAGGCGCTCATTGATGGTCTGTCCGAGACACTGCTCGCCGGCATGCTGTGCAACGACAGTTCGTTGGTCGAAAAGGAAGGCCGCTGGGAGGCCCACGGCGATCCCACCGAAGTCGCCCTGATCGTGGCTGCCCGCAAAGGCGGGTGGAACCCCACCACCGACGGGATGAATCACCCGCGCATCGACTCCATTCCCTTCGAATCCCAGCGCCAGTTCATGGCAACCCTTCACCGGACCGGCGATCATGGGTGCGTCGTCTACTTGAAGGGTGCCGTGGAGGTGATCCTGGACCGCTGCTCGGCAGCCCAGGACGCCCACGGAGCCTCGCTGAACCTCGATCGCGCGTTGGTCCTTCAACAGGCCAACCGCCTGGCGTCCGAAGGTCTACGGGTGCTCGCCTTCGCCCGAACCCGGCTGCCCGCCCACACCGCGCGCCTCGATGCCTGCCGGCTGCCCCTCCAGTTCACCTTCCTCGGCCTCCAGGGCATGATCGACCCGCCCCGTCCTGAAGCCGTCGCCGCCGTCGGGGTCTGCCAGAAAGCAGGCATCCGGGTGAAGATGATCACCGGCGACCACGCGGGCACTGCGGTGGCCATCGGCCGGCAGCTCGGCCTGGTGCCGCCCGGGGCTGAAGGCCCGCAAGCCGTGCTTTCCGGGCGCGAGCTGGAGCGGCTCTCCGACCAGCAACTGATCGACGCCGCCTCCGATGTGCCGGTGTTCGCGCGGGTCACTCCGGAACAAAAGCTTCGTCTGGTCGAAGCCCTGCAATCGCGGCGCAACGTCGTGGCCATGACCGGGGACGGGGTCAACGACGGCCCCGCTCTCAAGCAGGCGGACATCGGCGTGGCCATGGGCATCACCGGCACCGAAGTGGCCAAGGAAGCCGCCGACATGGTGCTGACCGATGACAACTTTGCCTCATTGAGCGCCGCGGTGGAGGAAGGGCGAAGCGTCTACGACAACCTGACCAAGATCATCGCCTGGGCCCTGCCCAGCAATCTCGGGCAGGGACTGGTGATCCTGGCCGCCTCCATCACCGGTTCCACCCTGCCCATCCTCCCGCTGCAAGTCCTGTGGATCAACATGACCACCGGCGGTTTGCTCGGTCTCTTCCTGGCCCTGGAGCCCAAGGAGAACGACCTCATGGAACGTCCGCCCCGTCAGCCGGACTCACCGATCCTGACCGGGAGGCTTCTTCTGCAAGTTGTGGTGGTCGGGATGCTCATCCTGATCGGGGCTTTCGGTTTGTTCCGCTGGGAAGTGGCCCGGGGCGCCGGACTGGCCGAAGCCCGAACGGTCGCACTGAACACGGTGGCGTTTATCCAGGCCTTTTATCTGCTCAACTGCCGTTCCCTGAATCACTCCCTGCTCTCGGTGGGGGTGTTCCGCAACCGCTGGCTCTGGGCCGGCCTGATTTCAATGCTCCTGCTTCAGGTCGCCCTCACCCACGTTCCCCAACTCAACGCCATCTTCGGCACCGCCCCCCTCGGCATCGAAGAATGGATGCGGATCGTCGGCGCGGGTGCCGTCTCCCTGGTCTTTGTCGAGGCCCTCAAGTGGGTGCTTGCCCGCCTGGGTCGGAAATCCTGAGCCCAAAACCTCAACACCCCATCTCAATGCCTGCGAAAAACCAACTTGTGATCCACCCGCTTCTTCTGCGCGTAGGGCAACGGTGGGAGATCGGTCTGCGTCGGCGACTCCGTCTCGTGCAGGATGCCACGCGCCATCGCCTGAAACGCGGTCCATCGCGGCCAGTCCATCGGCTGCGCATGGCTGATCTGCCGCAGCAGACTCCGCCATTCGATGATCAGGCGATCCACATCCCCTTCGCCGAGCAATTCGGTGGCTGCCCGATGGCGCTTCTCCGGGTGGCGATGCGCCAGTTGAACGATGTCGTTCGCCCCCGCCCCGTACCGTGGCGGCAGCCCGCTCTCCAGGTAGCCCGGGACGTTGATCATCCCATAGGCCGCCTGGCAGGCCATCGCCAGCCGTCCACCCCAGCGGCTGTCCTCGCCCGCGAAACGAAAGCCCGCATCCAGGTTCGCCAGATCGTAAACGAGTTCGTCCAGCGGATAGCCCTCGTCCTCCAGCGCCGCCGCCAAAGCCAGACCGGTCGTCTGCGACAACGCCGCCACCAGACGCCCCCGGCGCGTCGGCACCCCGTTGTCATCCACCAGTTTCATCCGACGCCATAACGCGGCGGTTCCGGCCGCCGGCGACAGTTGTCGACAGGTCGAAAGCCGCGCGCACGTGACGCAATCCGGGTACGGAACCGAACGTTCCACCGGTTGCCAGATCGCCACCCCGTGGTAGTCGATCGGCACCTTCATCTTCAACAGCGCCAGCGACACATGCGCCACCAGCTGATGCTGCTGACGACGGAGCGACACCACCGGCGTGCCCTCCGATTCCAACGTCGCCATCACCTTCGGCCAGATCTCCTTCTCCCACTGCTCCATCGTCGCCACCCGCCCCTGCCAGTCGGTCATCCGCCGAACCCATTTCACCATCACCACCCGCTCGCCGGTCAGCACGTCCGCCAGCTTGAAGCCCCGCCCATAAATCCGCCCGCGCTCGGTGTCCTGCAAACCCACCAGCCAACCGTGCCCCACCTTGTCGAGGGCCGCCTGCACCGTCAGGGCGGGAACCATGCCGCGAAATGCCAGGGCTGACCCCGATCCGGCCGTCAGCTCCGCCAACTCCCGGTCCTCTCCACCCTCCGTCAGCATCCCCTCACCCGCATCCGCATCCGCATCCGTGGTGGATTGAAGCGGTCTCCTGCCCTCCGCCGGGCTTGCCGGTTTCGAACCCTCCGCGCGTTCCGGCGGATGAAGCGCCACTTCGGCATCCACGAACACCAAGCCGGCGGCGACTTCCACGGGCTTGCGCAATGTCTCCCATTCGCCCCGACTGTTCCGGATCTGTCGCAGTCGCCCCCGCACGCGCCGGGCACGGTCCGAATCCGTCTTCAACCCACAGGGCGCCTCCGGATGCCGCAGGCACTCCTCAACCCCCAGATAGATCGGCTTGCTGGTGAAGAGCCGCTCCTGCACCCGAACCGCCACCGCGTACGGGTCCTCACCCCGTTGCGACGCCCCCCACATCACGCTCAACAACGCCCCCCAATCCACCAGCCCGCTCCGCGACAACTGACTGGGATGCCCATCCCGCAGGCGCAGTTCGTTCGAGCTGATCAGCACATAACCCATGTCATCGATGCCCCGACGCCCCGCGCGGCCGAACATCTGCAGGATCTCGTCCGGCCGAAGGGGTTGTTCCACGAAATCGCGCCGATACGAATCCCCCGCCAACGCCACGCTCCGAAGGGAGAAGTTGATCCCGGCGGCCAGCCCCATGGTCGCCACCACCACCCGCAGTTGCCCGGCTTTGGCCAGCGGTTCGATCACCCCGGCACGAACGGCGTAGCTGAGTCCGCTGTGATGGTAGGCCACCCGGCTCCTCAACAGTTTCGCCAGCGAATCCCCCACCAGCTGTTTCTGCTCCGCCGTCAGCATCAGCGGGTCCGGTGTCGGCAGGTACCGCGCCACTTCGGACGCCAGTTGTTCGGTCGCGTTTCGCCTCGGCGCAAACACCAGGACCGGCCCCAATCCCTCCGCCAACGCCTTTGCCAAAAAGCGCGGCCAGTATCCGCGGATCTCCGACGGCACATGGAAGTTCAGGTTGCCCGCCCACACTTCGTCCAGCGGCACCGGCCGTTCCTCGTGCCGCACCACCACCGCGTCCCGCCCCAACCGCTGCAACCACGCCGCCACCTGCTGCGGATTGTGAACACTCCCGCTCAACAACAGGAGCTGGGTCGCCGGAGGCGCCAACGCCAGCGCGATCTCATAGTTCAATCCCCGGTCCGCATCTCCGATCATCTGGTACTCGTCCACCACCAGCAGCCGCGGACCATCCCCACGGATCAATCGGTTCTTCTGAGTCTCCAGCGTCGCCACAATCACCGGCGCGTCCAGGTTCTCCGCCAGATCCCCCGTCGCGATCCCCACGTTCCACCCCTTCGCCCGCCACTCCGCCAGCTTGTCGTTCGCCAACGCTCGCGTCGGAACGGTGTAGATTGCCTGCCCCGCCGACCGACCGCCGTTGGACCAGAGTTCGAAGATCAGCGTCTTCCCCGCACCCGTCGGGGCATGCACCACCACGTCCTTGCCAGCACGCAAGGCACCCACGGCCTCCTGCTGCCAGAGGTCCGGGATGCGGATCTGGCCGAGGGATGGAAGCGCATCAAGTTGCTCCGCCAGATCCGGCACGCGCGGAACGTAGCTGCCCTTCCCCTGCTTGTCAGGGGTTCATGCCACCCACTTCACGCACTCGACCGCCCCGTCCCGGAGGGCCGTTGCCGCAACATCCGCTCCAAACCCCGACACCAGTCGCCCAACCCTTGTTCCCACCCCGCCACCAACGCGTCCGCACCCGCCTTTGCCATCGCCACCTCACCGCCACCCGGATGCTGCCAGACCATCGGCGACGCCCCGCCCATCAGCGGGTGCAACAACCGAAACTGCCCGGCCAACACCGCCTTCGGCGCCCCGGCTTCCCGATAATCGGCGTACAGCTCCGTGATGTCCCCTTCCAGCGCATGCGAGGGCGCCAACTGGCTGCCACCCGTGGTCACCGCCGCGAAGATCTTCAACCCACGCACCCATTCCGCCACCAGATCCGTCAGCATCGCCCCCGGCGACACCAGAAACGCATGGTAGGCGTCGGTCGCGTACTCCGACTCCGACCGCCGCACCACGAATGACCGCGAGTCGAACGCGGTGGCCACCTTGAAGGGACGAACCAGGAGAACCCCCGCCGGGGCCGGATTCTCGCCCGCGTCCGGCAACGCAGACGCCACCGGTCCCTTCAGCATGAAGGTCCGCGACGGCAACGCCGCCTTCCGCAATCCGCAACCCGCGCCGCCCGCGGCCAGCCCGGTGGCGGCCAGAACGGTTCGGACCAGAAATGCGCGCCGATCCCAGTGTGTTTTCATGGAGTTCCTTGCACCGGCTTGGGCGGCAGCCCGAAGAGCAGTCCCGACGGATGATTCCGCGCCGCCTCGCTCAGCATCCGCAAATTCTCTGAAAGCGCCTTGAGATTGGCCAGGGTCGACGCGAGTTCAGGTTCCTTGCCCGCCAGAAATCCCTCCGCGGTGGCCAGCACCCGCTCGACCTTGGTCACCACCCCCTCGAGGTCCAGTCGTTCCAGCCGCTCCCGCAGCGTCCGGATCGCCTCGGCGGCGTGGGTGGGGATCTCCTTCAACTTGGGATCCTTCAGAATCGCCTGCACCGCCTGGTTCGAATCGCGCAACTCAGCCAGCAGGTTGGTCGCCTGGGCCGAAATGGAGGCGATCTGGGCGCCACCGATCTCGCGTTCCGTGGTGGTGAGCAGACGGTTCAAGTTCGTCAGAACCTGGGCAAGGTCGACGTCCTCCAATTTCCGAAAGACTTGTTCCGCCGAGGACAACAGTTTCGTCAGAGTGCCCGGCGCGGAGGGCACATAGAGGTGCTCAGGCGTCCAGGTCACCGGAAGCTTGGGAAACCGATCGGGATCGACGTAATCGAGTTCCAGGTAGGAAAGGCCGGTGATGCCTTGCGAGTTCAGGCGAAACCTCAGTCCTCGGGCGATTTCCGCCTTGATGAAGGCATACAGTTCCTCCCGGGAATAGCCCTGGTGGAAATCCTCCTCCACCGCCACCTCGATCAGGATGTAGCGCCGCTGTTCTTCGATGGGTTTCCCCTCCTCGTAGCGGGAGCGCGAAAAGCCAATGCTGGACACCGTGCCGAAATGCACGCCCCGAAAGTTGACCTTCGAGCCGACCTCCAGCCCCTGAACGGATTGGTCCAGGTAGGTTTCCACCATCGCCGGCTTCTTGTAGGTGCTCCCCAGGCCCAGCAGCAGCAGCGCCGCCATGACGGCGGCAACGCCCGCCAGAACGAAGAGCCCCAGCTTGAAATGGTTCGCCTTAGCACTCATGCGTGTTCAATCGCGGTTCCGTTCCGTCCATTCGCCATCGCTAAACATCCGCCTCACGTCGAAAAAACTGCCGGACCTTGTCGTTCGGCGGCGCGTCACGCAATGCGGCGGGCTTCCCTTCCGCCACGATCCCACGCCGTTCACGATCCAGCATGATCACCCGGCTCGCGATGGCAAAAATGCTCGGCAATTCGTGCGTCACCACCACAAACGTCATCCCCAGCGAACCCGCCAATTCCAGAATCAACCCGTCCAATCCAGCCGAAGTCACCGGGTCCAGGCCCGCCGAGGGCTCATCCAGGAACAGAATCTCCGGATCGAGGGCCATCGCCCGCGCAATCGCCGCCCGCTTCTGCATGCCCCCGCTCAGCTCCGCCGGCAACCGCTTCTCCGATCCCTGAAGCCCCACCAATTGCAGCTTCATCCGTGCAATCAGCTCGATCGCCTCGTTGTTCAACCGGGTGAATTCCTCCAGCGGCAACCGAACATTCTCCAGGAGCGTCAGGGACCCGAACAAGGCGCCGTTCTGGAACATCACCCCAAACCGCCTCAACAGCCGCCTTCGCGCCTCGCCTTCCGCCGACACCACATCGTCGCCCCCGATCAACACCCGTCCCCCCAAGGGTTGTTCCAGCCCGATCATGTTCCGCAACAGCGTCGTCTTCCCGCAACCCGACGTGCCCAGGATCACAAACACTTCCCCCCGCCGCACGTCGAAGGAGAGTTCCTCGAGCACCACACGCTCGTCGTACCCGGCTGAAAGCCGTTCCACCTGGATCACAACCGGTGCGTCAGAGGTCATGGGTCAAAAGCCAAGGAAGTAGAAGAGCGTGCCAAAGATCGCATCCAGAATGACGATCAGCAGAATCGCGGTCACCACCGCACGCGTCGCCGACAATCCCACCGCGCTCGAGCCCCGGGCCGTCTGCAAACCGCGCATGCACCCCACCCCCGAGATGGTCAGCCCGAAAAACACGCTCTTCACCAGGCCGCTCAGCAAATGCCGCGGTTCCGCCGCACTCAGCACCTGCTTGAAATACGCCGCCATCGGGTAGTCCAGGGTCAGGAACATCAGCGCCCCGCCCAGAATCCCCGTGATGTTCCCCATCATCGTCAGGAACGGAATCGTCACCACCATGCCCAACACCCGCGGCACCGTCAGAAAAGGGACCGGGTTCAGTCCCATGGTGGTCAGCGCCGCCACTTCGTCGTTCACTTTCATCGTGCCCAACTCCGCCGCATACGCCGCCCCCGACCGGCCCGAAAGGATGATCGCCGTCATCAGGGGCCCCAGTTCCCTCAGCATCGCGATCGTCACCAGGTTCGCCACGTAGATCTCCGCCCCGTACGGCCTCATCGCCATGCCCGACTGAAACGCCAGCACCAGCCCCACCAGACAGCAGATCAACGCCACGATCGGCACCGCGTCCGCCCCCGTCCGTTCCGCCGCCAGAAACAAATCCCGCCACCGGATCGACCGAGGATTCAGCAGCGCCCGCACCAGCGATTCCGTCAGTTCACCCACGAACCCGATGTGCGTCTGAAAATCATCCCACAGATGCGCCGTGACCCGCCCCACCTGCTCCGGCACCGGCACCGCCTGCCGCACCAGCGGCTGAACCGCCCGGTACTCCGTGAGATCGAAGCGCTCGAGCAGCTTGAGGTACTCCGGCGCCAATCCGCGAATGTCCACCTGACCACCCGCGCAGGTCGCCCGACAACCCACCTTCAACAACCATGCCATTCCCGCGCCATCGATCCGTTTCACCCCCGCCGCCTCCACCACCACCGTCCGCTTGGTGTCCCCGGACAGCGCCGCCTCCGCCTGGGTCCAGAGTTCCGGCACCGTCGCGTTCGTCAGATCGCCCGCCACCCGCAGTGTCACCACACCGTTGCCGCTTCCCTCGACGTCGAGGCGAGCGCTTCCCCCAGTGTGGTCGGATTTCTTCATCGATCGTCGCGCGGTCTCCACCCACCTGCCGTCCGTTCCGTGGCGGCGGGCGTCCCGCCCACCGGAATCCCCGGTTCAAGGCCCGTGAGCTGGTCATTGGTGAACCGGGCGCTTCCCGGAAACGCGCGCACAGGTTGCCAACACTCCGCTCGACCGCAAGGCCACGTTCCAACGAATGCGACATCGGCTCTTCCCCACCCACGGCTCGCCTCCCACCCCACCCTCCCGCTACTGTCCCCAGCGTGAACCGCGCCAACGCCGTCGAAGGCTTCCGCCAGGTGTTCCTCCGCCCCCCCACCCTCGTCACACGCGCCCCCGGCCGGGTCAATCTCATCGGCGAACACACCGACTACAACGACGGCTTTGTCCTGCCCGCCGCCATCGGCTTCGCCACCTGGACCGCCGCAGCCCCCCGCCTCGACCGCACCCTCCACGTGCACGCCGGCAACCGGAAGGAATCCGTCGTCATCCCACTCGACAACCCGGGTGCCCCCCTCCAACACCACTGGAGCGACTACGTCCGCGGGGTCGCCGTCGAACTGGAACGTGACGGCCACCGCCTGTCAGGCGCCGACCTTTGGTTCGCCGGCAATGTGCCCTCTGGCGCCGGTCTCAGTTCGTCCGCTGCACTGGAAATGAGCGTCGGCCTCGCCCTGCTTCTCCAATCCGGCATCCCCATCGATCGCACCCGTCTCGCCCTGGCCGGTCAGCGTGCGGAACACCATTTCGCCGGAACGAAATGCGGCATCATGGACCAGTTCATCTCCGCCCACGGCCAGGCCCAACACGCGCTTCTGCTCGACTGTCGCACCCTTGGCTTCCGGACACTCCCGCTTCCGGAATCTCTGCGTCTGGTCATCTGCGACAGCGGCATGCCGCACGCCCTGGCTGGCGGCGAGTACAACACCCGCCGCGCCCAATGCGAGGAGGGCGTCGCCTACCTGCGCAATTTCCTGCCCTCCATCCAGGCCCTCCGCGACGTCACCCCCGACCAACTCGACACCTTCGCCGGCGGCCTCTCCCACGTGGTGCAACAACGGTGCCGCCACGTCGTATCCGAAAACCAACGGGTCGGGGCATTCGCCCAAGCCCTGGAATCCTCGAATTGCGACCAGCTCGGCGACCTCATGGCGGCTTCCCATGCCAGTCTCCGCAACGATTACGAGGTCAGTTGCCCGGAGTTGGACGCCCTCGTCGACTTCGCCAGCGAGGCTCCCGGCATCGTCGGAGCGCGCATGACCGGAGGCGGCTTCGGCGGTTGCACCGTCAACCTGGTCCAGGCCGCCGACGTCGACGCCTTCCAAGCCCACGTTGCCGAGGCCTACGAACGCCGCACCGGCCGCGTGCAGCGCATCTTCGTCACCGAGGCCGCGGACGGCGCTTCGGAGGTCCCAGGCGCCTGAATCCTTGGCGGAGCGATTCAGTTGGAATGGATGGAGTTCACGCCAGGACGCTGAATCGGTCCGCGGAGCGGACGAACCACCTCAACCGACCTTGCCCAGTTCCATCAGCCGTTCCCACTGGGCCGGCGTCACCGGCATCACCGACAGCCGTGACTGCTTCACCAGCGCCATGTCCTTCAGGACCTTGTCCGCCTTGATCACCGTCAGCGGCACCGACGCCTTCAAGGGATGCAAGGGCGCCAGGTCCACCGCCGACCAGTCGCCCTCGTCCGCGGTCGGGTCGGGGTAGGCGGTCCGGACAACCTGGGCCACGCCCACCACTTCCTTGCCCTCGTTGCTGTGGTAGTACGCCACCCGATCGCCCACCGCCATCGCTCTCAGGTGCAGACGCGCCGCATAGTTCCGGACCCCGGTCCAGGCGGCCCGTCCATCCTTTTCAAACGCTGACCACGCGTAGTCCGAGGGCTCCTGCTTCACCAACCAGTAGTGCTGTGCCATGACGGGGCTTCCGATGTTTCGCGGTTTCGGCGCGGCGATTTCACCGCTACCGTTCGGCCGTGGACTTTGCCGCGAGCCTGGAACAAATCCAACGTCGCATCCGTGCCGCCTGCGATCGGGCCGGTCGCGATCCTGCGTCCGTGGAACTCATGGCGGTGAGCAAGAACCATCCGCCCGAGTCCATCCGGGCGGTTGCCGATCTGGGGGTGCGGTTGTTTGGAGAGAACCGCGTCCAGGAGGCCCGCTCCAAGATCCCCAACTGCCCCGGCACCCTCCGCTGGCACCTCATCGGCCATCTCCAGACCAACAAGGCCCGCGACGCCGTTCAATCGTTCGAAATGATCCAGAGCGTCGACAGCCTCCGCCTGGCCGAGGAACTCAATCGCCGCGCCGAAGCCGCCGCCCGCACCCTCCGGGTGCTCATCGAGGTCAATGTGGCCGGCGAATCCACCAAGTTCGGCTATCGCCCACCCCAGTTTCTCGCCGAGTTGCCTCAGCTCAACGCCCTTCGCCGTCTCGAAATCCACGGCCTCATGTGCATGGCGCCCTACTCCACCAACGCCGAAACCACCCGGCCCGTGTTCCGCCGCTGCCGGGAACTCGCCCTGGAAGGCGAAAAAGTCCTCGGCGCCCCACTGACCGTGCTCAGCATGGGCATGAGCGGTGATTTCGAAGTCGCCATCGAGGAAGGCTCCACCCTCGTCCGCATCGGCACCGCCCTCTTCGGCGACCGTCCCCGCCCCGTCCGCGCCTCGTCTTCAGACAACGACGACTGAGCTGCAAC
>CAUJJW010000096.1 GCA_963205105.1 Verrucomicrobiota bacterium | reverse complement strand
CGAAGATCCACTCGGCCCAGTCCTCGGGTCGACCCCACCAGCCCAGTGTGTTTTTGAAGGGCTGAGGTTCGTAGCGGAGGACGGTGCTGTGGACGAACGCGTCGCGGGAGTGGAGGACGATCGGGCCTTCGGCGGGAGCGGCCAGGGGTTTGGGTTCCCAGGCGGGGTTGGGCATGGGCCACTGGGCGCCGCGAGCGTTCTGCCAGTCGAAGAGTTTGCGGGACAATTCCATGACGCGCTCGGGTTGGGCGTCGGCGAGGTTGGTGGTTTCGCCGGGGTCGGCGGCGAGGTTGAAGAGTTCGGGGCGACCGGTTTCGTAGTATTGGATGAGTTTGAAATCGCCGGATCGGATGGCGGCGTAGGGTGTGGCGCCGCCGGGGTGGTAATGGGGGTAATGCCAGTAGAGCGCGTCGCGCTGGAGACCGCCGCCGGGCGGTGCTGATGGGTCCTTGAGAAGCGGCACGAGGCTGACGCCGTCGAAGCCGCGGGCATCGATGTAGGCCTTGGGGAAATCGGCGGCCTCGAGAAGTGTCGGGTGAAGGTCGATGCCCATGACGGGTTCAGCGCTGGTGCTTCCCGGGACGGTGACGCCGGGCCATTTGACGATGAGCGGCACACGATGGCCGCCTTCATAAGGTGAGCCTTTCCCCGAACGGAGCGGGGCGTTGCTGGTGGGTGGGTTCTTGCCGAGAACGAGTCCGCCGTTGTCGGAGGTGAAGATCACCAGGGTGTTCGTGGCGGCTCCGGAATCGTGCAAGGCCTTGAGGATGCGGCCCACGGCGGCATCGAGACTTTCGAGCATGGCGGCGTAGGTCGCGTTGGTCTGACCACCGCCGGTGCGTGCCGCCTTGGCCTGGTATTTGGCGACGAGCTCGGGCTTGGCTTGGAGAGGGGTGTGAACGGAGTAAGGCCAGTAATTGAGGAGGAAGGATTGGCCCTTGTGGGAGGTAATGAACTTCGCGGCTTCGTCGCCTTCGCGGTCGGTGAGGTATTCGCCCTGGGGACCGTCGGGCAGGCGGGGCAGTCCGTAGGGCGCGAAGTAACTGGGCGGTTGTCCGCGGTGATCGCCACCCAGGTTTTGGTGGAAGCCTTGTTTCTCCGGTTCGAAGCCTTCGCCGCCGAGGTGCCATTTGCCGAGATGCAGGGCGGCCCGCAGGAAGTCGGGGCGTTCGGTCATGGTGCTCAGGCGCTCGGCGAAGGTGATTTGCTCGAGCGGCAATTGCTGGGTCCAGGTGGGCGGGCGGAGTTTGGCCTTGGGGTTGTCGTGCCCCTTGATCCAATCGGTGATCTTGAGGCGGGCCGGGTGCATGCCGGTGAGAATGGCGGCGCGACTGGGCGAGCAGACGGTGCAGGCGGAGTAGGCCTGGGTGAAGCGCATGCCTTCGGCGGCGAGTCGGTCGAGGTGGGGTGTTTCGTGGAACCTCGAGCCGGTCGCTCCCAGGTCGTGGGCGCCGAGGTCATCGGCGACGATCAACACGATGTTGAGGGGACGGATGGGGTCGGCGACGGCGCCGCGCAAGGGGAGCGAAGCGAGCAGCACGGAGAGGAAGGAGAACAGGGGTCTGAGAGCGAAGGACCAGACACTCGAGGGGCGGATGCGCGGGTGGTCGGCGGGTTCAGGCACCGAATATGCGAACGCGGAAGAAAGGGAACATGGGCCGTGGAAGGGGGAGGAAGCACCGCGGCCCTCACCCCGGCCCTCTCCCGAGGGGAGAGGGAGCAGGGGCTCCATGGGTGTCGAAGGGTTGGATGGAAAGTGGCTCCGGGGGAAGGGGAGGGTGCGGCGCATGGCGGTGGAGGAGGGCTGGGGTTTACGTGAATCGGTGAAGGTCAGGGCGTGGAGGGCAGTTTTCCGGCGGGGCGAGCGCCGGTGGGAGTGCGGCCGGTGAGGGCGTCACCGAGGTCGGCGCGGGCTTTTTCGACGTGCTCTTGCAGCTCGGCGACGATCTCGGGTTTCAGCGAGGCGAGATCGGTTTTTTCGCCGGGGTCCTTCTCGAGGTCGTAAAGCTCGGTGCCGGCCTTGAGCTGGCTGTACTTGATGGGCGTGCCTCCGGTGGCGGGTGTTTGCGAGCCCAGGGTGCGGTAGGCGTGGGGGAGGATGAGTTTCCATCGACCGCTGCGCAGGGCCTGCAGTTCGTTGTTGTTGTAGTAGAACCACAGGGCGTCGTGGGGGCTGGTCGCCTCGGCGGGCTTGAGGAGCAGGGGGCGGATGTCCAAGCCGTCGATGCGGTGGGGCGGGAGGGGCGCCTGGGCGATGGCGGCCAGGGTGGGGAGGAGATCGATGGTCATGGCAGGCTGATGGGAGACCGAGTCGCGGGGAATGCGTCCGGGCCATCGGGCAATGAAGGGAACCCGAACGCCGCCTTCCCAGGCGGTGCCTTTGCCTTCGCGGAGCGGTCCGGCTGAACCCGCGTGATCGCCATAGGAAAGCCAGGGTCCATTGTCAGAGGTGAAAATCACCAGGGTGTGCTCGTCGATTTTGTGGCGTCGGAGAGCGTCGAGCAATTGGCCGACGGACCAGTCGATTTCGCCGATGACATCGCCGAAGAGGCCCGCGCGCGAACGCCCGCTGCGGGCGTCGCTGACGAACAGCGGCACGTGGGGCATGGCGTGGGCGAGGTAGAGGAAGAAGGGTTGGTCGCGGTGACGTTCGATGAAGCGGACGGCGCGCTCGGTGTAGCGGGTGGTGAGTGTCTTCTGGTCGTCGGGTGTGACTTCGGGGTCCACGACGGTTTCGCCATCGAAGAGCGGCAGCTCCGGGTACGAGCCTTTTTTGGCCTCGGGATGGTAGGGCCACATGTCGTTGGAGTAGGGAAGGCCCAACCATTCATCGAAGCCGTGGCGAGTGGGCAGGAACATGGGGTGATGGCCGAGGTGCCACTTGCCGACCGCGCCGGTGGCGTAGCCGCGGGGTTTAAGGACCTCGGCGATGGTCCGTTCGTCGGGATTCAGGCCATGACGGGCGCCCGGACCGAGGGCGCCGGCGATGCCGATGCGATTCGGATAACAGCCGGTGAGCAGTGCGGCGCGGGAGGCGGAGCACACGGCCTGGGCGGCGTAAAAGTCGGTAAGCCGAACGCCTTCCTTGGCGAGGCGATCGATGTTGGGGGTGCGGATTTTGGAAGCCCCAAAGCAGCCGACATCGGCGTACCCGAGGTCGTCGCAGAAGACCACGATGATATTGGGCGGTCGGGACGCTGGCGCGGCGGCGAGCGAGGCAAGGGCGGCCATCAGCCAGGCGGCGCCAAGGACCAGGGCACGGGGAAACGGCATGGGTGGATGACAACCCAACCCGGGGCTGGGCGCAACCCGCGGGGATGGGGAGATGGAGGCGAAGAACGGAGGTGACGGGTCCAGGGAAGCAGCGTTGGCGCAGGCGCCATGCTCACGGGCCATGAATCTGAGAAGGCCGGGAGACGCATGTCGTAGCGGTAGGCGTCTCGCCTGCCGAAGAGCCGGGCATCATGCCCGGCGGAAAGTGCGATGGGACCTCTTGGTTTACTTGGAAAGGAATTCCGGGGGGCGAGACGCCCCCCTCTACGGCAGGCGGGACGCCCGCCGCTACGGAGGGTCGGCCCAGGGACCGGGTCACGCGTGCCGATCGGATGCGCTTTCCGAGGGGGTCTCGGTCAGGCGGGCGAGGGATTGCTCGGCACGGCCTGGGACAATCCAGTGGACGCCGTCGGTGACTGGGGCGTTCGCGGGTCGTTCGGCGATGATGAAGATGAGCAGGGGCAGGTTGAGTGAGAGCAGGCGCTGGTGGAGATGGCGTCTGGGTTCGTCCCAGGCCAGCAGCACGAGAATGCATCCGCTGAGTTGGCCTGCGTGACGGATGACCAGGCTTTCGAGGGCGCGGAAATCCTGGGAGGGATGGAGGGAAACGCCGGCGAGGATCTGGAGCATCTGCTCGTTATGGGCGAGGCCCCGGCCGGCGGTGAAATTGTAGGCGCGATCGCCGACGAACATCAGGTCCAGCAGGGAATCGTGTTCGTCGACGGTGAAGGCGAACGAAGCGGCGAGGGACACGGCGTCTTCGAAGGCGTCCGCGGCGGAACCACCGCCGCAGGTGTCGAGCAGCAGGGCGTGCCGGACGAAGAATTCCTCCTGGTACTCTTTCACCACGGCGCGCTGGGTTCGGGCCCAACCGGCCCAATGAATACGGCGCAGGGGGTCGCCGGGCCGGTACTCGCGCACGGAAATGAATTCCTCGGAGTCCCCGACCGATCCCGCCATGGCGACGCCGCCCACGTGAAGCCGGCGTCCTTCTCCAGGCAGGGTGAAGTGCGGCAGCTGAAAGCGTCGCGGGTAGACGATGATGGAGTCTGGTTGCTCGGTGATGACGGCGTCGCGACGGATGAGTCCGAAGGGGTCGGTGCGGGCGACGGTGGCGCCGACCAGCACCAACCGACCGCGCCGAAGCGGGGTGATCTCGCCCGTGACATCGACGATGCCCCCGGGGGGGATATCCGGGAGAGGGATCGGTTTGGGGCGGAAGCGGATGTTGCGCTGGGTGAGCCAGGACCAGCGGTAGGCGCGGTAACGGCGATCGAACCAGTTGCGGCGATCCTCGCCGGGTTCGGCAAACTGCACGAACTGCTCGAGGGACGGCCGCGGGTCGGGGGCGCCTTCGCGGAAGTCGAGTCCGCGCTGCCAGCGGTCGCGTTGGTTGTGCAGCCGGATGCGGTACGTGAAAGGGGAGCCGACGGAAGCATTGGGAGGCACGCCACGTTGGAGGGCGAAGCAGCGGGCGGGTTTTCGTAGCCAAGCCACCGCGCCGATGAGCACGCAGAAGAGGACGCCGAAAAGCTGATGCGCCATGGTCAGCGAGACGTCATTGAAAGCGCCTGCGGCGAGCATGGCCCAAAACAGAAACGCTCCGGTGGGAGTGACATGGCGGACGAACCAATGGCGGACGGCGGCGATCTGTCGATAACTGGCGTGCAGCCGGCGGTCGAAGCGTGTGCCGATTTTGGGGGGCGAGACGCCTCCCTCGACAGCAGGCGGGACGCCCGCCGTTACCGACGCGCGGTTCACGGGAAGTCCCCCTTTCGAAATCGACCTGCTCACGGGACCTGAACCGGGGATTCCGGGGGGCGGGACGCCCCCCTCTACGGCAGGCGAGACGCCCGCCGCTACGGAGGCACGGTTCAGGGGTAGTGCCGGACCGGCGTCGGCGGGACGGTTGTTGGACGGGGGAAGGGGAGAACTGGGGGAACCGGGAATGGGTCGCTCGGGTTCCATGGGGTCGGTCAGCGGGGTTTGGGAATCCGGCTGAGAAGACTTTCGACCAACGCCTCCGGGGTGGTTCCGGAAAAGCGGGCCTGGGGATCGATGACCATACGATGTCCGATGACAGGCACCGCCAGTTCCGCGACGTGATCTGGCAAAACGAACGGGCTGCCGTCGAAGAGGGCGAGGGCCTGGGCAGCCTTCATGAGGGCGACGGAGGCGCGTGGGCTGGCACCCAGCTGAACCCCTTCGAGGCTGCGGGTGCCCTGCACGATCGCGACGATGTAATGCATGAGCTCTTCGCTGATGCGGACATTGCGGACGGCGGCGCGCAGGAGGCGGACTTCCTCAGGCAAAACGCAGGCACGAACGTCGTCGATCGGATGGCTTTGAATCTGGCTGGAAAGGATGGCGACCTCGTCCGCTGCCGTCACGTAGCCGAGCCCGAACCGCATCATGAAGCGGTCCATTTGCGCCTCGGGCAAAGGATACGTCCCTCGGAACTCCACCGGGTTTTGGGTGGCGATGACGAAGAACAAATCGGACAGCCGGCGAGGTCTTCCCTCAACACTGACTTGCGCCTCGGCCATGGCTTCGAGCAACGCCGATTGCGTGCGGGGCGAGGCGCGGTTGATTTCGTCGGCGAGCAGGATGTCGGTGAAGACCGGGCCTTCACGGAACTCGAAGCTTTGGTCCCGCTGATTGAAGACCGAGACGCCCACGATGTCGGTGGGCATCAGGTCGGGGGTGAACTGGATGCGGTGGAACCGCGAGGCGATCGACAGGGCGATGGTCTTGGCGAGGGTGGTTTTGCCGGTGCCGGGGAAGTCGTCGAGCAACACGTGTCCACCGGCGGCGAAGGCGGCGAGGAGCCGTCGGATGGCGGAGTCCTGACCACGCAGGACCCCCTGGATGTTGGTCGAGAGCTTTTGAAAGATGGCCGCGGCTTGGGCGGCATCGACAGACATGGGGGCAACGATGCGGGCGGATGGGCGGGGCGGCAAGCCGCCGAACGCGGAGATGTGGTTCTAGGTCATCAACCGCCCGCGACGATGCGTACGATTTCCAGCCGGTCGCCGGACTGGAGGGTGCGCTGGGCGAATTCCGAGGGTGCGACGGCGTCTCCGTTATGTTCCACGACCACCGAGCGGGGCAGGAGGTTTTGGGAGACGAGGAACTGTTCCAGGGTGGCAGGCAGCGCGAGGGTGATGCGCCGGCCATTGGCCACGACGTAAGGCTGGGGATCGTGGGTGGTCATGGAAATCGGGGGTGGGGCGACCGTTGCCTGAACGCAGAGGCCTGGGCGCATTGGGGCAGGTTGGTGGCGGGCCGCCAAGGGAACAGTTTTGGATACAAAAGGGAGGTTTGCGCCGAGAGACCGCGCTGGTTCATTCTGCGATCCACACCCTCCGCCCATGAGCACGACTCCCACGCCTGTTCCCGGAACCATCGGTTGGCATGACCTTACCGTCCCCAACGCCGTTGGCGTTCGTGACTTCTATTCCGCCGTGGTCGGTTGGAAATCGTCGGCAGTTGACATGGATGGTTACGAAGATTTTTGCATGATACCCAGTTCCGGAGGGGATCCGGTGACGGGAATCTGTCACGCCCGCGGCGGGAACGCTGATTTGCCGGCGCAATGGCTGATCTACATTCATGTGGCGGACATTGAGGCCAGTCTGACCGAGTGCAGTCGGCGGGGTGGCGTCGTGGTTGTCGGACCGAAGGATTTGGGCGGCGGGCGCTTTGCGGTCATTCGGGACCCGGCGGGGGCGGTGGCGGCGCTGTATCAGGCGCCACCGCCGGAAGCCTGAGGCGACGATGGTCTACTGGAGACGCGGTTCATTCTGGTTCTGGGGAAGTCTGACGGCTGTGACTGTCGTGTCGCTGGCGTTGGTGGTCCGGCGGTTTGTGGTGCCGCGGATTGTAGGGCGGGCGGTGTCGCCGACGGGCGTGGAGATGTGTGTGCTTCAGAGCTATTGCTGGGAATACGAAACCAAGTTCGTGTATCGGCGACCGGGAACGAACTGGGCGTGGTGCTACTTCGATCATGAAGACGACCACTGGGGAATCGCTCCGGTGGTGTTGGACACCAATCGGGGCATTGCGACGTTCCATCGCGACGGGCGTCCGGCATTGAGCTTTGAGTGGGAAATGGGCGTTTATCGCAGTGGTCGGTTGGCGGGAACGACGGGAGGCGTGTCGGAAGAACCCAGGTACATGCCTGCCGATTGGACTCCGGCGAAGGCCGGATACCGATGACGCCGGAAGCTTGAGGCGACGATGGACTACTGGAGACGCGGTTCATTCTGGTTTTGGGGAAGTCTGACGGCCGTGACCGTCGTGTCGCTGGCTTTGGTGGTCCGGCGGTTTGTGGTGCCGCGGATTGTAGGGCGCGCGGTGTCACCGACGGGCGTCGAGATGTGTGTGCTTCAGAAGTTCAACTGGAGCGGGGAACCGTTTACGACGAGCTTCGTGTTTCGGCGGCCGGGAACGAACTGGGGTTGGTGTTACTTCGACCATGAGGACAACCACTGGGGGGTCAGTTCGGTGGTGATGGATACGAACCAAGGCATCGCGACCTTCTACCGCGATGGCCGGCCGGCCCTCAGCTTTGAGTGGGTCACGGAAGTGTATCGACGGGGCAACCTCGTTTGGAGCACGGGCGCGCAGCAGTATTATGGTCCCGATTGGACGCCGGCGAAGGAGGGCTATCGTTGAGCCTGAAATCGGTGTGAAGCTTTGCCTCGGCGGCGGTCAGCCCACAGGATTTGCGGGCTGGCGTGGCCGGGCGCGCCGGAGAAGCCATGGCGAACCGCTACTATCAGGAAGGCGAGAAGCGTGCGGACGGGGTGAAGGACCTCTTCGCGGCGGTGGCACCGCGCTATGATCTCATCAATGACCTCCAGAGTTTTGGCATGCACCGCTTGTGGAAGCGGCGGTTGGTGCGGTTGGCGGAGGTGAAATCGGGGGAGGCCGCGCTGGACCTTTGTTGTGGAACGGGTGACATCGCCTTCGCCTTGGCGCGGGAGGGGGCTCAAGTGTCCGGCGTGGATTTCAGTGCGGCGATGTTGGAGGTGGCCCGTCGGCGTTTGACGGCGACGAGCGGCTGCCGGGTGACGTTTGAGCAGGGCGATGCGCTGAGCCTGCGGTTCGACGCCCAGTCCTTCGAAGTGGTGACGATCAGTTACGGGCTGCGGAACCTCCGCGACAACGATGCCGGACTGCGCGAGATCGCGCGGGTGACGCGTCCCGGAGGGCGGTTGATGATCCTGGACTTCGCGTTTCCGTCGAACCCGGTGTGGAAGGCGCTGTACACCCTCCACCTCAAGACCGTGGTGCCGGCGTTGGGCCGGCTCTTCTGCGGCGACGCCGACACCCACTCGTACATTCTCGAATCGCTGAAGCGCTATCCCGGGCCCGCCGAAATTGGACGGCGGATGGAGTCCGCGGGATGGAAGGACGTGCGTTGGTGGAACGTCCTGGGCGGGGTGATGACCCTGCACCGCGGGGTGCGGGTGGATGAGCAGCCGGGTTAGAAGCCCACCGATGGACGGCGTCCCTGCTTCACCACTTCCTTTTCGCCTTCCCAGACCGCGAGTCCGCGGTTGTCAGTGAGTGAGAGTTGGAAGGTGTAGGCGGCCTGCCGGTAATTTCCGGAGCGGGTGTAGGTCTCGATGATTTTGCCGGAGAGGCTGAAGTCCGGCGGGCGCTGGGCGGGTTGAACGAGGCCGAGATCCTTCCATTCCTGGGCGATTTCCTTGGCGAGTTCGTCCTCGGCCGAGCCGCCGGGGCCGCGGGTGGTCATGGTTAGGGCTTTGCCGCTCTTGTTGAGGGCGACTCGGATTTTCTTGGTGAGCATGTCGGTGTCGACCTGCTGGCTGGTGCTGTTCACCACCCGGCTGACCACCATGACGGCGGGCGGGGTGGGGACTTTGTCGAGCACACCGGACCCGAGCAGGTCGGTGATGGCGGATTCGGCGGCCATGGACCAGTCCTGGATGTTGATCTGGTCGAGGGTGACCATGACACGTCCGCCCTTGGGATCGACGTACTGGGCGGGGCGGGTGCATCCGGTGAGCGCGACGGCGGCAGCGGCGGCGAGGGCAGTGGCTAGGATCGTTCGATTCATGGGAGAAGGGGTGGTGGAGGGTGGTCAGTTCTTCCGCAGGACCGGGATGTGTTCCCGGGTGCTTTCCTGGATGGAGAGACGGAAATCTTTCACGCTGGGGTTGGGGGCGACGGAGGTGAGGACGAGGATTTGGCCGCCTTCCAACTGCTGGGAGACCATGGTGGAGGTGGGGGTGTTGACGGGGAACCCCTGGCCGTCGAACCAATCGAAGCGGTAATTGAACCGGAACGATTTGCTACGGGTGTTCTGGACCTCGACCCCCACGCGCATCAGGCCGTCGGGGGTGCTGCCGTCGATGACGTTGAGCACATGGACCGACCGGGCGGTGGATGAATCCCGAATGATGCGTTTATCTTCGATGTTACGACGGACGTACGCCGGGTTGGCGGGTTCAACCGTGTTGACCTGGTGGTGGGTGGTGTTGCAGCCGGTGCCGAGCGTGGCGGCCAGCGTGAGCAGACCCGCGGTGACCCAGCGGAGGGGAGTTCCGATTTTCATTTCAACCTCGAATGGATGACATGGAGAGGGCGGTTGCCGCCCACTGACCGAACATAGACGATTTGGGACAGCCCGTCTTCAATCGCCACGGTCACGGGCGGTTGGTTGCCTTCGAGAATCTGCAATTGCCGGTCAGGTGGGGTGGGGATCCGGGCGATTTGGAATTCCTTCGGCAAGGTGGTCCAACTCCGGGTGTCGGCAATGTTGACGCTGGCCTGATACGCCAGGGTGGCGAGGCGGACCAGGGCGCCCAGGCCTTCGTCCTGCTGGCTGGCGGCTTCGTTGGCGACGAACGCCGCGGCTCCTTTGGCCAGGGTGGACACCAGCGTTCGGGTGATGATGGCCGGCTTTTCGTCCTCGAAATCCCGCGCGATCACGCTGTCGAGACTGGCCACCGTGGCGGTGTTGAGCCGTGTTCCGCTGGTGGTTGCGGCGAGGGTCAAAGCATTGCCGCCGCGGGTTTGCAACACCGGCCAGGCCGAGCCGATGTACGAGACGTTCGCAAAGATGATCGGAATATCGATACGCACCTGTTGACGGATCGCCGAGAGGCCCGATTCAAAGATGACGTAAGTGACCGCCTCCGGCGGACCTCCCTGGAGCCGGCGGTTGGCCGCATCCAGATCAGCGCGGACGTAGGGATTGTCGGGCGCGAAGGACAGGGTGCGCTCCAGGGATTTGCGGGCGCGTTCGAGGTCGGAGAAGTCCTGGGCCTGAGCCAGGAAGAAGATGCCATCCAGCCAGACGGTGAACGGGTTGACGTACTCGGCGTAAGGGCGGAGTTGAGCGACCGGTTTGTACAGGTTGTCGACCTGGCGTTGGAACTGGGGATTGGACTGGGTTCGCTGGACGGTGGCGGCGTGAGAACTGTTGGTGGTTTCCGCCTGGGCCCGTTCGATGCGTCGAGCGTTCTCCGCCACGGCATCCTGTTGGTACTGATAGGCCTTGAAGAGAGCGGGACGTGCGTCGTTGGGTCGGCCCAGGGCCAGGGAGTTCAAGGCCCGGTACGTTGCGGCCATGATGCGGTCATAGGAACGGCCCTCGTAGGGCAGATTGGCGGGGGTGGTCATCGCCGACATCGCCTCGTTGCCGATGCGGACACGGGCGCGGTTGGCATATTCCGCCATGCGGGCCTCGGCTTGTTCGAAGGCGCGATTGCTCTCCTCGAAGCGGCCGACCGCCCGGAGTGCGGTGGCTTCCTCGAGTCGCCAGATCACTCCATCACGGCCGTCGCCGGCGCTTTTGACGCGGTTGGAGAATTCCTTCAGGGCCAGATCCGGCTGGCCGGTGGCCCAGGCGCTGCGGACGCTCTCGGTTTTGGTCGCGTACGTGCGGCAACCTTGGGCCGTGATCAGGCAAAGCAGCAGGAGACCCAGGCGGATCGGCAGGGAGCTCCGCGAGGGCGAAGGGCAGGGGGGCAGCAGACGGGACATTCCCATGGTACGATGTCGGCCGGCATCCTAGCGACGGCGGCCAAGCTTGAGATGAGGACGGATCGGGCCGCAATGGCATTCATGGGTACTTTGTCCTTTGCCGGGTACTGGCGCGGGGCCTATAACGCCGGCCCACATGTCGCCGGGCGTTCCGCTTCCCATTTCCGCCTCCACCCGACTTTGCGCGGTGTATGGCTTTCCCGTGCGCCACTCGGCATCGCCGGCCATGCAGAACGCCGGAATCGCCGCGCTGGGTCTCGACTGGCGTTATGTGGCGTGCGCGGTCCGGCCTGAGACCTTGAAGGAAGCGCTGGCCGGTGCCGCGGCGATGCGGTTCCTTGGTGTGAACCTGACCGTTCCGCATAAGTTGTTGGCATTGGACATGATGGATGTGCTCGACGCCTCCGCCCGGCGTTGGGGTGCCGTGAATACCGTGCGCTTCGAAGGCCAGGACGCCTCGGGCGCCTGGCGGCCGTTGGGGGAAGTCGGCGACGACGCCGTTTCCGCGATTCGCATGCAGGGTTTCAACACCGATGCCGACGCGATCATCCGAGCGCTGCGGGAAGACGCCGGGGTGATCGCGGCGGGGGCGCGGGTGCTGTTGCTGGGGGCTGGGGGAGCCGGGCGGGTGGCGGCTCTGCGATTGGCGGTGGAAGGGGTGAAGAAGCTTTGGCTGGTGAATCGCACGGAATCCAAGGCCGCCGAGGTGGCGAAGGAGATTCTCGCGGCCGACCCCGCCATGGCCGGCCGGGTGCAGGTGGGGTATCCGGAGGGGGCAGTGGACCTGGTGTTGAATGCCACTTCGGCGGGGTTGAAGCCCGGAGATCCGTTGCCGTACGACACCGCGCGTTTCGATCCGAGCCGGGCCGGGGCAGCCTACGACATGATTTATCGCCCGGCGGAGACCCCGTTCCTGGGAGAGGCCCGCAAGAAGGGCTGCCGCACCGCGAACGGACTGGGCATGCTGCTGTACCAGGGCGCGGCGGCGCTGGAAATCTGGTCGGGGCGCACGGCTCCGGTGGGCGTGATGCGGACGGCACTCTGGGACCATGTGTACGGGGAGAGGACCCACGCGTGAACTTTGTCGCGGCCGCGGTGTTTGACCTGCAGATGTGGGCAAGTCTTCCGTTCCATTTTTGGACCGCGGTCTTCTTCGTGTTCGGGTCCATGGTGGGGAGCTTTCTCAACGTGTGCATCCACCGGATGCCGCGGGGAGAAAGCATTGTCAGCCCTCCATCGCATTGCCCGGGATGCGGCGCCTCGATCCGCTGGTGGCAGAACATTCCCCTGTTTTCCTGGCTGGCGCTGCGCGGGAAATGTGCCGGGTGCGGCATTCGAATCTCGCCGCGCTATGTGCTGGTCGAGGCGCTGACCGGGGTGTTGTTCGCCGTGCTTTGGGTGCAGCACGGGCAGGTGAGCGCGATGGGAGTTCTGGCCTTGTCGGTGTTCGCCGCGGGCTTGATTGTCGCGACCTTCATCGATTTCGAGCATCTGATCATCCCCGACGAAATCACCCTGGGCGGCACCGCCGTGGGGGTGGTGTGCTCGGTGATTGCGCCCTCGATCCAGAGCCAGACCTACGTCTGGCCGGCGTTGAAGGCGTCGTTGATCGGCTTGGTCGTGGGTGCGGGGGTGGTGTTCGCGATTCTCGAACTGGGCAAGCTGCTGTTCGGGCGTCAGCGGCTCACTTTGCCTGAGGGCTCGCGGATGGTCTTTACCGAAACTGACCTGCACCTGCCGGACCGGGTGTTGCCTTACGAGGAGGTTTTTTTCCGGGTGTCGGACACGCTGGTGTTCCATGCCGGACGCCTGGAACTCCCGGACCGCTGTTACCAAGGCGTCATGGTCCGCCTCAAACTGCGTGCCGATCGGCTGTTGATCGGGGAGGAGGAGGTCGATGCTTCGACGGTGCCCTGGATGGAAGCGGTGACCGATCAGGTGACGGTGCCTCGCGAGGCGATGGGTTGGGGGGACGTGAAGTTCATGGCGGCGATTGGGGCGTTCACCGGTTGGCAGGGGGTGGTGTTCACGCTGCTGGCCAGTTCGATCGCCGGATTGCTGGTGAATCTTGGCATGATCTCCTTGCGCCGACGCCAGTGGTCCGCGCAGATCCCGTTTGGTCCTTACCTGGCGTTGGGGGCACTCCTTTGGGCGCTGGGCGCCCGCGAGTGGTGGGGGGCATGGTTTTTCCTGGGCGGACAGATCTGAGGGGTGAAGGCCGGCGTTCTTGGCCGAGGGCCGGGGAATTCGTGAAGTTGCAGGGGATCGCGGTTGGAAAAAGGTCATCCGCCAGCAACAACTCGAAAAAAGGGATTGCGGCAAGGACGTGGCCCGGGTTTTATCTCCGTCCCCTTCGGGGGGTCAACGAGTGCCTCGGTAGCTCAATGGTAGAGCAGTTGACTCTTAATCAATTGGTTTCAGGTTCAAGTCCTGACCGGGGCACCATTCTCCTTCAACGGTTTACGACTTTTCTTCCTTCGTCTCCAGATTCTTGTTTGCCGTTTTCCGGGGCGAAAACCCTGTCGTTTCCCTGAATGGAGTAGCGCGGGGCGGAAGCTGGAGTGGATTGGTTGTTCGCACGCTGTTGTCCGAGGCCAAAGCCAAATTCTCCGAACTGCTCGACCGGGTGCAGGGCGGCGAGAGCTTTTCGATTACGCTGCACGGTGAGGAAACGGCCAAGCCGGTTCCCGCCAAGCGCGCCAGCCTGGAGGAGATTCAGCGCACCATCGCTGACATGAAGGCGTCGCGCAGCACCCTGAATCCTCCGGGAAAGCCCAAGCTTAAGGTGAAGGATTTGGTGAACGAGGGGCGTCCGCGACGTTCGTGCTCGATTCGTCGATGGCGCTGGCGTTGATCTGAGGGACGAAGCCAGCGCCGCCACCGACGCTGTGCTGGACAGGCTGGGTCAGGGAGCCAAGGCCTTCGTGCCGGCGTTGTGGCGGTGGGAAGTGGCGAATGTGCTGTTGATGGCCGAACGGCGGGGACTCATCGCTTCGGCGGACGCGCGCCGCCCTATGCTGCACCAGAAGAACCTTCTCATTGAAGTGGACGAGGCCTCATGGGACGAGGCGTGGAGCGCGGCGCACCTGTTGGCGCAAAAGCACAGTCTGACTGCCTACGATGCCGCCTATCTGGAAGCGGCGATCCGCCACGGCGCGCCGCTGGGCTCGCTGGATCAGGAATTACGAGCGGCGGCGAAGGCAGAAAACGTCCTGCTGTTGCCGGAGAAGCTGGAGAACGGATCCCGCCACCGCCTCGAAGCGGGCTTGCCGTCCAACTGGTCGATGGCGCTCGTGTCCGCCGGAATCTTCATGAGCAACTCGTGTGAGAGCGACACGATCCCCATCGCGTCGGCGCCGACGAAACTGCCGTCGGGGGCGATGGCGGCGGTCGTGCCACCTTCGGGTCCCGGGTGGCTCCCAACGGTGGTGCCTTCCGTGTCGACGGACCGGGTTGTGGCCACGTCAGCGCCGCCGTCACCGCGGAGGCTGGGCGCTCCGATAGGTGCGGAGTAGTTGATTTTCCATGCACGGACGTGACGGACGACTCGCTGGATTCCTACCCGGGTTGGGCTGCGGAGTTCAGGGCTTTGGGGAGATGGAAGTCATTCAACCCGAGTTTATTCTGGTCGATGAGTATCTGTGTTTCTAGCCTTCTAACCATGCCTGGGCCTTCTGCTTCACCCACGCGAAGTCGAGCCGGTCGGTCCACGACCTCGGCTTACTTTTGGGGTTTGGTTGGCTGGGGGCGGACCGCGCGAGTCGGGTTGGGTCTGATGCTGGGTTTGGGAATTCCAGTCGGGTTGGGTGCGGCGGAGCAGCGAACCCTGGGTTGGGAATTCGATGCGCCGCGCACCAGCAACGGCGCGATTTTTGAGATGTCGACGGATGGAGATGTTCAGCGACTTGCCTCACGTCTGGAGGCGGCGGAGCTCTCCGGGTCGGCTGGGTTGGGAAAAGAGTTGAGTGCGCTGGGACGTTCGGTGACGGCTGAGTCGGGCTTAGAGAAATCCACAGCAATTTCAGAATCCCGGGAAGAGGAGGCGGATCGGAAAGTTGCGTCCGGGGTGGCGGGTGCGGGTCGGCTGCTGTCGATGCCGCGCCTGAACGGGACGGAACAACGGGAATTGCTTTCGGGGTTGAGGCTCAAACTCGGGGTTGAGCGTGGGTATGGGGATGCTCCCGCCGATTTAAGGCGGGTGTTGCCTCCGATGCCGGAGGGCGTCGCCGCATGGCTGGAGATGACGCGGGCGGCCGCCGACGGAGTCCGGGTGGTGCGTGTGGGCATTCATCCGTTTGTTTCAAGGTCTTCGGAATTGTGGTGTGAGGTGTTGCTTCGGCGGAACGGGGAGAACTGGGTGGCGGATCCCGAGGTGGAATCCTTGCAGAGCCTGATCCAGGGCCTGATTTCAGCGGCAGCCGAACCGAAGCCGGATCTGACGCGGGATGATCTGGCGTTTGAAGTGGTTCAGATCAGCTACATCGACACGGAAGGAGCCTTGGAGGGGCTGAAGGGCTTTGGCATTGAGACCGTCGACAACCTTGGAAAAGTCACGATGCCGGTGCCGTTCCGCAAACTGCCATTGGTGGCGCGGATGCCGTCGCCGGACGGGCCGGAGATGGCGCTCCTGGGTGCGGACGCTCAGAAGACGACGGCGTTTGATCTGTCGGTGACTCCGTCGATGGCGACGACGCTGCCCCCGGATCCCAACCTTGCGCGGGCGTCGCAGTTGCTCGTGTACTTTCATCCGGCGCAACCCGAGCAATTGACGCGGGTGCGGCAGCTGTTGGAGGAGTACATCGACCGTCCGGCGCAGCAGATTTTCATTGAGGGATTGGTGTTGGAGATCAGTGAGGAGGGGCTGAAGGAGCTGGGAGTGGACTGGCAGTACAAGGAAGGCGGAGCGGAGTTTTCGGTGGGGAGCATGTTTCCCGGGTTGCCGGCTTCCAGCACGGCGGGTCTGACCTTCGACAGCCTGAAGGATCTGGAACAGCAATGGGTGGTCCGGCTTCGGGCGTTGATTGAGGATCAGAAAGCGGAGGTGTTGTCCCGACCGAGTGTCCTGACGTTGAACAACCGGCAGGCGACCATTCGGGTGGGTCAGGAGATCCCGATTGCGACGAGTTCGGAGGCGGGGATTGTGAAGGATGCCAACCGGATTTCGTTCAACTTCAAGTATCTCCCGACCGGCATATCTTTGAACATTCGGCCGCGGCTGAACCAGGACGCCAGCGAGGTGAGCATGCTGGTGGACACCGTGGTTTCGTCGGCAATTCCGGGAGGGGACCTCGAGTTGCGATCGTCGTCGGGCGAGGTGCTGGCTTCGGCGCCGACGGTGGCCACGCGGCGTGTGCAGACCTACACACGGATCGGGAACAACACTCCGTTCATCATCGGCGGGCTGGTGAACCGGGAGCAGACGACGATCAAGCGGAAGGTGCCATTGCTGGGGGACATTCCCTATCTGGGGGCTTTGTTTCGGTCGCGGACCTCCAGGAGCCGGAAGCAGGAAGTCATCATCGTGCTGACGCCGCACGTGTTGCCGGAGGCGCTGAATGAGCGGGCCTGGGGCAGGTACCTGCCGAGGGACGACGACAAGTTCGACGATGTGGGCAACACCTTGTTTCGGGCGTCGTATCGGATACGGGAGGAGGACGTTTTTGATCTCTCGTTTTTGGATCGAAACGAGCGGCTACGGCACTATCGAGAATGGGCGCGGAAGCTCGCCGGGACGGACTACAAGCTGGCATCCCGGGCGCCGGTCTCTTTGTTTTTGGAGGGGCGCACACCCGGGGAAAACGTGCTGGTGGAACGGATGATGTACGAGGTGATGAAGCGGTTGTCGGACAAGGACCCTGGATGGCTGGATCGCCGTATTGCCGCCGATCGGCTCATCTTTTTTTCGGGACGAAACGCGGGCGGGTATGATGTGCAGTTTCTGGAGAATGTTCTGGCGGGTTTCGGGGACGGGAAGCGGGCCGCGTCCTTCTTTGAAGTGCACACCAACAAGGCGATTGCGCTGATATTTCAGAGGGGTGAGCAGACGTTTACCGGCACGGGCCTCGGGGAGAGCCCCATCCCCGAGATTCGGTTGGTAGACTGTCCCGACCGCAAGGCGTGGAACGAGCTGCTCTGGGTGTTGAACGATTCGGGGAAGGGCGCCAAACCGAAGGCTGCCTTCCTGATTCACCGGCCCGAGGACCTGGTTCGACTTCAGAGGGCCGTGTTGCTCCGGGAAGTGATCCAACTGAACGGGGGCCCGTCGCGGGTGAATCGCAAGCAATTCAGTCTGGGCCAGGTGCTGTTGGTGCCGGACGAAAACCCTTACGAGACCCGACTGTTGGATCATCGGGTGGCGGAGTTGTTCCTGCACACCGAGCATTATTACGCGGTGACGCTGGGGATGATTGAGGAGGGCATCGCGGCTTTTGACCGGTTTATGGAGCAACCTGAATATCGCCATTTGAAGTGAGTCGATCCGACAGAGCGAGCGGTGCGAGTGGGGATGGACGCCAACCGTGGCAGTCCGTTCAACGCCTGCTCTGGCCCGCCTTGACGCTGGGAGTGTTGCTGGTGCCGGGGTGGACGTTGCTGGAGCGGTATGGGGGCGAAGCGCGGGAGCTCTCCGAGAAGCTGATTTATTGGGGGTTGGGAACGGCGATCGGTTTCACCCTGGCCTGGTTGGTTGTCCGGCTGATCGAGGTGGTGGTCTGGGGTTTGGTGGAGACCCGATTCGGAACCGCGGTTCCGCGGCTACTGAAGGATGTGGTGGTGGCGCTCGTGTTCCTGATCGCCGGGATCACGATTGTGGGGATTGTGTTTCAGAGGGACGTGACGGGGCTTTGGGTCTCCTCCGGCATCTTCGGCATTGTGGTGGGACTGGCGATTCGCGGGACCATTGCGGATGTCTTCTCCGGGATCGCACTCAACATTGACCGGCCCTTTCGGAAGGGGGACTGGATCGAGGTTTATCCCCGTGGTGTGAAGCAGGTGCGTGGGGAGGTGATGGAGATCAACTGGCGATCGACGCGGCTGAAGACGGTGGACAACACGGTGGTGGTGTTGCCGAACAACCTCGTGGCGTTGAGCCTGATGGTGAACCTGAGTCTTCCGGAGCCGGTCAGCAGGTTTGAAGCGACCTTTTGTATTGAGTTTGGGATACCGCCCGAGCGCGCGCTTCGAATCCTGCTCGCGGGCGCGCGCGCCTCCGGAGCGCCGTTGGACGAGCCGCCGCCCAAGGTCTACATCGACAAGCCCACCGAAGTGGGGGTGGAGTACAAAGTGAGGTACTGGCTGGATCCGACCCGGGTGACACCCCGGCGGGGCCGGCACGAGGTGACCTTGAGCATTCTCCAGCACCTGTATCACGCGGGCATCAGCCTGGCCTACCCAAAGCAGGATCTTTATCTCGCGCGCATGCCGGCGCGACAGCTGAGTCGCGATCGGGACCGGCGGGAACTCTTGAACCGCGTGGAACTGTTGGGCGCGCTGCTGCCGGAGGAACTGGACCGTCTGGCCTCGGCGGCTCAGGAGCGAACCTTTGCCGCCGGCGATGCCGTGGTGCGTCAAGGGGATCAGGGATCCTCGCTGTTCGTGGTCGTCGAAGGTCTGCTCGAAGTCTACCGGTGTCACAAAGCGGACTCGAAACCGGTCCGGGTGGTGGAGCTGCAGCCCGGGGATTTCTTCGGTGAAATGTCCCTGCTGACGGGTGCACTCCGGTCGGCCACCGTTCTGGCGGCCACTGAGACGGTCGTTTATGAAATCGGGGCGCGGGAGATCAACGCCCTGCTGGCCCATCGCCCGGAGTTGGCGTGGCGTCTGGCGGAGATTGTGGCGCAACGGCGGGAAGTTTGGGCAGGTGCCTCGGCGCCAACCGAGGGGGATTCCTGCGCAGCCGAGCCCACCATGGTCCGTCAGGTCCTCGACGGCATGCGGTCGTTCTTCTCAAGTCTTCGCGACCGCTTTCACTCGGGGGCATAGCGGCGGCTTCTTGGGGCATTGGCTCAACGCCGCTTTGCCTCCTGGCGGAGCGGGCGGGGAGCGTCATCTGGCTGTGCGGACAGAACGGCCTGGCGTGAGCTTCATGGATGTTCCCGGAATGGTTCCTCTCCGACGGGGAGGTAGGCTCCTCAGGCCGATGCATCCCGATCCCTGGAACCCGGCCAGGAACTGAATCGAGATTGGGATGGTTGAATGCATGTTTTGTAAATGGTTTATAAGCAATCACTTCAAAAGACGATTGACAGACATGTAAAACAAACTAGTAAATACTGCGTACCACGGAGGACGTATGCAGCGATATTACATGAAGCGGGAACAGGGGTTAGGAGGGGTTTCGGGGGATTCTCGGCGCGCCCGAGGGTCCGGTGCCTTTTGGAAGCGGGTGATCGAGAACAGTCAGGGATGTGAATCGGGGGACCGCTTGTTGAGGCGGCACGGGCCAAGTTTGCAGGCCGTGGATGGGCGTGGGGACGGCGTGGAACTGCGATTTGGGGTCGAGGAGTCGGGGAGAGGGACCACGGAGTGGCGGGCTGAGACGGTTGAAATGCTCAGCCTGCAAAGCGGTTCGAAGTCGATTTGGGCGATCGAGGGGTTGGAGGGTCCGGAGGCGGAGGCAGGTAAGGTGGTCTTGCCGATGGCAGCTGAGGAAACCGTCTGTCGGCTGCGGGTGGAGTTTTCGAAGGTGGCGGGTTTCGAGGAATCCGAACTTTGGCGTCCGCAGCCTCTGTCGTTGCCGCGGCGCGGAGGGGCATTGGCAATGCCAGCGGTCGCTGCCCAGGTGGATGGGGCGACGGTCCGGTTGCATTCACTGACGGCGCCTGGGGGGATTGTTCCGGGGGAATTCCGGGAGCTTTGGAACCGGTGGACCGGAGATTCGAGTGTGTTCACGCTTTGGGTGGAGGTCTCACCGGAGGGCACGGACCGGCGGTTGACCTTGGTGTCGGCGGTGGATGAGCTAGGGCGGACGGCGGACGTGCGTTCCGGGCTGTGGAGCGGGGAACATTACGCGTTCGGGCTGGTGCCGCCGGCGGGCGCTTCAGTGTTGAGCCTGACCTTTGCGTTGCACCGCAGCTGGGTGGAGGAACTCGTGGTGGACACGCGTTCCGCAAAGTCGATGAACGGCCAGCAGAACTGAGTGGGGACGCAACGATCGAACAGAAGTCTCGCGCGTTGGGTCCATGCACCTGGGATTCCGGGGGGCGAGACGCCCCCCTCTACGGCAGGCGGGACGCCCGCCGCTACGGATGGGAGGTTCATGGAGAGCCACCTGTTCGAAATCGAACTGCTCACGGGCCATGAACCGGGGATTCCAGGGGGCGAGACGCCCCCTTCTACCGCAGGCGGGACGCCCGCCGCTACGGATGGGAGGTTCGTGGAGAGGAGTGGAGCGGGCGGCCCTCATCCCGGACTTCTCCCGGAGGGAGAAGGAGAAAATGCTCCGCGAGGTTTGCAGGGTTGAGGCAGGCGTTCGCTGGAACGAGTTGAGAGGGCTCGGAAGAACCGGGCACAGGCATGTCCCCGAGGGCAGGACGCGTCTCCCTCTCCCCCCGGGAGAGGGCCGGGGTGAGGGAGCCCGTTTCAACCCTCGCCGCGGCTTGCGTGGCAAGGTTCATGGAGAGGCGCGTTTTCCAAAATTGGACACGTATTGGGGCCATGAACCGGGGAGGAGGCGGGGGGATTACGATTAGGATTAGGAATACGATGACGATGGGAGGCACGGTTCATGGAGAGCCACCTGTTCGAAATCGACCTGCTCACGGCCCTTGAACCGGGGATTCCGGGGGGCGAGACGCCCCCCTCTACGGCAGGCGGGACGCCCGCCGCTACGGACGACCGGTTCATGGGAAGCCGCGTCACTCGACGGTACGCGAGACGTCCGCCGCAACTGACGCGGGGTTTCGCGGTGGCGGCAGACCCGGTGCGCCGGGACGCTGGAGCGGGTAGATCACGATGGCCTGGGCGGCGTGGTCGGCGGCTGCATCACGCAGGCGGGCGGCGGTCACCGCCCGGTCACGGGCGTTGTCGTCCGGACGGTACTTCTCATGAAGCCGGCGGTGTTCGCTCGCCCGGGGTTCGTCGCCGAGTTGGGCATGGATGAGTCCCAGGTTGTAGTGAGCGGTGACGTTTTCGGGGTCGATGGCGAGGGTTTGTTGGAAGCGTCGGATGGCTTCCTGGAGGAACCGTTCGCGATCCGATTTCCGTTGGGCGCCGCGCTCCATCTTCGCTCGTTCGAACAACGTTTGTCCCAGTTCGTTGAGCACCTCGTAATCGCGGCTGAAGTCGAAGCCGCGCTGGTCGAGTTCCGGGTAGCGGTCCTCGAGGATGGAAGTGAACTCGGCGATGGCTTCGTCGAGGAAGCCATTCTGTTTGTTGACGAGGCCGGTGAACCAGGCGCGGGTCCAGCGGGGGACGGGGGGTGAGAACGAATTGGTATCGGCGGCGCGGCGGAGGGCGGCGACGGCGTCGTTGAGGCGGCCCTCCTTGAAGTAGACGCGGGCGAGGTTCATGGGGCCGTCGAAGCGTCCGAGTTGTTCGACTTGTTCAAAGGCGTGGGTGGCCTGGATAAGTTCGCCCTTTTCGCTGCCTTTATCGCCTTTGTTGAGGAGGCCGATGCCGTAGTCGTTCCAGCGCTGCCAGGGGGGGATGGTGGAAGCGAGGTTGGTGACGGAGGAAGTCGGGACGCCGTCGATGGGGAAGCGGACGGCATCGCGGGCGATGATGCGGATGGGCAGATCGTTGGTGCGTTGGAAGGGGGCGCCGTTGGTGTAACCGGAGCCGTAGACGTAATTGAAGTAGATGGTGTCGAACTTGCGGTAACTGAGGTTCACCTCGAAATCGAGCGGTGCGTCCAGGTCCTCGGGAACGGTGAAACTGTAATGGACGACGAAGCCGGCGCCCGGGGGGATTTGGTTGTTGTAGAGCGGGGTGAAGATGTCCTGGGGATTGCGGCGGTCGATGCGTTTGCCCTCCTTGTCGAGCATGTAGACATTGACGAAGTGGGACCAGGGATCGACGTCGCGGTGGGATCCGAGGCCGCCGCTGCGGGCGACGATGCGTTGGCCGCTGCGGGCGAGCACGTCGACCCAGATTTCGTTGGAATCGACGGTTCCCTGGGAGAAGGGGTGGGCGACGCGCAAGGTGCGGAGGACGACTTCGAGCAGGTAGGTTTCGCCGCGTTTGAGGGCGGGGACCTCGGGTCGGAGCGGGCCGATGAGGCGTCCGTCGATGGTGCCGCCCTCCTTGACGCCGAAGATGTCGACGCGGACGGAGTTGGTGCCGAACTCGGCGTGGCGTTGGACGACGTGCTGTTCGCCACGGAGGTGGGGGAGGGCGTTGTTGGCGGAGGCGAAGAGGTGATCGTGGATGTAGCGTTGGGACGTGTTGGTGGGGTTGAAGAAATTGGCGGCGAAATCCTGGGAAGGCTGGAGGGGCATGTGGCAGCCGTTGCAATTCTCCTCGGCCTTCGGGGGGTAGTAGAACGATCGGGCGCCGTGTCCGGCGCCGCTGAGCAGGAAGGTGTCGTAGTGGTTCTGGCCGCGGAGCCATTCCTTATACTGGGTGACTTCGCCGGGGAGACTGACCTTGTGGCAGGTGCCGCAGAATTCCTCGGACTTCATGAAGGGCTTGAGGAAGACGCGCTTGTGGAACTCGGGCTTGGCCTTGACCAGCTGATTGTTGATCCACTGGAGGGCGCGGTTGGTGGAATAGGCGAAGGGGTAATGGATCGGTTCGTCGATGGTGTAGTCCGCGTTGCCGATGGGGCTGTCGACGGACGTGATGGCGTGGCAGGCGGTGCAGGTGATGCCGGCCTGGGCGGTGGGATGATTGGTCATGTCGAAGGCCGGGTTGTCGAAGGCTCCGCTGAAGAAGGGGACGGGATCATGACAACCGGCGCACCAGCGGGAGCGTTTGACGTCGCCATCCTTGGCGAGACTGACCTGACGGGTTTCGTTGACGGCGAAGAGGTAGAACGGGTTGTTGAAGGAACTGAAGCGGTGGGAACTGTGGAACCAGCCGGTGTAGACGTCCGCGTGGCACTTCTTGCAGTAGTCGTCCATCATCAAGGTTTCGGCGGGGACGAAATTGCCGGAGACGGTCTTGGCGCTCGACGGGTGGAAGTACTGGCGGCCCTCTTTGGAAGCGAGCTGGCTTTTCTGGGGGTGAAGCGAATGGAAGAAGACCATGGCGATCACCACGGCGGCGGCGGCGGCGGCCCCGCCTAGGCCCATGCGCCAGCGGATGCGTGGGCCGGCGAGGCGGTGAAGTACGTAAAGCCAGATGCAGAGCAGGGGAGCGGCGACATGCGCCCAATAGGCGATGGAACGGGCCTGGGGGTCTTTGAGGCCGAGGTTTTTGAACTGGAAGATGTCGATGCGGGTCAGGGCGACGCCGGTGACCAGGATGACGATGCCGGCGACAAAGAGGGCATACCCGACGCGGACGGCCCGGCGGTTGGGTCGGTGGCGGGAGTTCTTGAGATGGATGAAGCCGAAGGCGAGGAACGGGACGATGAAGATGAAACCGAGCACCAGGTGCAGGCCGAACATGACCTGGTAAAAGTAGTTTTGGTACAGGGTGGGCCGCTGAAACCATTCGAGGAAGGTGATGGCGGACAGGTAGGCCGAATTGGCGCCCAGCAGGGCGAACAGGCCGAAAACGGTGAACAGGACGAGTCGCAGCCGGGGGCCGACGGCTCGAACGTAAGCGCGTCGCACGGGTGCGGGAGATGGCGTTTCAGAACTCATGATACGAAACATTCGATCGGTTCAGCGATCGGCTTGGGGCGGAGTATGTGAATCGGTCGGGGAACCAAACGAGGATTGGGGCGAGATGGCGGGTTTTTTGGGTGAGTTGCCGGTTTTGGGGGACGAATGACGTTTTTCGAAATTCATGCCGGTTGAGCGCCGGGGATGCACGCCAAGACATGGTGTGGGCCTGAGCGGACACGACGGCGCAAGATAGGACAGAAGAATGACCTCGCCAGGGTGGAGGGATTGGGGCATGTCCGGGGGTGGTGCGCGCAGAGGAGGCCAGGAATCGGTTCGGTAAGCCGGGGGGATTTACCCTGGTCGAGCTGCTGGTCGTGATCGCGATCATCGGGGTGCTGGCGTCGATGCTGCTGCCGGCGTTGGGACGGGCGCGGGCCAAGGGGCAGGCGGCGGTTTGCCTGGCGAATCACCGGCAGCTTTCCCTGGCGCTCCACCTGTATGCGGGGGATGCCGAGGACCGACTGCCCTACAACCATGGCGCGAGCGGCATTCTGGAGGCCATTGAGTCGGGGCGTTTCGACAACTGGGCGACCAGTCTGCTGAACTGGGAACTGGATGCATCGAACACCAATGTGGCGTGGTTGCGGGCGGGTGGGCTTGGGCCGTTTTTATCGGGAGGCACGGGAGTCTATCGGTGCCCGGCGGATCGGGTGCTGAGTCCCCTTCAACGATCGGCGGGTTGGGAGGCGAGGCTGCGCAGTGTGTCGTTGAACGCGATGGTCGGGGATGCGGGGCAGTTTCTCCAGGGAGGCAGGAACACCAACAATCCCTCGTATCGGCAGTACCTCCGACTGGGGGACATCCGCATCGCCTCGGCGATTTTCACCTTCATCGACGAGCATCCGGACAGCATCAATGACGGGTATTTTCTGAATCGATTGGCGCAGCCGGAATGGGTGGACCTGCCGGGATCGAATCACGGGGGCGGGGTGGTGCTTTCGTTCCTGGACGGACATGGGGAACAGCATCGATGGCGCCGGGCGTTGACCAAGCCCGCGGCGCGGCCTGATGCGGCGGACCTTCCGATGGCGATTCCGGCCGGGGAGCAGGAAGATTTTGATTGGCTGATGTGGCGGGCGACGCGGGCGGTTTCGCCGGCGACCAGCAGTGCTCCCTGAGGGCTAGAAGTACTTCTGGATGGCCTCCAGGCTGGCGGAGGAGGCGACGACGTAGGTTTTGCCGTTGTGCGACCAGGTGCCCGTGGACAGGCGGTTGACGCGGGCGAATTCGGTTTCGGTGGGGGGTGCGGAGGAAAGCCCGGTTTCGGGCACAACGAACACGTAGAGCATGCCATCGGGACCGCCATCGAGGCAGACCATGGTGGTTCGACCGCCCTGCCAGCTGAGGGTCCCAGCGCCGATGGGCGGCAGGCTGGCGAGGCCGGAAGGGAACTCGAAATCCGCGGGGGCCTGATGGCTGGCAAGGTAGGATCGGATGGTGGGCAGGTCGTTGGTGGTGATCTCCATGCGGTATTCGCGGATGGCGGCCCGGACCATGCGGCTGCGAAAGATGGTGTAGTCGGAGCCGGGGGCGACCTGGAGGACGGACCAGAGCCAGAACGCGGCGGCGACCAGGGCGGCGGCGGCGGCGAATCGGAGGGGTTGGGTCCAACGGAAAACAGGCCGGAGGACGGGTTGGTGCGCGAGGATGTGACGGGCGAGATCGGAGGGCACGGGCAGTTGTCGGAGCGCCTGGGAGGTGGCGTCCTGGAACTGGCGGTGGCGTTCGAGCCACCGGGCGGTTTCGGGGTCGGACTGCGCGACGTGCTGCGCCTGCTGGACCTCGGGTTCCGAGTCCAGGTGGGCACCGGGGCGCCAGCGGGTGAGGATTTCCTTAGCTTGGGCTCGCTCCATGGGTGGGGGTGGTTGGAGGCGTGCGGGGTGGGGGTGGGTTGGCGACCGCTCGCTGAAGTTGGGCGATGCCGCGGGCCAGACGGGATTTCACGGTACCCAGGGGGATTTCGAGGATCTCGGCGATCTCGGGATAGGAATAATCCTCCAGGTAGAATAAGGCGATCGGCGCGCGGAAGGTATCATCCAATCGGCTAAGGGCGGCCACGATCAGGGAACCGTCGGTACGCATCGGGCCATCGGGAGGGATTTCGGGAAGATCCGGTTCGGCGGATTCGATGGAATCATGGGGAAATCGGAGGGCGCGTCGGGCTTTGGCAGCGGACTCGCGGTACAACGTGGTGAAAAGCCATGCTTTGACTTTGGAGGTGTCGGTGAGTTGATGGCCGCGCTGGGCCCATCGGAGAAACGTCTCTTGGACGAGATCGCGGGCATCGGATTCATTTCGGGCCAGACTGCGCGCGAAGCGGTACATCGCCTCGTGGTGTTCGAGCACGAGGCGTTCGAAATCCACGTCGCTACGCATGCGGCAGATGATTACTGATGGGAGTCCCGAGGGGAGGCGTTGGTTCCCGGCCTGGAGCGAAACGCTGCGAAAAGCTCCGGCAAGCCCCTGATTCCGGCGAGTGAAAAATTTCGCGGAACACTTCCGAGGGTTCGCGCATCTCATCGGCGGTTAGGTCCGGTCTTTATTGGAGTTGAACCTGAATACTTACGAACCCATGAGCAAATATCGTTTTGGAGGCGGCGGTCTGGCCACCGGTTGGGTGTGTCTGGCCTTGTTGAGTGTGCCGATGGTGGCGTCGGCGCGAAATTTCCGAGTCGGCATGATTCCCAACGGAGCCACGTTCGGCTGTGCCAACTGCCACGTCTCGGCGGGCGGTGGCGGGGCGCGGAATCCTTTTGGGCTGGCCGTGCAGGCCATTGTGGGAGGCCCGTCAGGCGCCGCCTTCTGGTCTCCGACACTGGCAGCGCTGGACTCAGATGGTGATGGCACGGCCAATGGCGCGGAGTTGGGAGATTCGGATGGCGACGGTTCAGCGACGGCGGGTGCCCGGGTGACCAACCCTGGCAATGCCAGCAGCCGACCGCCCTCGAACACCGCTCCGACGGTGTCGATCACCAGTCCGGCGGCGGGTGCGGCGCTGACGGCACCGGCGGCAACGCCGATTGAGGTTACCGCGGCGGATGCGGACGGGACGGTGGCCAGGGTGGAGTTCTTTGATGGAGAGACGCTCCTGGGTGCGGATGAGGCTGCGCCGTACAGCCTGCTGGTCGACTGGGCGCTGGGTGCGCATGTGATCACGGCGAAGGCGACCGACAACGCGGGGGCGTCCACGACGTCGGCTGCGGTGTCGATCACGGTGAATGCTCCGGCTCCGACGCAGGTGACGCGGGTGGCTCGGAACGGGAGTGCAGTGGAGGTGAACTGGACGGCGGGGGGCGGGCCGTATGCGGTCCAGAGCAAGGCCATGGTGTCCGATCCCTGGTGCGTGGCGAGCGGGGTGACCACGGGTCTGACGGCGAGCGTGGTGGTCCGTGGTGATTCCGGCCTGTTCCGGGTGGCGGACTTGGCGACCGGCGGGGTGATTCCGCTGAGTGTGGTGCTGGGTGGGGCATACGAGCGGCCGACGGCGATTGCCACGGCGGGAACCGGTTCCGGGACGCTTCGGGTGGAGGGGAACACGCTGACGTTCAGCATCAGTTACTCCGGGCTTTCGGGGCCGGCGACGCGGGCGCACATCCATGGTCCGGCCGGGACGGATGTGTCGGCGGGCGTCCTCATCGATCTGGAACCGTTCAACGGGGGGGCCTTTGGCACCTCCGGAACGCTGGCGGGCTCGGTGGTTCTGACGACGGAACAGAAGGCGTCGATCCTCAGCGGCAGGACCTATGTGAACGTCCACACGGCGGCCAATGCGCCGGGTGAAATCCGGGGGCAGGTGGTTCCGGTGGCCATGGGCGCGGCGTTGAGTGGGGCGCAGGAAGCGCCGTCGGCGGTGGTGACGGCGGGACGCGGGAGTGCTCACTTCACGCTTCTGGGGGATCAATTGAGCTTTGTGATCACCTACTCTGGTTTGTCCGGAGCGGCGACCCGGGCCCACATCCATGGGCCGGCGGCGATTGGCGTGAGCGCGGGTGTGCTGATTGATCTGGAGCCCTTCCACGACGGGCCGTTCGGAGCCTCTGGGCGGTTTGTGGGAACGGTGACCCTGACTCCGGACCAGCTGGTGTCGGTGGTTTCGGGGCTCACGTACGTGAACGTGCACACTGCGGCGAATGCCCCGGGTGAAATCCGCGGGCAGGTGTTGCCCTGTGTGACGGGACTTCCGCTGGGGGCCGTTTTGAGCGGCGACTCGGAAGTTCCGCCGGTTACGACGTCGGGCACCGGCCGGGCGTTGCTGCGCCTGGAAGGGGATACGCTTTCCTTCGACATCCGCTACGGGGGTTTGTCGGGGCCGGCGACGCGCGCGCATATTCATGGTCCGGCCGCGGTCGGGGCGAACGCGGGCGTGATGATCGATCTGGCTCCGTTCCATCAGGGGGCTTTTGCCGAATCCGGGGCGTTTACAGGGACGGTGCTGCTGACCGGGGCGCAGAAGGAGGCGCTGTTGGGCGGTTTGACCTATGTGAACGTTCACACCGCGGCGAATGCTCCGGGTGAAATCCGGGGCCAAGTCTCGATCCCGGGACTGCCGTAAACGGTGGTCTCGGTTGCCTTCGGGCGGGGGCTTCGGTAACGGTTTCGCGTGCCCGAGACGGATCCGCGACTGTTACTGCTGATTCCCGCCTACAACGAGGAGGCCCGGATTGGTCCGGTCCTCCTCGCCTATTCCCGATATTTCAAGGAGCACTACCGTGGTCCCTTTCTGCTGGTGGTGGTGCTGAACGGGTGCCGGGACGGTACGATCCACGTCGTCCGGCAAGCCGCGGCCACCTGCGGCGGGATTGGGTGGCTGGATTTTCCGGCCCCCATTGGCAAGGGCGGCGCCCTGATCGAGGGACTCAAGCTTGCCCCTGGAACGGATCTGATCGGGTATGTCGACGCCGATGGAGCAACCCCTCCGTCGGCGTTTCATGATTTGGTGAAGCAGATGCCGGGCAACGATTGTGTCATCGGGTCCCGGTGGATGCCTGAATCGAAACTGGGGGAGGAGCAACCGTGGAAGCGGCGGCTGGCGAGTCGGATCTTCCACGCCATTGTCGAAGGCTTCTTCTGGATGGGCATCCAGGACACGCAATGTGGAGCGAAGGTGATGCGGCGGGAGGCGGTTCAGGCCATTCACAATGACCTGCGGACGGCCGACCTCGCCTTTGACATCAACCTGCTCTATTGCCTGAAGCGGGCGGGATTCCGGGTCCGGGAAGTTCCGACCGAGTGGACCGACCAGATCGGGTCCAAGATCACGCTGGGCCGCAGTTCACTGACGATGTTCCTGAGCATTGTCCGGCTGCGGTTGGTGTACTCACCGTTCTACCGGATGCTGGCGCCGCTGCGTCCGATCGAGCAATGGCTCTACGTCAAGCTGGGGGCGCCGCCTTCACTTCCGCCCCGCGCGGCAGGGAAAACAGAACCGATACCCCGAGTAGAAGGAGGCTGAAGAATCCGAGGGTGTGGAGAACGCGGCGGGACTCGTCGAACAGCCGGCGGGCGGGGCGACGTTCCAGGTCGCCGGGATAGACATCCTCCAGGAGTCGTCGATTGAGCCAGCCCAGGCTGGCGGCGTCCGGGGGGGCGGCCAGGAGGCTCTGGGTTTCCGATCCGAGCAGGATGCCGGCGAAACGTTGCGTGTCGTACAAGGTTTCGCGGGTGAGCACCTGATTGATGGCGTCGGCCAGACGCTCGGGCGAGTCGGGGAACGGCGGCGTTGAGGACGAGGAGGCGCCGGCCTGGGTGATTGCGGCGCGCAGGTGAAGATCGAGGGCGGTCGCGGGTGCTTTCAAGCGATCGCCCATGGAGGGGCGGACCTCGCTGATTTCGAACAACGGCGAGGCCCTGCGGAGCACGCCTTCGCGCATGGCCGCCAGGGAGAAGGCGTAGCCCGCCGCGACCAGGAGCAACCAGGGGACCGCCGCGAATCGTTTTCGGGCGAGAATGTTGTTCACCAGGGTGTAGGCGGCGGTGAGCGGGAGCATGCACCAGCAGAACAGCGGGACGAGCTCCGCAGCCGGGAGAAAGACGGGGTTACCGAAGTACAGCACCTGAATCGTCAGCTTCGGGAAGGCGGAACCGAAGAGCGCGGCGGCGAGTCCGGTGCCCAGGGTGGCGCCGAGCGCGAGCCGGAGGGCGGCGGTGGGCTGACCGGTGGCAGCGCTCTTGGCGACCCGCGGGAAGAGCACGAGGGCGAGCGGCATGGTCAGAAAGACCAGGGCGCGGCCGACCTTGCCCGCAGCCACGTAGAAGGCCCGTTCCTGGCCGGTGAACGCGGATTGAACGAAGGTGGAATCGGCGGCGAGCATGACGTTTCCCGCGGCGAGGCCGAGGGTGAGTGCGAGGCAGGGGCGCACCCAGGACCAATCTCGCGACGCCATGGACGGGCCCCACCAAGTGGGGCGGCTGCTCACGATGGTGATCGTTAGTGCTGCGAGGGATCCGAGCATGACCCCCGCCATGGCGCCGGCGGCCAGGTGCCCGAGGACCACGACCGCCAGGGTGACACCCGCGAGGCGGCCGGCCCCGGAGGTGATGGCGGCATTGCCCAGCCACAGGAACTTCTGACCACCTTGCAGGAGCCCGGCAAAGACGGGGTAAACGAGACCGATGAGCACCGTTCCCAGGGTGAAGGCCAAAGCCCATGGGTTGGCGATCTGGAAGGTTGACAAGAGTCGGCTGCGACCGATCCAGGCGCCACAGGCGACCGCAGACCAGGCTGCCACGACCACCAGGAGAACGGTGCGGATGGTGGTTCGCAGCTGGCGCTGGCGGTCGGTGTCGACCGCGCCCGAGGCCAGTTGGGCGAAGACCGCCTGGAGCCCGGCTGCGGGGATTCCGAGGAGGATGAGCCAGTCGAGCAGGGCGCCAAAGGTGGCGAACTCGGCCTTGCCCACGACGGGGGCGTTGGCGATTTGGCCGGCGGGGTTGTTGGCCAGGGTGAAGAACAGGCCGGCAAGGGCATTGGCCAGGAGCATCCAGCCGCTTTGCCGGAAGAACGCGAGGTGATCGCGGCGCGATTCCGGCGCCGGCGCAGGGCTGGGAGCAGTCACGGGAGCCGTTCGAGGAATCGTTTCAGGAGCGCGGTTCCCCGTTCCAGGGACGCGACCGAGATCCATTCGCGGGCGGTGTGGGCCTGGGCGATGTCGCCGGGACCGAACACCACGCAGGGGATGCCGCCCAGCGCGAGGACGGCGGCGTCGCAGAAATAGGTGACCCCCTGGGTTTCGCGCCGTCCGGTGGCGGTGAGGAAGTTTTGGACCCAGGGCAGGTTGGGGTCGGTTTCGAGTGGGGGCGCGATCACGCCCTTCATGTCCACCAGGGTGGATTTCACGCCGTGCTTGCGGAGGAAGGATTCGATTTCGCGCTTGGTACCCGCCGCGGTTTCGCCGGGAACGGTGCGGCGATCGATCTCGATCACGCAACGATCGGGAACGATGTTGGGCTGGCTGCCTCCCCGGATCATGCCCACGTTGATGGTGGGGCCTCCGAGCAGGGGATGCAGGGGGCGTCGGGCGAGTTCGGCGGCGTAATCGCCTTCGATCAGTTCCACCACGCGGGCCATGGCTCGAACGGCGTTGATGCCAAGATCCGGGCGGGCGCCGTGGGCGGCTTTGCCGCGCGTTTCGATCCGGGCCCAGACGTCGCCCTTGTGGGCGGTGACCACCTCCAAGCGGGTGGGTTCGCCGACGATCCCGAGGTCCGCCTTCAGTCGGGTGCGACTTAGGGCGCGTGAGCCGAGCTGTTGATTCTCTTCGTCGATGAGTCCTGCGAACACGATTTCGGTTTGGGCGGGGCGAGAGCTGGCCGCAGCCACGTCGAACATGGCGGTGAGCATGGCGGCGACGCAGCCCTTGGTGTCGCAGGCGCCGCGGCCCCAGACCCGGCCGTTGGCCAGGGTGGGCTTAAAGATTTCGAGGGAACCGTCGACACTGCCGACGGTGTCCAGGTGGGGGGCGAGCAGGATGCGATGGCGGATGCGGCCCTGGGGGGTGAGACGGAGGAGCACATTGCGGCGGTTGGGCGTCACCTCCTGAAAATCCACGCTCAGGCCCGCCTTCGCTCCGAGAGACGCGACGTAATCGGCGACGCGATGCTCCCCGGCGAGCGGGTCGTCGGCAGGCAGGAACGCCGGATTGACGCTGGGCAGGGCGATGAGTTCGCGCAGGAGTCGAACCACAGGGCTGGGCGATGGGCGGCGCAAGATGCGTCGAGGGTACCCAGGCGGGACGACGCGGTCACCTAGCTTTCCAGCAGATAGAGGTGCCCCTGGGCCTTGCCCGGACCGGCCTCAAACTCCAGCCACCCGTCCCGGAAGGTTGCTTCCATTGCGGCTCCGGAAGTGCCGGGTTTGTTTCCGGCACGCACGAGGCGTGGCGTTCCTTCCGCCTGATTCCAGGGGATGCGGATGCGGGCAGAGCCTTGCACCCAGACCTCAAGCCGGGCCCCGCCAGGCATCTGCCGGGCCCGTGCAACCGGGGCCCAGGCGATGAACTCCATGGGCTTGTCGGAGAACATGTGTTCGCGGTCGTCAACACGGATGCGGTCGGTTTGATACCCGGCGAACGCGGCGAGTTGGCCCGTCTCGTCTTCGCGGAAAGCGACCACGCGGCTGCCGCGAAAGCGGATGGTCCGTCCGCTCACGGTGAGCGGGTCGACTTCCAGGGATTCGGGCGGCGGCGGATTGTTCTTCAGGATTTCGTCGTCTTCCGCGGTGTTGCGGTGGAAGCCGCCGGGCCAGCCCTCCACGTGGTTCCGGTAATGGGCGGCGAGAGCGATGGTGCCGTTGGGGAAGCGGGTGGCCAGATAGGGCGAGCGGCGTGAGACGACAGAGGGATCGTCGGGTCCGGGGTAGGCCCCCAGGGCGGACAGGATCTCGAACCAGGTCCGGACTTCGTAGCCCAGGGAGGCGGCCTGATCGTCGCGGGGTCGGAAACCGAGGTAGGTGACGGAACCTTGGATGCCGGAGGTGTGGTGGACTCCGAGAATGCGCGACCCGATGCGGGCGACGACGGCGTGGTCGGGCTTGGGTTCGACGGGCCAGACCTGGTCGACGCGAAGATCGGTGAGCAGGGTCTGGGGTGGCACCTGGTGGAGCTTGCCTTCGAAGGTGACGAGGGTTCCGGGAAGGGTGAGGCCTTCGTGGGTGGCGTGAAGCGCCTGGATGCCGCAGAGGTTCCTCCATCGTTCGAGAACCGAACCGCCGGCGAGGTCGAGTCTCGGGGGTGGGCCGGACCAGATCAGGCGTCCGCCAGCGGCGACGAAACGTTCCAGCAACGGCAGTAATTCCGGAGGCGGGAGAGGTTCGAAGAGCACGGCGATGGCGTGGTATTGGCGCCCGCGCAGATCGATCGTGCCGTTGGGCATGACGCGTCCGTGCTCGAGCAGTTTGGCCGGGGTCACGAAGTTGGCGTACCCATACTGCACCATCCAGGATCCGAAGCGTTCGTCGCTGGCGACGAGGGAGGATGGGTAGAGCATGAGGACCGGGACTTCGCGGTGGGCGAAATCCGTGACCGCGGCGAAGGCGGGATCGGGGGAACAACCGAAGGCGTTTTCGAGGTTGCGATGGCGCTGAAGTGCGGCGGCTGGCATGCCCCAGGCGGCGGCGTAGGCATTGGGAACGTCGTTCAGGCTGCCGGTGGAACAGGCCAGGGCAAGGCCGTAGTAGTTGCGATCGGACCAACCGCCCTCGGCGTGGTCGTTGCCGCCGCCGGTGAGGAACTCGTTCCACTTGAAGTAGTCGCTGCACGCGCTGGCGGCCTGCTGGATGGTGTTCGACCACAAAAAATCGGAAGTGTACTCGTACTGGCGTGGCGCCTGGGGCTGGTTGCGGGTGTTCCAGAAATCGATCGTGGGACTTTGAGCCCAGGTGGCGTGGGCCCGGGCTTCGAGCGGATGGCCGTAGAGCTTCTCGGCGGAGGCTTTGGCGCGGGCGAACAACTCGACGACGGTGTTGTGCAGGAGTTCGTAATAGCGGCGGCGGAGCAGGGCGGTGCGTTGGACGGCGTCGGGGTCGGAGCCCACGGTGTGTTGGGCGTCGAGGCGGGCCTGGAGATTCGAGAGGAAGCTGTGCTGGCCGTGGCAGAAATAGACGAGCCACTTGTCGAGATCGGCGTACTCGGCGCCGTGGAGTTCAGCGAACCGACGGGCAAGGTTCGGGGTGAGGAAGCGGAGGGCGAACTGACCTTCCTCGTGGTGGTTGTTGTAGCCCCAGTCCTGTTGGATGTGCATTTCGTCGGCGTACAACCCGTGCAAGGGGATGCCGGCGGCGTGGTATCGGCCGATGAGCGATTCCAGGAAGGGCAGGGCTTTCGGGCTGAAATAGTCCATTTCAGGGACGTCGTAGGAGACCACCACCAGGACACGGTCGCGCGGGTTGGCGTCGGCATCCCCGGACCCGCGGACCACCAGGCGTCGCTGCTTGGCGCCTGGCGATTCGCTGCCCAGTTCGAGATCCGGGGGTTGGCGGAGTTCCACGATGTCGGCGGGATCGACGGCGTAGAACGCGGTTTGGCCGATGCGGCGTTCCCGGAAGGCGAAGGCGCGGACCCTGCTGCGGCGGAGTTCGACCGTGCCCTTGTTGTTGGTCCAGCGGCGCTGTTCCCAAAGCCCGACGGAATAAGCGCCGGTGACCGGGTCCCGCCAGCCCTCGCGGAACTGGACCCAGCGACCTGACTCACCGGTGGCGCGGGCATATCCGGGGCCGACTTCGAGGGGGCTGAGCAGGCTGAGTTCAAAGCCGAGGCCGTGGGCGCGGAGCGTTTCGCCAATCCTGGCGATGTGCTGGATGTAGGTGTCTGTGTCGGGGGTCCACTGACGGGGTTTGCCGCCCTGTCCCGAGC
>CAUJJW010000095.1 GCA_963205105.1 Verrucomicrobiota bacterium | reverse complement strand
ACAGTACCGTCCCCGCCACCCTCGCGGCGTGAACTTCCTGCGATTCGGGAGATTCGGGATTTCGCCCTGACGAATCAGGCGGGAACCGCTTTTTCGAGGTCGAACCTTTTGGGTGGACCCTGGGCCGTCAATCTCATCTTCACCCGCTGCCCGGGGCCCTGCACCCAGCTCTCGGGAGTCATGAAGAGCATTCAGACGAAATTGCCCGAAAACTCGGGGGTCCGGTTGCTGTCCCTCACGTCGGATCCGGAGTTCGACACCACGGAGGTCCTGGGACGGTACGCGGAGAAGGTGGGTGCTGAAGGAACCCGCTGGCAGTTCGTGACGGGCACCCGTGCGGCGATTCAGAGGCTTGCAACGGAGGACCTCATGCTGGTTCTTCGCGAGAATCCGGCAGACCAACGGGCATCGCCCGAGGATCTTTTTCTGCACAGCACTCTCATCATCCTGGTGGACCGCCTGGGCAGGGTGCGATCCGCAGTGGAGGGCCTGGAGCCCGGGGCAGCCGGACGTGTTCTTGAGATTCTGGCGGAGCTCGAAAAGGAACGTTGAATATGCAAGTCAGCGATCTTCCGGCGGTAAACGCCACGTTGAACGGGATCGCGTTGATCTGTCTGACACTCGGGTTCGCGTGCATCCGCACGGGGCGGAAAATGGCGCATCGGTGGTTTATGACCGGAGCGTTTGCCGCATCCTGCGTGTTCTTGGTGACCTATGTGGCCCACAAAATCCTGGTCCGAGGCGTTCACACCAAGCTGGGGGCTGATGGTTGGATCCTGGGTGTGTACTACGCGATGCTGATCTCGCACATCCTGCTGGCGATTGTCATCGTCCCGATGGCATTGGTGACGATACGCCGGGCGGTGGCTGAGCAATTCGAGGCTCATCGACGGCTGGCACGGTGGACCTGGCCCCTCTGGATGTACGTGTCGGTGACGGGGGTATTGATCTATTTCATGCTCTACCACTGGTTTCCCGCCAAAGTGTAGCGATGTGGTGGCGAATGCGGCATGAAAGGTCGGAACCTGAAGGTACCGAAGCCATGGTTCATCAGCCTGGATTCCATTTCAGACCTGGTTTGTTTTGAATCTTCGGCAAGTTGCTCGAATCGACGAGAATTCGCTCGCTTCCCATGCCGGTGATGAGCAAAAGACTTCTTTGACGCCATGCCTGAGCAGATCGTGATTCTCGATTTCGGTTCCCAGTACACCCAGGTGATCGCCCGGCGGATCCGCGAATGCCATGTGTACTCCACCATCCTGCGGTACGACACTCCCGCCGCCGAGATCCGGGCAATGCAGCCGAAAGGGATCATTCTTTCGGGAGGTCCTGCGAGCGTTTACGCGAAGGATGCCCCGCTGCCCGATCGGGCGATCTTCAAGATGGGCATTCCGGTTCTGGGGATCTGCTACGGCGTCCAGTTGTTGGCCCATTTTCTGGGCGGCAAGGTGGAGAAAGGCCAGAAGCGGGAATTTGGCAAAGGGACGCTGACGGTCCTGGATTCCAGCTGCCCGCTGTTCGAGGGACTGCCTTCCACGCTTCAGGTTTGGAATTCCCATGGGGACCGGCTGACGCGGTTGCCCAAGGAATTCGGGGTGGTCGCCACCACGGAAAACTCGGATTACGCGGTGATCGAGAATCGTGAGCGTCGATACGTCGGCTTGCAGTTCCACCCTGAAGTCGTTCACACCACCCATGGCCGCGAGGTGATCAAAAATTTCGTGCACCGGATCTGCGGGTGCGGCACCGACTGGACGATGCGCAACTACGTCGATCAGGCGGTGGAGGAGATTCGGTCGGTGGTTGGCAAGGATCGGGTGCTGCTGGGCTTGAGTGGTGGTGTGGACTCCAGCGTGGCGGCGGCGTTGATCCACAAGGCGGTCGGGGATCAATTGACCTGCATCTTCGTGAACAACGGCTTGCTTCGGTCTCGCGAAGCCGAGGTGGTGCAGGAGGTGTTCGGCAGGCATTTCAAGATTCGGCTGCAGTATGAGGATGCCAGCGATCTGTTTCTGAAACGATTGCGGGGAGTCACCGATCCGGAACGTAAACGAAAAGTCATTGGCAGGACCTTTATCGAGGTCTTTCAGGCGGCAACCAAGCGGGCGGGTGAGGCGAAATTCCTGGCTCAGGGAACACTGTACCCCGACGTGATCGAGTCGGTGCCGATTGCTGGGAATCCCGCCGCGCTGATCAAGAGCCACCACAACGTGGGCGGCCTGCCAAAGCGGATGAAATTCAAGCTGGTGGAGCCTTTGCGATGCCTGTTCAAGGATGAGGTTCGGGTGCTTGGCCTGGAGCTGGGATTGCCGCGGGAGATCGTCTATCGCCAGCCGTTTCCGGGACCCGGATTGGCCGTGCGTTGCCTGGGGGACCTGACCCCGGCCAAGTTGGAGATGGTAAGGGCGGCCGATGCCATTGTGGTCGAGGAAATGAAGGCGAGCGGGCTCTACTACAAGCTCTGGCAGAGTTTCGCGGTGTTGCTGCCGGTGCGGAGCGTCGGGGTGATGGGGGACGAGCGTACCTACGACTACACGATCTGCATCCGGGCGGTGGAATCGCAGGATGGGATGACTGCGGACTGGGTAAAACTCCCCTACGACCTGCTGGAAAAGCTCTCGAACCGCATCGTCAATGAGGTCAAGGGCATCAATCGATGCGTTCTGGACATCACCAGCAAGCCGCCGGGCACCATCGAGTGGGAATAACCGTGTGTGATGACTTGGTGCGGCGCCCGGGCCCCAGAATCCTTGGTGTCCGTCCGCCTGATTCCGATTTCAGCGATCGAATCTCATGAGTTCCGAACCCACGCCGGGCGATGCCCCGGCTCCCGCCCCGCAGCCGATCCATCCCGCCCACCACCGCCCAACCCATGGGCTCCACAAGCGGATGGACGAGTGCTTCCTGGAGTATGCCAGCTACGTCATTCGCGATCGTGCCATTCCCAGCCTCGCCGATGGCCTGAAACCGGTGCAGCGCCGAATCCTCTGGGCCATGCACCGGATGGACGACGGCAAGCTGCACAAGGTGGCGAATGTTGTCGGTCAGACGATGCCATTTCACCCGCACGGCGATGCCTCGATTGGCGATGCCATCGTGGTGTTGACCAACAAGCGCTACGTCATTGAGGGGCAGGGGAATTTCGGGAACATCTTCACCGGCGATCCGCCGGCGGCGGCTCGGTACATTGAGGCGCGGTTGACGGAATTGGCGCGCACCGAGCTTTTCAATGACGAACTGACCGAATTCGTTCCGACCTACGACGGGCGCAACCAGGAGCCTGTCGCTCTTCCATGCAAGCTGCCGTTGCTGCTGATGCTCGGGACGGAGGGGATTGCGGTGGGCCTTTCCGCCCGAATTCTGCCTCACAACCTGATCGAATTGCTTGAGGCGCAAGTCGCCATCCTGGAGGGCAAGACCTTCAAGCTGGTGCCTGACTTTCCGACCGGCGGCCTCATGGATGCCAAGGAGTACGCGGACGGCCGCGGCTCGGTACGGGTGCGGGCCAAGGTCAAGGTGAAGGACGAGGATACCGTTGTGATCTCGGAGATCCCGCCCGGCACGACCACCGACTCGTTGATCGGCTCGATCGAAGACGCGGCCAAGAAGGGGAAACTGAAGGTTAAAGCCATCAACGATTTCACCTCGGAGAAGGTCGAGATCGCTGTCGATGTGCCGAAGGGGGTCGACCCCAAGGCCCTGGTGGATGCGTTGTATGCGTTCACCCAATGCGAGCAGTCCATCACCAGCCGCATCGTGGTGATCCGGGACAGCCGGCCGGTGGAAATGACGGTGTCGGAGGTGTTGCAGGCGAACACCGGTCAACTGGTGGATCTGTTGCGCCGGGAACTCGAGCTCCAGCGCGACAAGCTCGATCTGGAATTGCACCAGAAGACCCTGGTGCAGCTCTTCGTGGAAAACCGCGTTTACAAGCGCATTGAGAGCGCGAAGACCGCGGAAGCCGTCCAGCACGAGGTGCACGAGGGGTTTAAGCCCTTGCGGAGCCAGATGCGGAGGGACCTGACGGACGACGACGTCGAAATGCTACTCCGGGTGCCGATCCGTCGAATCTCGTTGTTCGACATTCACAAGCACCGGGATGAGATGGACAAGCTCCAGGCGGAGCTGAACCAGACCCTCAAACACCTCAAGAATGTGAAGGGGTATGCGATCGGCCGATTGAAGGGCCTGATCGCCAAATACGGTCCCGACTACCCGCGTCAGACGCGCTCCGGACGATTCGATGAGGTGGAGGCCAAGGATGTCGCTTTCAAGACCTTCAAGGTCACCTACGACCGCGAGAGCGGGTACATCGGCTACAAGGCCGGGGGGGACGAATTCCCCCTGATGTGTTCTAAGTTCGACAAGCTGCTGCTCATCTTCAAGGACGGGCGGTACAAGGTCGTGGAACTTCCCGAAAAACTCTTCATCGGTCAGGACCTGATGTATTGCCTGCCCCCCGAGAGGGACCGTGTGTTCACCCTGGCTTACAGCACCCGCGAGGCGACATGGATGAAGCGCTTTACCTTCGGGGGAACCATTCTGGACAAGGAGTATCAACTCTGTCCCGAACCCAAAGCCAAGATCCTCCTTTTCGAGCCGGACACCCCGGAATTGGTCTACATCAAGTACAAGCCTGCGCCGTACCAGAAGGTGAGTCAGCAGACGGCCAAACCGGCGGAGTTGGCGGTGAAGAACGCCAAAGCCCGCGGGCATCAGGTGTCGATCAAGGACGTGGCTTCGATCCAGAGCCGAAGACCACGCAACTGGGACGACGCCGAGCCGACGACCCAGCTCAAGTTCATCTAGCCCGGATCGTTCACCCCCGGTCTGCGCGGACTTGCTTGGTGCGCGCAGGACTGGCGTTGTCGGCTTCGCTTTCTTAACCGGGCAGTGTGTTACCACACAGCCGGGTCGGAAGCGCTTCGGCCGCTCGGCCCGTTGGGCTGCCTCCTCGTCTCCCGACGACGCTTGTGCACCATCCGGGCTTGAGCCGAACGCGGTTGGTGTCGTCGAAGAACTAACCCCGGACCAGTTTGACGGCTGCCTCGGCCATTTTGGGACCGGTCAGACCATGTTTCTCGTACAGATGCTCCGCAAGATATGCGGACTGGCCGAACTCGCCTCCGATGCCAAGGGTTCGCACACGATGAGCGACGCCGGCCTGGCTCAAGGCATGGGAAAGTTGAGCTCCCATGCCGCCGACGACTTGGTGATCCTCGATCGTCACCAGCCGTCCGGAGCATTTCGCCACCGCAGGACCGATGATTTCCAAATCCGGGCGGTTGACGAAGGGGTTGTTGATGACCGTCGCCTGAATCCCTAGTGCCTCGAGGCGTTTACCGGCTTCGATGGCTTTATTGACCAGAACGCCCGTGCCCACCAGCACCACATCGGAACCCTCTCGAAGGACCTGGGCCTTGCCCCAGGGATAGGCGGCATTGTCGACCCAGGCCAGCGGGTAGTTCTCGCGGCCGACGAAGAACACATAATTCTCGCCGTCGCGGCCTGCCTTGCGGTCTTCCGCTTGCCGGCGGATTGCCTCATACATGAGAGCCTCGGCTTCATCGCTGCAACTTGGAGCGATCACCACGGTGTGCGGGATCGCGCTGACGGCGGCGAAGTAGGTGGTCGCCTGATGGCTCGCCCCGTCCGCCGCATCCTGAAAGCCCACATGGGAGAAGAGTGCGATGACGGGAGCCTGGGAAAGGGCGGCCATGGTGAGTGGCAGATTACCCTTGGTGACGCCGAACTGGCCGAAGGTGTCGACAATCGGGATGAAGCCCGATTTGGAATAGCCGGCCCCGACGCTCACCATGTTGGCTTCGGCGATCCCGACTTCGACAAATCGATCTGGAAACGTCTTCTGGAACGGGCTGATGCCGGTGGAGCCCTGGACATCGGAGCTTACTGAAAAGACGGGATAGCCATCCGCAGCGGCCCGAATGGCGGCCTTGGCGAGCCCGGCTTGTACCTTGTCCTTCTTCGGAGCTGGCGCGGCAGGCGTCGTGGAACCGGATGCCTTGGATTTCTTCTCCGCTTCCTTGGCTTCCCATTCGGACCTTAAGCCTTTCGCCCAGTCGACCAGCGGCTGCGGCGGGGTGTCTCCGGTGTACAGTTCTGTGATCCAGGCCTGGATCTTTTCGCCGCTGGTGAGAGGGAAACCGTGACCGCCAGCGCTGTTATCCTGGGTTTCCTGAATGCCGTAACCCTTGATGGTCTTCACCCAAAGGCAGACTGGCTGGGAGGGGTTGGCCTTGGCGGACGTGACGGCGCTTTCGATCGCGAGGTACACGGCTTGCAGGTCATGTCCGTTGGGAACGCGAACCACCTTCCAGCCCAGGTCATCCATGGCCTCAAAGGTGGGCTGCATGGAAAACGAATCCTTGGTGATGCGTCCGGAGAGCTTGGTGTCGTTGTCGGAAACGATCATCACGAACGGATTGACACGTCCCTTGTTGGCGAGCCCGGGGATGGCGGCGAACGCCTCTTTTGCCTCACCCTCCATCGAGGCGCCGTCGGAGACCACCAGGATCGTGACCCGGTCGCAACCCGCGGTCTTGTCCGCCATCGCCAGGCCCTGGGCCTGTCCCACGGCGGAACTCAGTGGTCCGTTGGAAAGCAGCACGCCTTCGGGATTCAGGTGCGATTCGCCATGGCCGGTCAGCTTGGATTGGAGTGAGCGAAATTGCTGGAGATCTTCGAAGGTGAGGTCGTCGAATCCCAAGTTGGCGCGGAGTGCGTAAATTCCGTTCTCTGCATGCCCAGCGTCGTTGACGAAATGGTAGGCATCGTACCAGGCGCGTCCCTGGGTGGAAAACATGAGGCCATGGATGGCGGAGTTGATTTCGGCGAAAGCCGCTGGTCCGCCCCAATGGCACGCGGCTCCGCCGACGACGGCGTGGACGTTCATGAGGGCGACCAGAGCGCGGGTGGCGCGAGGATCGCCCAGGGTGACGGTCGTGCCTGCTGCATTGCGCACGGACACGGGAAAGGCCGGCGGGCGAGCCGGGGCTGTCGCCAAGCGGGACGGGAGCGACAGCGGTTGAAGACGCGGAGCTTCGATTTTTTGAGCGACAGACGTGTCGGCACCCATGGGATTCCTTGTTCTTCGGTTCTGCCGGGTTCGGACGGCGGGCCGGATGATGGGTGTGCGGCGGCGGTGGGGAAAGGGAGAATTCACAACCTGCGACAGGAACGTTCTGCTGTGTGCTGGTTCTTGACCGACGGGGGCGGGGGAATGTCGAGGGTAACGGCAACTTCCTTCCAGGCGGCTGGGGGAGGTGAACCTTTGAAGGCTCAAGCAATTTTCGGCGTGCCTTGGGCAAACGAAGGCGTAGCTTTTCGGCATGACGATTTGGGTTCTGGGCGTGGCCTTGGTTTTGCTCGCCGCCGTGATCGGATTCTTTTTTGGCGCGATTCGCAGCGCGGTCTGCCTGATTGGCGCGATCGTGGCCGCCATGTTCTCGGGCACGGTGGGGGGCTGGTTGGCAGGCGTGGTGCCGCTGGTTGGTTACACCAACCCGATCTGGCAGTTTTATTTGCCGCCGCTGGTCGGTTTCGTGGTCGTTTCGATCCTCGTTTCGATCGTGGCGTTTGTGGTTCACCACCTGATTCAGCGCCACTACAAGGACAACACCGACGACTACACCTTCGCGCGATGGGAACGGTTGAACAAAAGGTCCGGGATTGCGCTGGGCGGTGTGCTGGGAACGGTCTGGTTGGTGCTGATCGGCATCGTCACTTATGTGCCGGGTTATTTGACCACCCAGTTGGCCGATGACAACGAGGCATCCTCCGGGCTCAAACTGGTCAACGCGTTGACGCATGGTGCGGAGTCCACGGGGCTCAACCGGATCGTTGAACACTACCAACCGGCCAGCGACGATCATTACTTGGCGTCGGACATTCTGGGTCTTGTTTACAACAACCCTGCCATCCACAGCCGCTTGGCCAGCTACCCACCTTTCCTGGGCTTCGCAGAAAAGCCTGAAATCGCCGAATTGGCCAAGGATCCGGAAGTGAATTCACTGATCCAGTCGCGGGCGGGTCTTTCTCAGGTTCTTGAGCACGCTCGGATTCGTGCGGTGGCTGATAATCCCGAACTCGTGAATGAATTGCTGGGCTTGGACTTTCGGGATTTGGAGGGCTATCTGCGGACCGGTATTTCTCAGAAGTACAAGGATGAGCACATTTTGGGTCGATGGCGCCTGAACGTGCGCAGGAGCGTGGCTGAGATGAAGATCGTCGGAACCACCAAGCTGCCGGCGGTTGAATTCAACCTGCTTCGCAAAGCCCTGAATGTTTATTTGGACGAGATGACGATTGGCTTCACCACGGACAACAAGGCGATTCTGAAGGTTAAAGCGAAGGACGAGCAGAAGCTTTTGCAGACCGTCGGACGCGCCTCCGCGGCGCCGGCGGCCCAGGCAGCTCCTTCCGGTTCGGACGACGGATCCGGGGGCGGCGGATTGTCCGCCCGATCGATCGCAGCGCGTGCGATCCCGCAACAACCAGCCACGGATCCCTCGGCTGACCTGCTCCGTTCCCGCTATGGATTGACGGGTGGTCCCGGAGGCGGTCAACGAGGACAGCCCCTGGCCAACACGACCGGCGTGGTGCCCCGGGCGCCCGCCAAAGCTCCGACCACGACAGCGTTGGGGCCGCTCATGTCCAATGGAGAAGGTGGCTGGTCCAAAGCGGGTGAGGTTTACCGGGTGACCTTCGGTGGTGAGGGCAAGGAACTCGCCCTCGACGTCCAAGTGAAGGAGAATCAGTTGGTTGCGAGGTTGGAGGGACGGGTGCTGGTGTTTGACCGCATCTGAACTGGATACCACGCAGCCGACCGCACGCACATCGAATCGTCGTAGCCGCTTACCGAGAGGGGCACTGGATAAACCAGTGCCCCTCTTTGGCTAAAAAATGGGCGAATGTCAGCGTGGGGATGTCCCGCCCACCTGAATCCATTCGACGGACCCTCCGCGGGAAAACGGAGTCAGACCCAAGGTATGGGAAGGCGGATTTAAGCTGGGCTGGAACCATGTCGCCGGTGTTGGTTCCACGATCCGATAAATCATCCCGGGTTGCACGCCTTGGGGGTCGCTGAGCACCAGGTCTGAAGTGACGGTTGGGAACAGTCCTTGGGTCGGACTTAGGGGAGGGTTCTGAACATCGATGGCCGTTTCCAGCACACTGATCCCAAAAAGAACCGCGCCCACACCCAGGGCGGCGTAGGAAAGCCCAATCATGGGCTCGTGGATCAACACACGCCAAGCTCGGGTCCACCACGGGATCTCGACGACTTCGGTTCCGGCGCGAAGATTGACAAGAATCCGGACCGGGAGCTGATCGAAGAATCCGGGAGGCGGGATTTCATGCCGCTTGAGGGCGAGAAGTCGGACCAGCCGTTGTTCAGCGTCATCGGGCGGTTGCATGCACGTCATTTCAGGTAGTCGGAGAGAAGTCCCTGCAATTGTTGCCGAGCGTAGAAGAGTCGTGAACGCACGGTTCCAGTATTGCAGTCCATGATCCGCGCGATTTCCTCGTGTGGCACACCTTGGATATCATGCAGGACCACGACCATTCTGTGGGATTCCGACAGCTTCATCAGAGCGGTGTTCAACCTTTCCTGGAGTTCGGTAAGGTTCAGATCCCGCCGGGGCGTGTTTTCGGAGGTGAGGGCGACCAGATCGGGGTCGTGTTCGGCGTTGAAATCGATGTCGTTAAGGCTGAGGTGAGGCGTCCGATTCCTGCGTTGCTTGAGGAAGTTCAGAGTCCGATTGACGGCAATGCGATAGATCCAGGTGAAGAACCCGGCCTCCCCCTTGAATCCCGGCAGGGCGTTGTAGGCCTTGATGAAGGTTTCCTGGGTGATGTCGGCAGCGTCCTCATGATTGGCGGTCATGTGGTAGACCGTTGCATAGACGCGTTCCTGATGGCGGCGGATGAGTAGATCGAACGCCGCGAGGTCGCCTCCTTGGGAGCGGAGGACGAGCGATGCGTCCTCAGGCTCGACGTGGGGGGTGGGTGGTTCCGCAGGAGTGACCGCGGCGACGGTGGGTGAGGCCATGGGATCAGCCTGTCCCGAGGCGCGCCACCTGGGCGCCGAGGTATTGAGTGAGGGCCGAAAGTGGTAGCGTGCCCGGTGCGCCATCGAGCGGGCGCAGTGCGTCCCGGGCGGCTTCCAAATAGGAACCGACGACCTCCTGGGCCCGGGCTCCGGCGTCCTGCTGGTCCAGGATGGCGCGAAGCTCCTCGGCAGGACTGGTGCCGCGACGGTTCAGGAGCGTCTCGAGACGGGCGCGATCCGACGGGGAGGCGCTGAGATGGGCGAGCAGCAAGGGAAGGGTGACCTTGCCGCTGGCGAAGTCGGTGCCGAGCGTTTTTCCGGCCATCGTTTCGTTGCCGAACACATCGAGGCAGTCGTCGAAGACCTGATACGCGGTGCCAAACGCAATCCCGAAGCGCTTGAGCGCACCTCGATGCGTGGTGGGAGTCGCCGAAAGAAGTGCGCCAAGTTCGCACGCCAGTGCGAATAGTTCGGCCGTCTTCAGTCGGATTACCCGGAAGTATTCCTCGAGCGGTTGGTCCAGGCGCCCCTGGCGGAGCGTTTGCAGAATCTCGCCCGAGCAAACCGCCTTGGTGGCAGCCGATACGACACGACAGACGTCCGTGCTTGGGAAGGAGGCCGCCAATTGAAGCGCGTGGGCGAAGAGGCAATCTCCCAGCAGGACCGCGGTTCGGTTGCCATAGCGGGCAGCCACGGTGGGGCGCTGTCGACGGAGTCCAGCGGCATCGATGACATCGTCATGGACGAGGGTTGCCAGATGGACCAGTTCCACAATCGCGGCGCCGGTGGTGTGGGCGGGCGTCAGTCCGCCGGCGGCTTGCGCCGCCAGGGCGACCAGGACGGGCCGTAATTGCTTGCCGCTGGCCGATAGCGCGTAGCGGGCGCCCTCCGCCACCTCCGGCTCGAAGAGATCGATCTGTTCGGACAGAAAGGTGCGGACCGATTCAAGAAACGGAGCGACGGGGTCCGAAATCTCGCGCCACGCTGCGGACAGCGCGGAATCGGGGGGTGGAGGGGAAGGCGGCGGAGTGAAGGACCTGTTGGCGGGCGCGCTTCCAATCGGAGGGACGCGCGTCGCGCGAAGGTTTGCCGGTGCCGGGGTTCCGGTGCCGCGCGCGCTGTCCGG
>CAUJJW010000094.1 GCA_963205105.1 Verrucomicrobiota bacterium | reverse complement strand
CTCACGCAAAGACGCGAAGACGCCAAGAAGGACCGGCCGAAAATGAGCACTGCACCTGTGAGTGTCCGCGAACCAAAAGGTTTGGGTGCCTGGAAGGTCCCAATCCTGCCCTTTTGGGGCTTTTCTTTGCGTCTCAGCGTCTTGGCGTGAACTCCATCGATTTCATCTGAATCGGTCCGGCCGAGAGCCTGTCCGAAAAGAGGGATGGGCCCTGCGACGATGGATTGGGCTTTGACCGAACGGGTCTGGCGACCCTCACGGTGCGTTCTTCTTCAAGCGAAAGAAGCGCTCCGAAGTGTCGATCGGTTGCGTCATGTGCCATTCCGATCCCGATGGCACCGGAGCACCGTCGACCCGAGTCCAACCGGCGGGATTTGCAAGGTTGGTGCTCGATTCGAGTGTCACACCCGTCGCCTCGGCCGGCCAGGAGGTGACGACGGCTTTCTGGGCCGGGTCGTAAGTGATGCGAGATCGCAACGGTTGCGAGCTCCCACCGGCGGGAGCGGTCCAAACCGCGATGCCACTCCGGCCATCGTTGAGGTCGAATTCGAAGGCGACCTGTCTTCGGTTGTTGAGCAGCCCCGAGAACACGCCGGTTGCAGACCAGAACTCCAACCCGACGAAGGTGCTGCCGAGAAAGGGGTCGCCCTTGCGGGCAACCTTCAGCAGACCCAACGCATCGTCATGGAAGTAGATGCCTGAATTGTCGGCGTAGCCGCCGCTGGTGCCTGCCAGGGTGGCCCCGAAGGCGACCTGTCCTGCAGGGTTCAGGGAAACACTCTCGATCCAGGATTCCGCATCGAAGTCAAAAGTCCCATTGCCTTCCGGAGCCGTCTCCCCTGCCCTGACGATCTCGATCAGGCCTTGTCCGCCGGCGCGGAACAGGGCGAGGTTCCGTCCTGCCTCACCGCCCGCTCCGTTCAGGGAAGCCCAGAAAGCGATCTGACCCGCGGCATTCAGACTGGATGCACTCAGGGTATTCACGGCGTCGATCCGTCCCTGACCTCCTGGAACCGCATCACCATCACGGACAAGGACGGTGACTGTCGTTCCGTCTCCAAGAAGCAGGGCCGATGCGGTCTCGAAGGATTCCGTGGTGATTTGACCGGAAAAGGCGACCTGGCCGGCATCATTGATCGACAGGTATCCATAACCTTCCATCTGCAAGGTGCCGCCGGGAACCGCCTGCTCCGGTTGGGCTATCCTCACGGGCGCGGATGCGCCCGACCGGCGAAATACTGCATCGTTGCCCCAGGAGCCGACGGACGCCACGTAAGCCACCTGCCCGACATGGTTCAGGCCGACACTCGAGCCCAGGACGTAGTAATCTTCGGCCGATTCCCCTGTCGTTGCGACCAAGGTCACGTTCGTTCCTTGCGTCAGGAAAATCCCATTCTTACCGGGGCCATCTTGGTTCTTGAAGGTGCCGACAAACAGGATCTGACCGGCGTCATTGAAGGCGAAGGACGTGTAAGGCGGAACGGGTTCCAGTTCTCCCAAGTTGCCGCTCAACGACTGGCCTGCGCCGATCCATTGAACCCATGGATTGCCGTCGCCCACGAAGAGTCCGGTGCGATCGCCTCGCCGGGTTTGATTTCGGTAGATGACGGATTGAAAGGCCACCTGTCCCGACTGGTTGATCCGTGTCGAAAAGATCGCGAAATCATGCCGACCCGCCAGCACCCCTTCGCCCGACGGAAGGTTCTGACCGGCCCGGGCAAGCTGAATGAAGGTGTTCCCATCCTTCCTGAAGACACCCGCATTGTCGCGTCCACCGCCCTGGGTGCCGAAGAGGTCGGCATAGAACGCGACCTGTCCGGCGTCATTGATGAGCACATCGGAGAAGTCGAAGAACTTGCCATTGCCATCGGGAACCGGATCCCCCGTGAGTGCCACCACCGTCAGCGTTCCGGATTCGGCGCCCGAGACAGGCTGAAGAACGGCCAGCGAGACCGCCGACACCAGCATCCAGGTCGCGACAAGTCGGGTGCCTTGTTTCGTCCCACCCTCCCTTCTCCAGGGAACAAAGGCCTGCCTGGACGTCGTGGGAAAGGTCGGGATCGATGAAATCGGAATCATGGGTGGTCGTTGAGATGTCGGCGTTGAACCGGCTTTAAAAATCAGAATGGTATGGACTTCGTGGATGCCGCGAAAACCCAGCGTCCACGACACGGACTCCGTGGTATCTAGACAGACTCGGGCAGGGCCTGACCATCACCCCTAAGGACTAGTCCGCCGCACCGCTGGAGAAGCTGATCCATGCCAGTTCCGCTGAGTCGCGGCACGAACGGCCCTTCCAGTTCCTTCCCCACGCCTTCTGCCTTCGTCTCGGCCTTGCTCCGAGGTGCTCCCGTAGAACCCGACGGAGCTTTGCGGTGTGCGCGATTGCAAATTGATCCTCGGACTCAAGAATCCGGCATGGTCATCGGCATACCGCGGGAAATCAAAGATCAGGAACATCGCGTCGCCCTGCTTCCCTCCGCCGCGTACCAGTTGGCCCGGCAGGGACATGGTGTGGTGGTCGAGACAGGCGCGGGCATTGGCGCAGGTTATCCGGATGCCGATTACGAGGCCGCCGGCGCCAAGGTCTTCGAGGATCACCGCGCCATTTTTGAAAAGTCCGACCTGGTGGTGAAGGTGAAGGAGCCGCTGGAATCGGAGTACCCCCTGCTCCGCCCGGGCCAATTGTTGTTCACCTACCTCCATCTCGCCGCCAACCGGTCCTGCACCGATGCCCTGCTCCAATCCGGTGTCACCGCCATCGCCTACGAGACCATCGAAGTGAACCGCCGGCTCCCACTGCTTGAGCCGATGAGCGAGATCGCCGGTCGCATGAGCGTGATCGTCGGGGGCTATTTCCTGGCCAAGCACCAGGAAGGCAGCGGGGTGTTGCTCGGCGGCGTCCCGGGCGTCCTGCCGGGCAAGGTGGTCGTCCTCGGGGGCGGCACTTCCGGCATCAATGCCGCCCGCATGGCCACCGGCGTCGGCGCGGATGTCACCATCCTGGAGGTCGATCTGGAGCGGATGCGGTTCCTCGACATCACCCTGCACACCGCCCACACGCTCTACTCCAGCGACGCGCACCTCATGGACATCCTGCCGTCGGTGGATCTCCTGATTGGCGCGGTGCTGGTGCCGGGCGCGCGGGCGCCCAAACTGATCCGACGCGAGATGCTGCGGCGGATGCGGCCGGGGAGTGTGCTGGTGGACATCGCGATCGACCAGGGCGGCTGTGCGGAATCGTCGCGCCCGACCACCCACGATCATCCGGTCTACACCGAGGAAGGGGTGCTTCACTACTGCGTCGCCAACATGCCGGGAGCCTACGCCCGCACCGCGACCCAGGCCCTCACCAACGTCACGTTCCCCTTCGTTCAGCTGCTGGCGGACTGCGGGCTCGAGGATGCGGTACAACGCCAGCCCGCCCTCGCCAGCGGTATCAACGTCTGCAACGGGAAGATCACCCATCGCGCCGTGGCCGACGCCCACGGACTGCCTTATGTCGACCCCAGGTCGCTGCTCAGCCTGGCTACGGACCGGTGATGTTCTTGGTCACGGCATCGGCGGTCCGGATGTTCGCGGCCTTGGCGGCCTCCATCACGTTGAAGACCTGACCCCACGGTGCCCCGATGTCGGCTTGGATCGAGAGCGTGAGATTGGAGATCGCGGCGGCCTGGGCCACGAGTTCCGAACGCAGCCGTTCGAGGGTGACGGGACGGGTTCCGAGGTAGAGGTGCGGCTCGGCCTTCACGACGGTGACCACCAGCTGGTTGGGCGTCGCGCCCGCTTTCTGGTCGGTTTTCGCCTCGGGCAAGGCCAGCTTGACCGCCGGCGTCTGCCGGAAGGTCGTCGACACCATCAGGAAGATCAGGACGACCAGCAGCACGTCGATCAGCGAGACGATGATGACCGACGGAGCGGGACGACGTCTGCCCTGGGTAAAGCGCATGGCGAGGCGGGGGATGCGTTCCGTTCAGTTCGACCGCGACGGGGAGGAACCGGTTCCGGACCGGGAGGACGGCGTCTCGTTCCGCGGGTAGAGGTGTTCCAACAACTCTGCGCAGGCCGACTCCATCTCGATGGCCATCGATTCGATCTTTCGGCTGTAGTAGCTCCAAAAAATCAGGGACGGGATGGCAACCAGCAACCCGAGCAAGGTCGCATTGAGGGCGATCGCGATGCCGCGGGCAAAGACCGAGCTGTCCCCCAGGCCCATCTGGCCCAGGTCACCGAACAGCGCGATCAGGCCGTGCACGGTGCCCACCAAACCGAGCAGCGGGGCGATACCGACGATAATTTCGAGGACGACGATGCCGCGTTCCAGGCGGGACACCTCGCGTCGGGCCCGGGTCTCGATGGCGTCGTGGTTCTCCTCGCGGGGGCGGCGGGTGTTTTCGATGCCCAAACGCAGCAGACGCCCCAGCGGCGATTCGTGCTGCAGAGTGGCGCGTTCCAGGTCGGCGGCGGTGCCACCGCGGGTGTAGCGCTCCAATTCCTCCAGGAGGCGGCCGGGAATGATCCGTCCCCAGCGCAGGGCGATCCCGCGTTCAATGGTCATCGCCAGCGCCACCACCGAGGTCGCCACCAGCGCCCAGATGTACAAATCACCGTCACGGAGCAGTTGCAGCATAGAATGTGCGGGGGTCGTGATAGCCGCTCCGGGGGGCATGCCGCAAAGGCTTTCCCCACCCGGACCGAACTCAGTTGTAGAAAAAGGTGAACCGCATTTCGCGCATGTTGGTCCCCAGCATCCGCAACATGTCGCTCGGCCATTTCTCGTAAGGCGACGGGTCGCGGATCGCCCGAACACAGAGAGCCGTCAACAGGGCGTCATCCAGGGTGGACTCATGGGGTTCCACAATCCGAACGCTGCCGTCGGCGTGCAGGTTGAATTTCACCACCACCTTCCCGCGCGCGCCGCCGGCAAATTTGCGTTCCTCCAGCAGATCGAACCACCGGTTCTGAACCGCCATGATCAAGGCTTCATCATACGCGCCAAAAGGCACCCCCTTCACATCCAGCGAGACGGGGCCTTTTCGGGAAACGCCGCCATCCTGCTTCATCTTCTCTCCGGCCAGCAGGCTCTGCCTCGCCTTCGCCTCGGTGATGGTGCGTGGACGTGCCCGTGGCGCGGGCGATTCCTGACCGGTTTCGGCGGGCTTGGCCTGCACGGTCACCGGCTCCGGGGTTGGCTCGGGCTTCGGCGGCGGGGTGGTTTCCGCGGTGCGGTCGGGGGACCGCTCGACCGGCGGTTCGGGAGTCACCTGCGGAATGGGGATCACCGACGGCAACGCCATCTCGCCAAGTCCCTGCTGGCGTTTTGGCTCGGGAATTTTTTCAACCAGCTTGGGTATCTCCAGTTTCGCCACCTGTTCGGGTTGGGGGGTGGCTCGCGACGGCGTCTCCGGGGAGGCGTCGGCCGTTCCCGGAAGTTCTTCCTGGGGCGGCGGGGTCGGACGCCCGGCCGCCACTCGGGGCGCGTCCTCGGTCCGAAGCGTCTGGGTTTGGCGACCGTCGATCTTGGGCTGATCGCCCGGAGCTGGCTCGGGATTCGCCGCCCGGCTGGACAGCGAGGAATACAGGGCCGTTTGGGTCGGAGTGTCCTCCGACGGCTGGGTCACCTGCACGAAAATGGTCGGCTGCTGCTCCTGTCGGCGGCGTTGTTCTTCCTGAAGCTTGGCGAGTTCCTCCGGGGTGAACCGCACCTTGCGGAACATGGAGAACGGCTGGGAATCCCACCACTTCAGCTGATTGCCGATCTGGACCACCCCAAAGAGCGACACGTGGGCCAACAACGAAACCACAAACGCCGCCAGCAATCGCTGGTTCGCTGGCTCTTCATCGCGCCGATAGGACGTTGGCATCCGTTCCGCTGATAGTGGGGGAAGAGGTGAAAGACGGCAACGGCGGCTTCGGAAGTCCGCTGAAACCGCTGCCATCAACTCGCCGGTTCAGGGTCTTCGACTCCAGTCGTTCAATTGCCGTTCATGGGCCGTTATCCCTCCCAACCACTCCAAAGCCTCGCCCATGAGGTACATCGACCCCGTCACCAAAACCAAATCCTCGCCCGCCATCCACCCCAACCCCTCCGCCAGGGTCGAGGCCACCGCCACCTCCCCACCACCCGCACCCTTCTGAAAAACCTCCACCAACCGGGTTGGGTCGCCGCCCCGATTGGAAGCCACCCGCACCACCACCACCCGCGACGCCCCGCGCGCCAACCACTCCCCCGCCTGGCCCGGGTCCTTGTCGGCCAGCATGCCCACCAACAGCCCATACCGGCGTCCGGGAAACACTTCCGCCATCGCCGCCGCCAGCACCTCCAGGCCCGAGGCATTGTGCGCACCGTCCAGCACCAGCGTCCGCCCGGAGCGCTGAACCACCTGAAAGCGTCCGGACCACCGCGCGGAGGCCAGACCCCGCCGGATCGCTTCCCTGCCCAGTCGTTCGGTCAGCCCCGCCGCATCCACGGCGGCAAGAGCCAGAACCGCATTCCGGCGTTGATGCGCCCCCAACAACGCCAGCGGCACATCCTGGTAGGCAGCCCATTCGGCATCATCAGGGTCCACGTTCCGAAACGGCGCCCCCACGGTCTGCGCCACGCCCCGCAGCACATCCAACACCTCGCCCTCACGTTCCGTCGTCACCGCCGGAACCCCCGGCTTGATGATCCCCGCCTTCTCGCGGGCGATCTCCGGCAGGGTCTGCCCCAGCCATTCCATGTGGTCCCAACCGATGTTCGTGATCGCCGACACCATCGGAGTCACCAGATTGGTGGCGTCCAGGCGCCCGCCCAGGCCCGTTTCCCATATCACCAGGTCACAGCCCTGCCGCTCAAACCACGCCAGCGCCATCACTGTGACCATCTCGAAGAAGGTGGGATGCGCCTCCACCCATCCGCGCTCGGAAGTCACCCAGTCGCGCGCGACCCCCACCCACTCGGCCACCGCCGATTCCGTGATCGGTTCGCGATCCACCTGGATCCGCTCCCGGAAACTCACCAGATGCGGCGAGGTGTAGAGGCCCACTTTCAAACCGGCCTCGCGGCACATGGCCTCCAGGAAGGCGCAGGTGGAACCCTTCCCGTTGGTGCCCGCCACATGGATGAAGCGCAGGCGTCCCTCTGGATGCCCGGCACAGGCGGCCAACGCCCGGACGGTGTCGAGCCCGGGTCGAAGTCCAAAACGCCCCAGACCTTCCAGGTAAGCCAGCGCCTCGCGGTAGGTCATCGGCCGATTCAGAGCGGCTTCCGGTGCAGATGCTCGTGCACCGCGGCGATGAAGCCCCGGAACAACGGATGCGGCGCATCGGGTTTGCTCTGGAATTCCGGATGGAACTGAACCGCGCAGTAAAACGGGTGGTCCTTGAGTTCAATGCACTCCACCAGACGCCCGTCCGGGGTGGTCCCGGAGAACACGAAACCCTGTTCCTCGTAGGCCTGGCGGTAGGAGTTGTTGAACTCGTAGCGGTGACGGTGGCGTTCGTTCACCACCGGGGCGTCGTACAGTTGCTGAACCCTCGATCCCATCAGCAACTGACACGGTTGGGCCCCCAACCGCATCGTGCCACCCACCAGGCGAACCCCGCGCTGCTCTTCCTGCAGGTCAATCACCGGATGCGGGGTGTTCTTCTGAAATTCCGTCGAATGCGCCCCCACCAACCCCAGGATGTGCCGCCCAAACTCAATCGTGGCAATCTGCATGCCCAGGCATAACCCAAGATACGGAACCCCCATCTCCCGGGCATAGCGCGCCGCCGCGATCTTGCCTTCGATCCCGCGTTCACCAAATCCACCGGGGACCAAAATGCCGCCCACCCCTTTCAGCACGCGTTCCGCGCCATCCCGTTCGATCTGTTCGGCGTCCACCTTCTCGATCTGCACCCCGCAGTCGTTGGCAATCCCACCGTGAATGATGGCCTCGTACACCGATTTGTAGGCGTCCTGAAGTTCGATGTACTTGCCCACCACCGCGATACGCACCCGGTGAGCGGGCGCAATCAGCTTGCGGATGATCTCCTGCCAGGACCGCATGTCCGCCGGCGGCACCTCCAATTGCAGCAACCGGCACACCAGGTCGTCCATGCGCTCCCGTTGCAGCATCAACGGCATCTCGTAGATCGAGTGATCGACGTCCTTCGCCTCGATCACCGCGTCGTACGGCACATTGCAAAACAGGGCGATCTTCTGCCGGACTTCCTTCTCCAACGGGTATTCGCACCGACAGGCGATGATGTGCGGCGCGATACCGATTTCGCGCAGTTTCGCCACCGATTGCTGGGTCGGTTTGGTCTTCAGTTCCCCGGCCGCCTTGATGAACGGGACATACGTGACGTGCAGAAAGATCGCGTTGTTGGGACCCACGTCCTGGGCGAATTCCCGGATCGCTTCCAGAAACGGCAATCCCTCAATATCACCCGTGGTGCCGCCGATTTCGGTAATCAGGACGTCGGCCTTGGTCATCTCCGCGACCATGTAGATCCGGTCCTGGATTTCGCCGGTGACGTGAGGGATGACCTGGACGGTCTTGCCCATGTACTTCCCCTCACGCTCGTTGTTCAACACGGTCTGATACACCTGACCGCTGGTCAGGTTGTTCAACCGGGTCAACTTGGTGTGCGTAAAGCGTTCATAATGACCGAGATCCAGATCGGTCTCCGCACCATCGTCGAGGACGTAGACCTCCCCGTGCTGGTAGGGGCTCATCGTCCCCGGATCCACGTTCAGGTACGGGTCAAATTTCTGGAGGGCCACTTTGAGGCCCCGATGTTCCAGGAGCGTGCCGAGCGCAGCCGCGGTCAGCCCCTTTCCCAAGGAACTGACAACGCCACCCGTCACGAAGATGTACTTCATGGGCTTTCAGGCTCCCAAGGCATTCGCCCCGGTTCCAGCGGAAAGTGGCCTGGGTTCCAGGAGCCGCTGCTCGGCGATTCGACAGGCGCCGAAGCCGCACCAGACTAGCCCAGTGCATTCAACGACCCCGACCCACACCGGCCTCCAGGCCACTTCCCCGAAGGTCACGCAGCCCCTTCCCGTGAACCGTGCCTCCGTAGCGGCGGGCGTCCCGCCTGCCGTTGAGGGGGGCGTCTCGCCCCCCGGAGTCCTCTCGGATTCAAGGCCGATGAGCAGGCCATCGTTCCCCCAGGAGCTTCCCACACGCCTGGCCAGTCTGGTCTGGGGCTCGTTCCTGGGCGACGCCCTCGCCATGCCCGTCCATTGGTACTACGACCGCGCGGCCCTGCGACGCGATTACGGCGTGGTCCGGGATTTGGTCGCCCCGCGAAACCCCCACCCCGACAGCATCCTGTGGCGCTCGACGTACACCCCCGCCAACAGCCGCGGCGACATCCTGCATGACCAGGCCGAGTACTGGGGCCAACGGGGCATCCACTACCATCAGTTCCTCCGCGCCGGGGATAACACCCTGAACCTCCAGCTGGCCTGCCCTCTCATCGAGTCCCTGAACACCTGCGGTCGGTACGACCCGGACGATTACCTCCGGCGCTACCTCGACTTCATGCTCACCCCGGGCCGACACCGCGACACCTACGTCGAGGAATGTCATCGGAAGTTCTTCACCGCCTATGCTCGCGGCACCGATCCGCGACGCTGCGGCGGAAGCGACATCCACATTGGCGGTCTCGCCCATGTCGGCACCCTGGTGGCGTTCTCCGGTGGCGATGCCGCCATCGCGCGCGATGGGGTGCGCCAACACCTTCCCCTCACCCACCGCTCCCCCGAGGTGCTCACCGCGGCGGAAGCCATGGTGCGAATCCTGACCGCCGTCGTCCGCGGAGCCGACCTGCGGGAAACCATTCTCGAGTTCGGCAGCGACTGGTTCTCCCGCCGCAAGGCGGAATCGTGGTCGCGCGAACCGGATGAGGTTGTCGTCGGCCAACGGGTCAGTCCGGCCTGCTACATGTCCGAAGCCTTCCCCGCTTCCCTGTATCTGGCGTGGAAGTACGCGGATGACTTTGAGGCCGGGCTGGTCGCCAACACCAACCTGGGCGGGGACAACTGCCACCGGGGCGCCGTCGTCGGCGCACTGCTCGGAGCCGCCACGCCGCTGGAACGGCTGCCCGCGCGCTGGCTCGATGGGCTGCAACTCGCCCCGTTCCTCCGCCAGGAAACCGCCGGCCTCAACGCATTTCCGCCCGCACACTGATCATGCCGTAGGCCGGCACGTCCACCCGTCGTCCCAGCTTGCGAAGGGGTTTCTCGGTCAGATCGGTCAACGACAGCGCCAGCGGCTTCGTCGCGCCCCAACGCAGGTTGACCGAACGATCCACACCCCCGACGCCGAAGAGACGAACGATCCACGCTTGGCCGTCCTCGCTGAGTTTCACCGTTTCCACCAGGACGTCGGAGGCGGACACGCTGAGCATCGACCTGCCGGAAACCGTGCTCAACTGCGCTGGTGCCACCACCAGCGGACGCGAGCTTTCAAGACCCAGTCGAGCGGCATCGGCCGCCGAGTACCCGCCGGCGTGCACCCGCAACACGTAGCGAAACGTGGTCACTCCCGGCTGGTCGGCCTTGTAGTTGGTGAACCAATGGTTGTTCTGCGCCCACGAATACAGCGTCGTGGAATCGATCGCCGCAGCCAACCATTCGTCATAGCCGACCGAACCCATGAGGTTGGCGGTCATTCCACCCACTTCCACCAGGGGTGCATCGACCGGTGCCCAGGTAACCCCGAACTCGGCATTCGAGACATCCACCCAACGCTGCACCGTGAACCAGTTGCGGCACGCCCCCGGCAGTTGATCCACGTTGGGACGGACCACGCCCCACGGGGTTTCCATGCGAACGATGCCGCCCGGCACGCCGAACCCGAACCCGAAGTGCACGCTGTCCTTCTCCCGAACCGGCAGACGATCCACGTGATTGACCAGTTCGACGCGGTCGAGACCCTCCACCACTCGGACCTCACGAACCAACCCACGGCAACCCGGGGCATCCGATTCGATGCGCAGCGTGGCCACCAGCGGCCCGGCATCCACCACCGTGCAACGTACCGGCCCGTTCACCTGCGCCCCCGCCACGTTGGTGCCCAACACGTACCGGTAGTCGTTCAGGCCGACCGACGCCTGAACGTCCACCACTTCGCGAGCCACGTCCGCGCAGCGCAGGCTATTGATCGCTCCCGTTCGTGGATCGATCCGCACCTTCAGGCGCGAGGTCCGGAGTTCGAGACCTTCCACCCGGGCTCCGACGCTGGTGGAAGCAGTGTCGGTCTCGACGAGTCGATACCGACGCGCGCCATACGCAGGCACATCCTTGGCCAGAAAAACCCATTCTCCCGACGCCAACCGCTGGCTGACCACCGGTCGGCCGCGTTCATCGGCGATCCCTTTGGCCAAACCAGCCACCTCCGCGTGCACCACGGCCAGGTCGGTGCGCGTCCAGGGCGTGGTGTTGAACACATCCAGAGTTCTCTCCAACCGGACCGCCTCCGAACCCTTGGCCAGTTCGAGCAGTTCGCGGGACTGCCGGTCTGCGTCCAGGGCGAACGCCTGTTTCACCCGCCATTGGTCCAGCACGAAGGGAAGGTCCGGCTGCGAAGTGCTGTTGTGCGCGCCCCAGGTGTGCTCGCTGTACAGCAACACGTTCTTCCACGCCTCCTCGATCCGCGCTGCGGGACGGTCGCCGTGGTTCAGCATGGCGAACAGCGCTTCCGCCTGCACCAGGCGCTCCGCCGACGCGCGGTTCATCGCCGTCTCACGTGACGTGGAACCCGCGCCATCCTCCCAATAGGGCGTGAAATCCCCGGCCACCTCGGGAACGCGCGCGCCGTGGCGCCGTTCAAATTTGCGGAAATAATCGCCGGCCAAGCCGATCACCAACCGTGGCGCGGCGTAGCGTTCGTTCCAAGCCACGGCCTTTTCCACCAACCCCTCGTCTGGGGGGGCGTTGTCCACGCCTCCATCCGGCCAGACCCCCACCCAGTAAAGGAACGACATGTCATACGGAAATCCGGAACCCGCCAGCGCACCCACGTGGGAGGTGACATGCTCCGCCAGGTCTCCGAAGTGATGGTAGTTGTCCACCACCCAGCAGAGCACCCGGTCGCGACCGCTTTGGGAACGCCAATAGAACGGCTTGTTGTCCCACTGATGGATGGTCCCGATCCGTGCGGTGAAGTTTGGACCAATGGCGAAGTACTTCACCCCCGCCTGCGCCATGGTCGGAACAATGCCCCAGGTCCATCCCGGCACATCGCAGATGGCGGCGGACTCCACGGGCACACCAGTCAACGCCGCCAGCTTCGGACCAAAGGCCAGGCTCTGGACCAGTTCCTCCGGCCGACACAGGCCGGTGAGCATGTTCCCATACAACGCATCCACTCCCACCTCGCCCGCACGCACCGCCTGGATGAACGCGTCGCGCTGCGCCGGGCTTGCCTGACGCAGATAGTGGTCCAGGGACCAAATGGCTTCCGGGTTCCAACGGAATCGAAGGCCCGGCGCGTTGGTCGCGCTGGCCCGGGCGAGTTGCATGCCCTTTTCCAGGTTCTCGATCTGGATGCGAACAATCTCGTCCTGCCGGTGGGTGTACCCCACGTCCACATGCGAGTGGGGAAGCAGCCACAGTTCGCGGATTCTGGGAGGAGCCAGCGTGAGGTTGGTCTGGCACACCGGGTGGCCGCCGACCGACACGCTCAAGGGCACCTGCCGCTCACCTTCCATCGCCGGAGTAAAAACCTCCACCCGATGCAAACCGTTCGTCAGCCGAAGCGACCCCACCTCGCGATCCGCCACGCGAATCACCGCGTCGGCGACTTCACCGATATGCCGCAAGGTCACGGTGACCGACTGCACGGCCTGGCCATCTTTCCGCCGCCACAGAGGCGGCACTTCGACCCGCACCAGACGCGTGCCTTCGGGTTCATCGACGAGTTCCGCGCCCTCCGGCACCTCCAGCTGAACGGCATCGTACAGGGCCCAACTGCCGCTCACCGTGGTTAGGAGGATATCGTTGCTCCCCGTCCGCAGAACGTCCGCCGGAAACACCACCGCCCACACCTGCTCACGGCCTTGGGACGGATCGCCGTTGATCGAAGCGTCGCCCGCGCCCGCCTTCAGCGAGGTCTCGAAGGACCGTCCGTTGATCACCGCCCGGAGGCGCGGCGGACTGGAGGCCTGCACATCGACAAAATCCAACACCAGCCGGCAGTTCCCTTTCGAGGGAACCGACTTCAGACCGAACGCGATGGTGAACTCGTGCCCTCGCCCGCCCGCCCAGGCATCGGCCGGCCCCGGATGCACGTAGGGCCAGTCGACGGCCGGATCGGAACGGCCCACCACAAAAAAGCCGTCCTGCTGGAAGCGATGATAACCCTGCGGCGCCAGGGTGAATTCCGTTCCGCGATTGTCCGGGGTCCCGATCTGCCAGAGCGTCGCCCCATCGGCCAGAGGCTGAAACCCCGCCACACACCACGCCAACAGACTTGCCAGGACCGCCACGCGTGTCCCCCGCATACCATGAGAACCCGCCCGAGCCGAAGCTTGGAGGAAGGAGAGCATGGCGTGGACGCTGAAGGCCCATCCTCCGGAGTCAACGAAGCTGGGTCGTGCGACACAGTTCCACCCCAGCCCGGTTGACGTCCTCGTCTCGACTTTTAGCGTTTCCGGGTGGTCCAGGGTTCCAGGGCGACGCGCCCGGCCCGCCCGCCCGTGAAACATCACCTTCCCATGAATCTTCCCATGGAAGCCATCGCGAGGGTTGAAACGACCTCCCTCACCCCGGCCCTCTCCCGGAGGGAGAGGGAGTCG
>CAUJJW010000093.1 GCA_963205105.1 Verrucomicrobiota bacterium | reverse complement strand
CGCTTTGTTCCTCGTTGCCGACGCCGAGACGCAGGTTGGGGGCGGACAAATCGGCGAGGGTCCGGAGATTCCGCGGATTGGACTTCCGTGTGAGAATCACCATGCGCGTCTCGGCCAGTTCCACCGCGGGCAGGAAATGCTGCTGAACGTTGGTCATGAAGGAAACGTCGCAGGCGAAGTAGGCATCGGGCCGCTGGCCGGCGCGGATCTGGGCGGTGAGAATACCGCAGCCGTTGTAGACCCGGGTGACGCGGACGCCTTCGCGTTCCTCGAATTTCTGGAGCGTCTCCTCGATGGCGATGCGGTTGACGCCGCCACTGAACAGCACCACCTCGGGGCGCGGGTTCCAATCGTCACCATTCACCACCTGATAGCCGCTCTTGGCGAAAGCGGTCAGTCCGCCATCGCGCGCGGCAAGGAAGCGGGCGAAGTGGAGCGCGGCGCTGGGTTGGGTGGAGGACTTGAGGATGCCCAAGGCCACGTGAGCCTGGTCACGGGCGAGTTCGTGGGCGGGGATCGCTTCCAGCTCCGGGTATTGGGCGAGGTTGGCGTCCCAGACGATGCCGGCATCGACGGCGCCCAGTTTCACGTCGTTGGCGACATCGTTGACGGTGGGTTTGAAGACCTTGGCCTGGGTGGAGAACGTCTGCCAGAGGTTGGCACGTTCCAGGGCGGCGCGGGTGATGCGGCCGATGGCGGCGGCGTCGGGGTTGGCGAGGGCGACGGACACCTCGGGGCGCTGGAGATCGGCGAGGGTGCGGATGCCCTTGGGATTGCCGCGAGCGACCACGATGACCGGGGTCATGCTGGCGACCGGCAGGATTTCGGCGACCAGATTGTTGGAACGCGCGATGGCGAGGTAATCGGTGTCGGCGGCGAGGAACACATCGCCGCGGCGGGCGACGCGCAGGTTGCTGAGCAGGGTGCCCGAACCGCCGTACTGGGTCTCAATGCGGACCCCGAAGCGGCGTTCGTATTCCGCGACGGCTTCGGTCACCGGGGTTTTCAACCCTGCGGCGCAGTACAGCAGAATGGAGGAGGCCGGCCCACCCTGGACGTTGCGGGTCGGGCGGGCGTCGCGGAGGAGCAAGATCGAGACGACAACGACGATCGCGAGCGAGGCGAGAAACAGGCGCGATGCCGTCTTCATGGTTTACGCGGCGGTGGTGCCGTTGCAGCAGAAGTCGAACAGGTCGAAGTTTCGCACGTCGGCGACGGCGCGGCGGGCGTATTGGGGCCGAAGCGGGTGGGAGAAGACGAAGGGGACCATCTCCTCGTAGCGGCCGCCGTGGGAACGGAGCCCGCCTTCGAGGACCTTGAGATCGTGGTAGGCGGGGGTGCGGCCGAGCACGACGTCACGGGCGGAACACACGACCAGGTCGCCCATGCGATCCGGCGGCAGTTCCATCAGGCGGGCGGCGGTGTCGCGTTCGAGTGCTTCGCTGACGCCGGAAAGCGTCATGAGCCAGCGGACCACCGAATGCGGTGTCACCCCTTCGCGGGGTTGGGACGGGAGGTGCACCTGGGCGAAACTGCCCAGCGCTCCATGATGGACCACGTACGGATCGGTGATGGGCAGGATGACGCGGAAGCCGGGACCGAACTGGTCTTCCAAGGCGCTTTCGAGATAGATGACCTTGGGCGAACCGTCGGGGTTCTGTTTGGCGTTCATGCCGTGGTCGGCGGTGATGCCGACGACGGCGCCGAGGTCCAGGAGTTGGCCGATGGCATCGTCGATGCCGGCATAGAACGCCACCGACTCGGGGGCTTCGGGGGCGAACTTGTGCTGCATGAAGTCCGTGGTGCTGAGGTACAGGAAATCGGCGATACCGCGGCGGAGCAGGGCGACACCGGCGCGCAGCACGTAGAGGGAGGCGTCGCCGGAATAAATGGCCGGGGTTGGGCCGGCGAGGGCTTCGACGCCGCCGATGCCGTGGGATTCGGGTTGGGCGAGGCCGGCCTTTTCGGAGGAGAACGCGATGCCACCGGTGGCGATGAGGCGATGGGCGAAGATGTCGCGGAGCTTTTCCTTGGCGGTGATGACGGCGACCTTGCGGCCGGATTTTTGGGCGGCCGGGAACAGGGTGTCGGCGCGCAGGAAGGACGCCGAGTTCATCATCACCTCCTGGCCGGAACTGGTGTCGAAGAAGAAGTTGCCGCCGATGCCGTGGATCGCGGGAGGGACGCCAGTGACGATCGAGCTGTTGTTGACGTTGGTGAAACTGGGCATTGCGCCGCGAGCGAACCCGCGATGACCAGTGAGGGAGATGCGGGCGAGATTCGGCATGCGCCCCCGGGCGATGGCGGCGTCGAGGTACTCATCGGCCGAGCCATCGAGACAGATGCCGACGACCGGGCGGGCGGGAGGATTGTAGGTGCGACCGTTGACCGTGAAGGGGGTGGGCATGGGAGGTGGTGTGAAGGGCAGGACTAAAGCTGAGGGGTGAGGGATTGCAGGCCCATCTCCGAGACGGTTTCGGCGACGGAGTTGATCAGGGCTCGGACGTCGGCTTCGAAGATCCGGCCGATGGAGCCGATGCGGAAGGTGTCAGCCTGGCTGATCTTGCCGGGATAGATGATGTGGCCCTTGTCGCTGAGTCGGCGGTAAAAGGCGTCGAAGGTGAACCTTGGGTCCTGCGGGAAGAGGAAGGACGTGATGATGCAACTCTGGACCTCGGGGGGGAGGTAGGGGCGGAAACCAATGCGGCGCATGCCGGCGACCAGCACCTCGTGGTTGCGCCGATAGCGGTTGGCGCGGCCAGTGGGACCGCCTTCGAGTTCCAGCTCCTTGAGGGCTTGGTCGAAGGCGAGAATGGAGTGGGTCGGCGGGGTGTAGCGGAACTGGTCGTTCTTATCGAAGCCCTTGAGCTGGCCGAGCAGGTCGAGGCACAGGCTGCGGGCATAACCGGCGGTGGATTCAAGATGCGAGCGCCGGCCGATGACAAAGGAGAAGCCGGGGACGCCTTCGATGCACTTGTTGGCCGACGAAATGAGATAGTCGATGGCGCTGGCTTCGAAATCGATGGGGAGCGCGCCGAAGCTGCTCATGGCGTCGACGATGAAGACGCGCTGGTGGAGGCGGACGACGGGTCCGAGCGTCTCGATGGGGTTGAGAACGCCGGTGGTGGTTTCGCAGTGGATGGCGATGACGTGGGTGATCGCGGGGTCGGCGGCGAGCGCGCGGTCGAGATCGTCGGGGGACGGGGGGGTGTTTTCGGGGGTGCGCAGGA
>CAUJJW010000092.1 GCA_963205105.1 Verrucomicrobiota bacterium | reverse complement strand
TGACTTCCTATGCTTCGACGGGTCCTTTTGAGCATCTCTTCGCCGAGGGCTACGTCTACAGGCAGGCCGTTGGGTGCCCGCGGACTCCAATTGTTCTCATTGGTGTCTGGATGATCTTTGGCCCCATGGCAGCGATTGGTGCGTTCTTGCTGGCGACATCCCGACAAGGCGGGATTGCAGACTTTCTATTGGGAGCAGCAATTTTGGTCATTTCGGTACTCGTGATTTGGAGAGCCACTCGGCAGTATTGCTCGCGGCGACAGCCCGGCGCACAGAAAGAGATGGGCTAACCATTGCGTCGAGCGAACAGGAGGCAGCCTCCACGCCCGGTTCAGTTTTTGAGTCCGTTTCCCGCTGCCTCCTGTCGCTCACGCAGGCGTTAGCCGTGAAGAAGCCGTTCGCCATCGCCATCGTTTCTGTTCTGCTCTTAGCAGTCATCGGTGCGGTCGCGCTTCTTCGACCTCCATCGCTTCAATCGAGTGCCCGCCGTGCTTGGAAGGCGAAGAGCATCGCTGATATTGCAGCCCGCATAGCCGACCCATCGTGGCCCACCAACGAGTTGGCACACCTGAAGCCACAGAGCACGAATGATGAGAGCGAAGATGCCAGTTGGCTTTCGGAGCATATCATTGTGACCCGGAAGGGGGAGTGGCTGGCGTTTGCCAACATTTGCCAGAAGCAGGACGACCGTATTCCGGACATCTTTCTGGCGCGAGGATCGGATGGCGCCTGGTATTACTCCACGTATCACTTCTGTGTTGGCATGGTTGTCCTGCGGATGGAGGAGCAGCCGGAGGATTTGGCCACATTCGCCAAGACTCATTTCTTGCAGATGTTTGACGGTAGCTCTGACGATTGCCTCCAGAAGACATGGCCACCGACAACCAGATGAACAATTTAACGGCTAACCATTGCGTCGAGCGAACAGGAGGCAGCCTCCACGCCCGCTTTAACTCCTGAGACCGTTTCCCGCTGCCTCCTGTCGCTCACGCAGGCGTTAGGCTACCAGCGCGCATGCCACTTCCCGCACATACGATTTTCAGGCCAAGCCGCTATTACAATGTGTTTTGCGGGGTTGCGGTCGTGCTGAGTTTGACCTTCGTTGCCGCCGGTATTGTCTGCTTTCTGTCTGTTGGCCCGCATCCGTTCTCGTTTGCCTTCTCGATTCTCGGCATCTTAGGCACCGCTGCCGCCATTGGCTCAATGTTCACGCGAACGGTCATCACTGCCGACGGCATTACTAAGCGTCCAGTGATTTCAGGTGGCTTCAGTCTCCATTGGCGAGATGTTGATTCCTGGGAGCAGCTTCCCCGCAGGTCCGATGACCCGCCCTGCGTGCGTTTCCGCGTTCGTGGCAGCAGGTTTCCCCGAGTGGTTTTCGACTACGAGGTTGAGCAGCCAGGCTTTGATTTTTTCCTGAACTATGTCAGACAGTATGTTTCACAGCGAGAATCAGCCTAACCATTGCGTCGAGCGAACAGGAGGCAGCCTCCGCGCTCGGTTCAGTTCTTGAGACCGTTTCCCGCAGCCTCCTGTCGCTCACGCAGGCGTTAGGCCGCTGAGCACTCCGCCATGAAGTCCACACACTGCCCACTCTGTTTCGAGCCGTTGGAGGTTCGCGAGGTTGGCCCTTGCATGGACTGCGGTTTTGATTCCAAGGAGATTGAGCACGCCAAAGATGGTATGCCCACCTACGCGGAGTATCGCATCTTTGGCGACCTGTCGCTCGTCCTCTGTAATTTCTGCCAGTGTGATTTCAGTTCATACGACCCCTCGTTCTTCGGGTTGCCTCGTGGGGCACGCGTCGGCATGGAGCGCCCGCGGGGTTGGGAATTTGTCCGTGAGGTTCAGCCAGTGATCACGAAAGACAGGTGCTGCACGCGGTGCGGCCACCGGCTACCATTCCTAGAGTTTGTTTCTCATGCGAGAGAGTTGCCAGTCAGCAGACAGACATGGCCTAACCATTGCGTCGAGCGAACAGGAGGCAGCCTCCACGCCCGCCGCAGTTCCTGAGTTCGTCGCCCGCTGCCTCCTGTCGCTCACGCAGGCGTTCGACGGACGAGTTACCATTGCGCGTGATTCCAGGATGGCCGGTTTTATCGCCCCTTGCCCAGGCCGCATGAGCCGCGAGCTACGGTGGGTCCCCGCAAAGCGACTGGCGGGCCTTGCGCTTCGGCGACCTCCCATGCGGCCAAACCACCGTTTCCATATGAGCCCAGCACCGTTTCGCGAATCGCCGCTTCCTTGGCGGTATGCCCACCAGATCCTCTCGCATCGCCGAGCCAGTGACGCGACGGGCCGCCGCCGAACCATTCGGTCCTACGAACGGCGGTTTGACCAGGGCTTCGAGGACTGACCTTGTCCCCGCCGTCGTAGACCGTGGCGTTGGGCCGTCGAGCATCTCCCCGGCTCAATTCTCCGACCCAAGTATGCCATCCAGACCAGTTCGCTTTAGCCCGATCCTAGGTGTGCTACTGCTAGCCATCTGGAGTCAGCTCTGGCTTCTGATGTCATTATCCTCTTGGATTTGTCGCGACAGTCGAGCGCTAGCGGAAATTGAAAAAGGCCATCCTGCCCTCTCTTTCTTTTCCAGATCTTGTGGATTGCTCATGACTTTGGCGCCCTATACTACTTAGCCTTTGCGTTCGCCTTGGCCTATTACTTTGCGTGCAGATTCAAGCATACAGCCTTATAGCATTAGAATGGCCCAACCATTGCGTCGAGCGAACAGCAGGCAGCCTCCACCCTCGTCTCAGTTCCTGAGTTCGTCTCCCGCTGCCTCCTGTCGCTCACGCAGGCGTTCGACGGACGAGTCATCATCGACGCGCAATACCAGCAAAACCGGTCCGATAGCCTCATTCTTGGGCTCTACGAGCCGCGAGCCATGGTGGGTCCCCGCAAGGCGACTGACGGGCCTTCCGCTTCTCCGACTTCCCAGGCGGCCAAGCCACCGTTTCCATATGAACCCCGCACCGTTTCGCAAATCGTCGTTTCCTTGGCGGTATGCCCGTCAGCTCGTCTCGCATCGCCGAGCCAGTGACGCGACAGGCCGCCGCCGAACCATTCGGTCCTACGAACGGCGGTTTGACTGGGGCTTCCAGGACTGACCTCGTCCCCGCCGTCGTAGACCGAGGCGTTAGCCGATAGCCGTCCATGGAAGACTTCCAAGCATTCCGACGATCCGCCATCAGGTATTGGGAGAGGCGTCGTATTGTATACAACGTTGCTCTCGTACTGCCCGCACTCATTGGATTCGCCGTTACAGAGACGATTAACTGGGTTGGGGATCCCCACGAGCTGCATTACTTCTTTATCCTGACCTTATTTGCCGTCTCCGCGGTTGCCGCCAACATTTGCTATTCATTTGCTTACGGACTGGAGTTCTTTTTCGCTAGCGACAACCCGAATTCACGTTGGTCGCGTTTCGCGCCGTACAAGCGCATTGATTGCCGGCATCCTATTTGCCATGTTTCTCTCACTGCTTGGAGGATACAACATCGCGCAGCTGCACTGGGACTGGGGACTCAGGAACATAGGCTAACCATTGCGTCGAGCGAACAGGAGGCAGCCTCCACGCTCGGTTTAGTTCTTGAGACCGTTTCCCGCTGCCTCCTGTCGCTCACGCAGGCGTTAGGCCGCTTCGCACGCCATGCGCTTTCGACGTGACACTCTCATAGCGGCAGCGGTTACCGGAGGACTCGCCGCTTACTGGATTGGGTCGGAGGCTCACTATGCGAGGAGCATTT
>CAUJJW010000091.1 GCA_963205105.1 Verrucomicrobiota bacterium | reverse complement strand
CGCGTGCCTCGGCGACCCGGTGGCAGTCTTCCAAGGATGGCCACGAGGGCTCTCTCTCTTCTGAGGGAGAGTCTTTCTGTCTTCTTATAGACTGTACTGTAGCCCCGTGACTGACGCGTACGGGGGGTGTTACGTAACGCGTTACGGCCTCTACTTGGGCCGGGCCGTCCCGTTGCCGCTGTCGCCAACGGCATTGACGTTCCCGGTTCGCCTCACGTTTCCGGGTCATGCGACCGCCGTAGTCTTCCCAGTCGTGGAGGTGCCCATGCGGGTCCAGCCAACCACAGGCCCTCAGCGCAGCGACGCATGCGTCCGGGTCACCGGGCCATTCGGCCAGCTCCGCGATTTCCTCGTGGGTGAGCCCTGAGAGGTCGCCAGTCGGCGCCCCGTCCAGAGCCCACCACCAAAGATAGTGCAGGTGTCCGATGGCTTGCGCGCCGTGGATACGCAGCATGCGTGCCAATCGGCGTAACTTCAGATGTCCCCCGAGGGACTGATGACTTTCGATCCAGGCCATAACGTTTCGATTTCTTGTGTGTTTCGGTTTCGGGTTTCTTGGTGTTGTCCGCCTGGAATGGAGCAGGCGAGGGCGGCGGGCCGGAGGTCGGGGTCCCCGTTGGATTCGAAGGCAGCCGGACCACCCGGGTGGCAGACCGCGACCAGACCCTCGGAAGGGTTGAGTGGTCCAGGGTCCGAGACCGGGGCAATGCAGGTGCCTGATTGCAGGGGGACCGCAAGCTCTTGGGCGCACGACATGGCGCGACACCCGGAGGTGCCGGCCAGTTCACTCGCGTCATTCCAAGGAGACATGGGTTTAGGTTTTGGCGGCTGCGTGTCCCGGCGTTGCCGCTTCCGGGTTCTTCACCTCGCTGACCGAGATCTGCCGAATAACGGTTTGACCGTCGGAGATGGAGGGTCTGGCTGAGGAAGAAAGAGGTGTGATGAGGGCCAGCTCGCGCCGTTGAAGGGCGACAACCAGACGGCGTAGGGCATGCCCATGGATCTGAACCTCATGGGTGGCGAACATGAGATCCAGGCGTTGCTCCGCACCCGAGGGGTGGAACTCGGCGTAGACGAACTGGTCGTAGGGCAGGAGGAGGATGCGCTCTGGGGATTCCTCGACCCGCAGGGAATGGACATTGGTATCAGACACCCAGCTTTCGGGTCCTTTGCTGCTCATGCCTGACTCCTGGGGTTCGAGGTTTGGGACCGAAGAAGCGGATCATGCCAAGCCGGGCGACAGCCAACTGGCCGAATCGCACCAACTGAGCGTGTAACCGGCGCCAACGCAGAGGGACATTCCGTGGGGGAGCGACGGTTCCGGCCAATTCGACGGCGAGAGGCCGATGACCGGTGGCGAGGATGTTCTCGCGAAGCTGTTCCTTGTCGGTCGTGAAGATGCGGATGCCCTTTCGACCACGGGAAATGGAGACGTACCACTGCTGGGCATTCGTGGCGGGGCGACTGCCGGAGTCGGAGATCAGGACGTAGTCGACCGTTTTGCCTTGGGACCCGTACGAAGTGACCGCGTATCCAGGGAGGAACTCGCGGTAACTCCGAGCGAGAACCCGACCATCGGTGAGCTCGATCTCCCCACTGGCCTTCACGGATTTTACGGTGGCCAGTTCCCCATTGGTGACCTTGGCTCCAGAGGGCAGGGTGCGATTGGCCTTGAGACAGAGCCGATCTCCGGAGCTCAAGGGAATGTCACGGGGCAGGGAGACCGTGATGTGGTCGAGCATCCGATTGGCAACCCGAACGAGCCGACCCTCGGTCTCAACGAGGACCGCATCGGGGAGGACGGCCGCGAGCTTACCCGTCTTGCCAGCTTCGGCCTGGCGGACCTTCCGGTTGAAGACGACCACGGCTTCCGGTGGATAGAAGCGCTGGTCCCGTTTCTGGGCGGTGGTGAGGTCGAGGCGATCCAGCGCCTGAACCATGGTGTCGCCCGTCCCGAGGAGCCCCTTGGACTTCAGGGCATCGCGGATGCGCTCATTGACCCGATGAACCTCCGACCAAGTTTGCGACACCACGACGGCAGGGGCACCGGAGGCCGTTAGCGCGAGATACTCGGCGGCCAACCGGTCGGCTTGATCGCCAGGGGAGCAGGGCACCACGGCCCCCATGGCATCCAATTGCTCGAAGGACTTCCGGAGATCCCCCTTGGCGGCGGCTTCGACGGCGGATCGGTACTGGGTAATGGCTTTGGCTTCCTGCTGGGTCTGGCCAAGGTTCGGGTCCTGACGCCGAATACGTCGCAGTTCCACCGGTTTCACCCCGGCATGACGTTCGATGGCGACCAGGGCATCCGAGGCTTCCACCGGACCATGCTGGCGAGTGTCTCCGGAGAGGATCACTCGAGCGTCCCTTTCCTGAGCTAACCGGAGGAGATCGAGCATCTGCCGGCCTCCGATCTGACCGGCTTCATCGACCACAACGGCGGCTCCCTGGGGAAGCTCCCTTTGGAGGAGGAACTGCGCGACGGTGGCAGGCTTCGGGAAGCCTGCCTGTTGCATCTCGACTACCTGCTGTCGTTGCGGAGCCAGAACTACCACCGGGCGACTGCTGGCCATGACCTGGTCCACGAGTTGGCGGAGGACGAAACTCTTCCCAGTACCAGCACCACCCCGGAACACGGTGATGGCATGCGTCGACCCGAGGAGCTGCCCCAAGGCTTCTCGCTGGTCGGTATCGAGCCTGGGATCGAGTGGGGCTCCAGTTCGGACGAGGGGATGGAAGGCGCCGATTCCGTCGCGAGCGAGGCGGATGATGTGCTGCTCCCGGTGGAGGACCTCGGGCAGGGTTACGGCACCCGGGGAGTCGGGATGTCGCAGGTATCCTCTGGAAGCGCCGGTGAAGGCCTTCAGCTCAGCGAGGGTGAAATCCCCACCTCGACCCCGAGCCAACGCCTCCTGCCAAATCCGATGCTCGGGAACCACCGACTCGCGGTCGAAGAGATGTTCCTCGGCCCATGCTACGGCATCCTCCATGGAGACCGTGGTGTTCCCGGGACCCGACCGTGTCAGTTGCCTGAGTGCCTGGCGCTCCGTTGCGGTGGTTTGGCTTTCCCAGAGATCCTGTAATTCCGCCCGGCCCAGTTCCTTCTGTTTGCGAGCCCGTTCAGCCGTCGCCAGTCGACTGCGAAGATCCTTGAGGTTGGCCCCAGCGAGTTCGGGCTTGTCGGCCAGGAGTTGGGTCAAAGCCTGGTCGATCTGGGCATGACGTTTGGAAAAGCGGGTGCAGAGATCCGGAGCGATCCCCTCGATCTCGAAATCACCCTGAAGCCGATTCCGGAGCTGATAGCCAAAACCTCGCAGCGCCTTGGCCAACTCATGGTAGTAGGCGTTCTTGGCGAATTTCTTGGCACCCAGGAGATCCTGGTTCTGGAGCGCTTTCCACCGGTTCTCGACGGGGTCCCAGGTGGCATTGAAGACGATGGCGTGGGTGTGGACATGCGGATCCAGCGCCCGGGATGTCTCGTGGGTGAAGAGGGCGCTGACCAGATTCCCGGTGGATCGATTGGTGTCGGCACCATGGACTCGGATTCGGGTCGCGGCAAAGGACTCGAACTCGGACAAAGCCGAGTGAACCGCCTGAGCATGGGCGGCCAAAATCCGGTCATCGCCTCCCACTAACGCTGCTATGGAAACCGACTTGGGCGGAGAGAAGGTGAAGTCGAAAAAGATCCGGCGATTTGCCGTGGTACCACCATCGGAAGCGCGGACGGTGTTCAGACGAGCGGTCAGCGGTTCTGCGGTGGAGGGATGCTGATTGTCGCAAAGGCGGAGGAAGTCGGATTCACCGACACGACCAGCGAGCCCCAAGCGCTCGCAACCACGGCCGAACCATAGGCCGGCGACGGTCTGACCCTCGGCATAATAGTCCCCGACCGCCAGATGCTCGGCGAAGTACGAGCGGGCGTTTCCGAGGCTGTATTGGGTCTGAGCCGTGAGCACTGACTGGAGACGCTACACGACTTCGTTCCGAAGAATGTGTAGATCCTACACCAAATGCAGAGGGGACCTTTGGTGGACTCAGGGCCGAGAATGAACACGAGATTCGGCACTCGACCGACGGATGGGTGCATGACCGTCAACAATGGGAGGAAGGCCGGATGGAAGGGCAGGGGGACAAGGAGACGAGGCCAAGGCGAATCCGACCTATGCATGTCCGGCGACGCGAAGTCCGCAATTCAGCAGCCATCACCGTCGACACTCACTCCCCAGAACGACAGCCCGGACACACTGTCTACTCCGATCACCCACCCGTCTGAATTCCTGGTTCAAATCAGCACTGCTCTGAATCACCGCATTCGCTTCAGTGACGATGCAGAACGCATCGCGAACGGACTCAGAATCGTATCCGCATCGGCCGGACACTCTGCATCGATCCCCATGACTCTGAGCGCAGTCCGCTTTTTCCTATTCACTTTTTGGGCAACGCACGCCGAACCCCTTCCTTTTGGAAGGATTTGGCGGACACCAAGCGCGCAGCTTGCGCACACCATGCGTGCACCAGTCCGTCACGCGCGTGCGCACTCTGGCGGACACTCGGGAGTGCACTGGGGCGTGCACTTGAGCCGACACGCACGCGGACAGCGCTTTCGAAAGGACCGCGCGCGATGCGCTGCGCATCCGTTTCGACCTCATTCCGAACTGTCGCGCACACCTGCGTGGGCATGGGTACCGCCAGCAAATGGATGCCCGTGTGCACGAGGTGCAGACATCTCGCAACGCACGACGCGCGCCTGGATCGGGCTCACGAGCGCGCCTTCCTGTGATCTCTGTGATCCACACCGGTGTGGGGTGACAAGCGCGAAGCATTCGCGCTCGGGCGTGCGCACTGGTGATTGCACCCGCTTCACGGCGCCATGACCCAGTCATCGAATGATGAGATCGAGCGTCTGCTCGCAGAGCATGGACCTAGACGCCCAGCTCGATTCGCAGCCCTGACGCCGTTAACGGATCTCATTCGGGGACTTCGCGAACGGGGTGGGTCGTTCGAGACCATCCAAGCCATTCTTCGGTCCAGAATGGTCGAGGTTTCGAGGACCGCTATTCGGAACTTCTGTGGGGAAGTATTGGGCGAAGCTACCGTCCCATCCCCCAAGGCAACCAGACGACTTCGCCGCAAGGTTGCTTACGCTCCGCCCCAAAGGCCTGCCCCCGAAGTGATCTCGGGCTCCCTGGCCCATCAGGTTGCATCGGCACATGAAGGTCCAACCCCAACGGTGCCAACACCGACTCCCCAAGCTCGAGGTCCCCGAGTAGCCCGGGTCCGAATGCTCTCCACATCAACCCCACCCACATCACCAACCACCAACCCATGAAAAACATTGTCATTGTTCTTAACGGCAAGGGAGGCGTCGGGAAGAGCTTCTTTGCCGTGCAGTTCGTTCAATACCTGAAGGAGAAAGGCATTCTCCATGTTGCCATCGATACCGACAACGAGAACTCCACTCTCACCAGGTATCACCCTGAAGCCCGGTTCATCGATATGGAGGATACACGTCAACTCGATGCGCTTTTCAGCGCCACCGCTTCTGCCGACGTGGTCGTGGTCGATGGCCGGGCCGCCTCCACCGACATCTTCCTGAAGTACTTCAAGGAGATCGGTCTGTCAGAGGTTTTGGACCAGTGTGAAACGTCGTTGACCCTCGTGGTTCCCATCAATCACGAAGCCGACAGCGTGGATCAGTTGCAGCGTCTTGTTGAAGAACTTGGGTCAGCGGCCCGCTTCGTGGTGATTCGCAACGCCGCCCACAGCGAGAAGTTCACTATCTACGACAACTCGGAGATCCGGGTCCACCTGCGGGACACGATGGGTGCCCGGGAGATGGATATGCCCCGGCTCCAGGACTGGCTGGTGGAAGCACTGAACCGGGAGAATCTCACCGTGGGCACGGGTTCACGCCATGCGGCGTTCAGCCTTCTCGATCGCCAACGACTCGTGAATTGGCAGCGCCGGTTTCAAGCCGCCGTCGATTCGTGGGTCGATCTCGTGCTCCCGACGCCACGGGCGTCTGGGAACAATGTTGCCTCGGTCCAGGTGAAAGGAGGCAACCGTGCCTGAGGTTGGAAAGGACATCGATCTTGAGGCACGCGTTGAGGCCTGGCGGCGACAACATCAGGTCAAAGAGGATGATCCCATTCTTTTGGTCGTGGACCTGTTCCAGATTCACCACCAGCACTGGGAATCGATCAGGCAACGCTCCATCCGGGAATCCCCCACGAAACCAGACATGCCGGGGGACACTTCGCGGCAACCGGAACCCAATGCTGGGTGGAAGGGATCACCATGGATTCAGCGGGTGGCGGCCGTCGCGGCTATAGGATTAGCCGCGGGTGGCGGCTTCATGCTGGGAAGGGGGTTGCGATGAGAGTCTTCTTGGCCCAGTTCGACTTGGGGTGGTTTCACGAATGGTTTGGCCATTGGATTCCGTGGCCAAGTCTCGCGTGGATCACGGGTGGAGCGCTTCTCCTTGGGCTGGCCACCTGGCTCATGGTTCGAGCCGGGGGTCAGCGATCACCTTGTGTGGCCCGAATGGGTGGGCTGGTCTGGCGTCGAAGCCAGTTCTGTCGTGGTTGGCTCATCACCGGTGATACCGGGTCGGGGAAGACCACCTCGGGGATCAATCAGTTGGCCCACCAAGTGTTCCAGAATGAACCCAACTGGGGTGGACTTTGCATCGATGAGAAGGGGGTGTACTGGGAGACCCTTTCCGCCATGGCGATCCACTACGGCAGGGGGGAGGATCTCATCCACCTCCAAGTTCGGACTGGTGACGAGGATTCCGCCTGGCAACCACCACACCGGTTCAACTTGGTCGGAGATCGGTCCATCCCGTTCTCGGCCTATGCCAAGTTCGTGGTGGATACTGCCACCAGCCTCGGTCAGGGAGGCGACAAGGGCTTCTTCAAGACCCAATCCCAGACCCACATCGCCCACGCCCTCGAACTCCTCCACGAACTGGGACGACCCGTTACGCTGGTGGGGGCGTACGAGGTCCTTACGGATTCCGCGGCGTTGGATGAAGCCTTGGAGGACTTGGCTGAACTCCTTCCAACCCCGGAGAGGGAGTCCCTTGAGCGCCATTTCCAGTCCCGCCTGCTCAATCAGCCTCCCGAGCAGCTGGGTGGTGTCCGGGAGACAATCGCGAATCACCTCCAGCATTTCCTCTCCCCGGCGGTTGCCGAGGTGTTCTGCCCCCGCGATGGAAGCACCTTCGACCTTCGGTCCCTCGATGATGGCAAGATCGTGCTGGTGACCATGCCGCAGATGTTCCAGACCGAACGCCGGTACGTGAACACGTTCCTGAAACTGTTGTTCTATAACCATGCGCTCCGCCGGTTCGACAAATCCAAGGCCTTACGAGCCAAAGACAATCTTCTGATCCTGTGGGCTGATGAGGCGCAACGCTTCATGACGGCCAGCGAGGACGGCACCAGCGACTACAACTGCGTCGACGTGATCCGGGAAGCCGGCGCCACGATAGTGGCTGCGGCCCAGTCGACGACTTCATTCCTTCCACCACTGGGAGCCGACAAGTCCAAGGTTCTGACGCTCAATCTTCGAAATCGACTGGTCTTCCGGTCGGCCGACGAGGCGGACGCCCTGCAATCGGCGGACTTTCTGGGCAAGAAGCGGGTGATAAAACGCAACTGGGGCTTCAGCGGAGGCAAACGAAGCGTCAACTACACGGAGACCGAGGAGCACCGAATCAAGCCGCACATCCTACGAACACTTCGGGACCACGAATGCGTCATAGTGCATTGCGAGAGCGGGTTTCGTCGCCAACGGTTGCCGCCTCTGGATCCCCAGGCAGTGGTTCCAAATTGGTATCGATAAAGCGGACGAATCAATAGACGGCCGACGGGCGTGAATGATCGCGAGGGGGTCGACGTGAATCGAGGGGGTGATGGGTCATTGCCACGGGTTCCCGAAGAGCCTCTTTGAGAATACGCGCAGGAGTCCGGGGGTGCTGGGAGGTTGCGCGCTCAATGTGGATTCGCGCCAGGAACGAGGCGAGAGCCCGTTCCATGGCGATGGTGAGCCGGGTGCATTCATCGGGCCATTCCCAGCGGGCATGCAAAGCATTGATCCAGTCCTTCACATTCTGATAACGAAACATCCAGGCGGAATCTTACAGAAAATCTGGCCGGTGGTGGTCTCGGTGGGAGAGCCGTGTCATTTTTCGGACGCCATTCCCAACGCCCCCGAGCCATATGCCATTTGATGACCTTCAGGCTCATAACCTGAAGGTCCTAGGTTCAAATCCTAGCCCCGCAACCAATTTCCGTTGCACCGCAACGACTTAAGCCGCTGGCCTCCAGCGGCTTCGTCGTTTTCTAGGGGCCAAACCTTCGACGACCCCGTCTCCCTGAAATCCCCTGCAATTCCGTGCCTACGCGGGCGGAGTTGTGGAACAAAGGTACCGTAAATCCGGGCCGGGACGGCGGCAGGTTCAAGTCCGCCGAAATCGTCGGCGTCTGTCGGACAACTCCACCGGGAACGCAAGTTGTGTGGTCCCAGTCTGGCAAGTTGGCGCAGTGCGTCACTGGCCGCGCTCTTTCGGACGGTGGAAGAGCTTGGTCGAACCGCCCCCCGGATTTGAACTAGCGTGGTTCTACCCGGCCCGAGCATCCTACGAAGCCCTTCGCGACGATGGAGTATCACGAGCTCAAGCTGATGCTGGAAACACCGCCCGTGAAGCTGCTTCGGGCGCAGAACGCACCCCTTCTGCTCGCGTTCCTGCATCGGGTGTTCAAGCAGGAACACCGCGTCACCATCCCAGCAGGTCAGCTGAGGACGGCGTTGGAGTGCGAGTTGGAGGAGCGTCGCGATGCCGAGCCGCTGGCATATCCTCAGACCGCCTCAGATTACTTGGCGCTCTGGTGCGGCGGCGGGCACGGGTTCCTGCGCCGGTATTATGGGCCGGGCTCCGACGAACCGCTGTATGAGCTAACCAGCGGATCCGAACGTGCGCTTCTCTGGCTGGAATCAATCCGAGAAAGCCGCTTCGTTGGAACTGAGTCTCGCCTGCAGAGCATCTTCAACGATCTGGAGACCCTGCGGGAACAGTCGTCGGACGACCCCGAGGAACGGATTCGAAAGCTGGAAGAGAAGGCGGACGCCCTTCGAGCCGAGATCGACCGCATCCGTGCAACGGGGCAGGTGCCGTCCTTTACGCCCGTGCAGATCAATGAACGCTATGCGCGGCTTCTGGCCAACGCCCGAGAGTTGCTCGGCGACTTTCGTCAGGTTGAAGAGAACTTCAAGCGCATCGCTCGTGAAATCACGGAGCGTCACGCTCAGCCCGGCGTTACCAAAGGCGCGATAGTCGGACACCTGCTGGACTCTCACGACGCGCTTCGGTCTTCCGAGCAGGGACAGAGCTTCTTCGCGTTTTGGGAATTGCTGCTCTCGTCGGAACGTCAGGCGCGCTTCCAGGAGATGGTGTCTGCGGTGTCCGCCCTCGATCTGCTCGATGAGGAAAACCGAAACAGCCCACTTCTCCGTCACTTCCTCGGCAACCTTCTCCGGGAAGGGGAGAAGGTGGTGGAATCGCACCAACGAATGTCTGCGAACCTGCGCCGCGTGCTTGACACCACGCACCTAAACGAGCGCCGCCGTCTCGGGGAGCTGCTCCAGGAGCTCCGCCAGGCCGCACTCGCGGTGCGTGGGCGGCCTCCCGACGCAGACGACTTCTTCGCTGTTGAGGACTTCGCCGACGTTTTTGCCTCCATGAGCCGCCCCCTATGGCAAGCACCGGAGTCTGTAGTCTCCAACAGGGCGGTCGAGGAAGAAGCAGGCGCTTTTGGGATCGATGATTTGCGACGGTTCCGGAACCTGCCCCAGATTCGTCTTCAGGAGCTTCGGGCGAACGTAGATGCGTGCCTTGCCCGTGAGTACACTGTCACGCTTCAACAAGTGCTCGACGCATTTCCGCCGCGTTACGGGATGATGGAGGTAATCGGCTATCTGGTGATCGCTTCGAACGATTCGAATCACTACCTTGGCGATGAGCCTGAGCTCATCGAGCTCCTTGAGCCACAACTCCAGCGATGGCGTGTGCCGAGAGTATTGTTCTGCAGGGTATTAGCTCAAATCAGCCAGCCTTTTCACCCGCTTCGTTTGTGAAGGCGAAGCTGTTCCGGGAACCCGTCTACAGGGAGGACGGCGATTTGTGGCTTACCCTGCGTGGGCAGCAGGACGAGATTCGTCACTACTTCCGGCAGGTGGGGCAGGAACTGGTACTCGACGAGGCCGAGGGCTACGCGTTCATCCGACAACTTGAAATCGAAGGCGAGGATCGCCTGCCAAGGTTAGTGCAGCGTCATCCGCTCAGCTACTGGGCGACGATGCTAGCTGCGTGTCTCCGCGAGGAGTTCCTGCGGTTCGACGCCGGGCAGGGTGACTCCACACGTCTTGTCCTTTCACGCGACGAGCTACGAAATCTCATCGTGGACTTCATGCGTGATTCAACCAATCAGGTTCGCGACATGGCCCGGCTGGACCGCGCGATTCAGCAGCTTCTCGACCTCGGTTTTCTTCGGGCCCTGGGTCCCGCCGACGAGAACCGCTTCGAGGTGATGCGCATTATCAAAGCGCGCATCGGCCCCGTTGAATTGGAACAAATCCAGAAACGGCTCCTCCAACATGCCCAACCTGGAGCTTGATTTTCCGCTGCGCGACGGACGCAAGCCGTTGCCAGGGTACCGGCTACGGCGACTGGAGATGCTCAATTGGGGCACCTTCCATGAGAAGGTCGCGGTGCTCGTGCCGGATGGACGCTGGACGTTGCTCGTCGGAGAGAATGGTAGCGGCAAATCTACCGCTGTGGATGCGTTGCGCACGCTGTTGGTGCCTCCTCGCTCGCTCAACTACAATGACGCATCCGGCGAGCAAAAACGCCGCGACCGCAGTCGGCGCAGCTACGTACGAGGCACGTTCGCCGTCACGAGCGGAGATGAATCAGGCACGGCGATGCCACAGAACCTCCGCGGTCCAGGCGAGTATTCGATCTTGCTGGCCGTTTTCGCGAACGAACACACCAACCAAGTAGTGACCCTTGGCCAAGTCCTCTGGGAACTGAATGAGAAGATCGAAGAAGTCTACGCCGTGGCCCGCGTCGACCGGAGTATTCGAGATCATCTCGGCAACCTGGGGCCAAGCCGCGAACTGAAGAAGACCTTGCGTGCCCGCCAATTCGAACCATTCGACAGCTTCAGCGGCTACTCGGAGAGGTTTCGATCGCTGCTCGGCATCGCGAACGAGGTCGCCCTGGAGGTCTTCAACCAGGCGATCGGCGTCAAGGAGGTCCTGGACATTAACCAATTCATCCGACGCCACATGCTTGAGGGCTCGGACGTGATGGACTTCATTCATAATCGGCTTCGTCCACACTACAGCGAATTGGACGCATGCTGGCGTGCGATCGAGCGAGCGCAAAAGCAACTGGATTCGCTCGCGCCCATTGCGGACTGTCACCGCAGAATTCAGGAGGCGGTTGCGCGCCGGGAGCAGTTGGAGCGTTTGCTCGATGCAGCGCCAGCGTACTATGCCAACATTCAGCTTGGGCTGCGGCAGCGCGAAGCCGAGACGTTGGCGAGCCGTCTGGGCGAGTTGAACGTGCAGAAGATGGAACTGGAGGAGAGGCGCCGGAGGGACGAATCCGAGAGAGATGCCAAGCTCCAAGAAATTGCCGCGGACACGACTCAACAAAGCATCCATCGCATCGAATCCCAGATGGAAGCCGCCGGCGAGCGATTGCGAGGGCGTCAGCAAAGATGGAGCGAGCTCGCCGGCCATCTCCGAACGCTGGAGCGGTTTGCTGCATTGGAAACCGAGGAGCAGTTCAATCGTACTCGGGAAGAGGTGGAGCGGCAGAGAGGACTTCTTGAGGGCAACCGAGGTGCTGCGGACGACAAGAGGGTAAACCTCCTAGTCGAGAAGCAACAAGCGGAGTCCGAACGTGAATCGCTGGGGAAGGAACTGCAATCGCTGAGGGAAAAGCGGGTCCTCATTCCGAGCCAATTCGTAACCATCCGTGAGGCGGTATGCACCGCAACGCGCATCCACGCGGAGGACCTGCCTTTTGCTGGCGAGTTGATCGAGGTAAAGTCTGAGTTTCGGGAGTGGACAGGTGCGATCGAGCGCCTTCTGCATTCGTTCGGTGTATCGTTGCTTGTGCCTGAGCGCCACTACCTTGTCGTCGCAAGGTTCATTAACGACCACCACCTAACAGGCATCCGCTTTACGTTCCATAAGGTACCCCCGACACCTCCGCGACCAGGACCACTGCCGGTCGTGGATGACGGACGTGTGGCGGGTCGGCTGAATTATCGAGATGCCCACGCCCTGGCTGCCTGGGTGCGGAGCGAAACCGCCCGTCGATTCAATCACCTCTGCTGTCCGGACGTTGCACGATTGAAAGAGGTGGATTACGGCGTCACCCGCGAGGGCCTGATCCGTGACGGCGCGACTCGCCACACCAAGGACGACCGGCGTTCTGTGAACGACGCAACGAACTTTGTCCTTGGATGGTCACTCGAAGGAAAGGTCAAGGCGCTGACGGCGGCGTTCCAGGTGGCGGATCGGAAGGCTAGCACCGCGGTGCAGAAGGCCACGGAACTGGGGGCACAGGTGAAGGCGCTCGACGCCCGATTATCTGCGGTGACCGGCGTCCTGTCTGTCCGTTCGTTCTCCGACGTCGATTTCCGATCGGTTCAAGTGGAACTTTCACGACTGACTGAAGAAAAGCGTCAGCTCGAAGCCAGTTCCGAGAAGTTACTGGTCTTGAAGGGGCAGCTCCAAGCAGTAATGGCTCGTCTGAAGCAGATACAGGAGGGGATCGACAAATTCAATAAAGCAATTGGATCGTCGGAGGAGAGCCAGAAAAACAATTCCCGCGCGATTGACGCGCTTTCCGCGATGATCGCGGCCCATGCCTCGATCGACCCTCCAGCGCTTGAGGGGGCCTTTTTGGAGATTCAAGGAGATGTGAATCTGACAATCGCCAGTGTCGGTGAGATCGAAGGAAACGTGGTGGCCCGTCTTCGGCGACAGATTTCTAGTCAGGAGGGTGCATGCACTAAGGCACGCGACGAGATGCTTCCGAAGATGGCTGAGTTCCTTCGCGACTACCCTGAGCACACATCCGAGTTGAAGGCCGAGACCTCATTCGCCCCAGATTTCGCAGCGTTGAGTGTCCGCATTGACCAAGAGCAGCTGCCGCAACATCGGGAGCGATTCGAAAGGTTCCTCGGTGAGAATTTGGTTGGCGACACGGCGATGTTCAATAGCAAGCTGTCGGAACACGAAAAGAGCCTGCGCATGCGCGTGGGCCAGGTGAACTCGGCTTTGCGCAAGATTCCCTTCACCGACACGACGCACGTGCAGATCGTGGTCCGGGCGGCTCGCGGCGATGAAGTCCCAAAATTCCGTGCCGAACTTCGGGATTGTTTGTCAGGTGGGTTGAACCCTGCTGCCGACGATCGCCTCCGCATTTTTGGGCGCATTCGAGAGTTGATGACGAAGTTCGAAAGGGACGATGTCTGGACTCGCCGAGTGACAGATGCGCGGAACTGGCTTGAATTCAACTTGCGCGAAACTGCCAACTCCGATGGCCGCGAGGTTAACTTCTACTCAGCCTCTTCTGGAAAGTCCGGCGGGCAAAAGGCTCGGCTCGCCTTCACCGTCCTTGCCTCCGCCATTGCCGCGCAATATGGGCTGGTGGGTGCGGCGAACGAAGCCGACACATTTCGGCTCGTGGTTATCGACGAAGCGTTCGCAAGGACCGACGAGACGAATTCCCAGCTGGCAATGGAGCTATTTAAGTCTCTCGGTCTCCAGCTTGTTGTCGTCAATCCTTTCGATGCGAAGGGGCGGATCGTCGAGGATTACGTCAATAGCTTCCACCTCGCGGTGAACCCGACCGGCAGCAACTCCAAGCTTTGCCGTGCGTCGAGGGCTGAATACGAGGCCGCCCGGATAGACGGAAAGATCGCTGAGCCTCGTCCTTCCATCGTTGCTGCGAGCGGACCGGACTCCATTTCGTATGCTCCACCCGGATGACATCAGCCGATTTTGCCTGCGGAAGTATCCGGCCTTCTTGAGGTCGATCGTCACGGGTGAAACATTCTTCCCGTTCGACATTCGATTCGGCCGCTTATCTGCATCTGCGGACTGGAACACTCTCCGCGCGGCCATTGCGGCCCTATGCGAGAGTGGTCTTGGTTATCGAGTCGAATGGGTGGAGACCAACACCCGCCGGTGGGGTCGGCAGAGGTTTCCTGACCGGGTTTGGTTCCAGAACGAGGAAGATTTTCTCCGGGCAATCCAGAAATCGGAGGAAATTAAGCGCTACCGCGCCAAGGTAGACCTCACTCGGGAGATATGTCCGGAGCTATTGCCGTGGGTTGCGGCAAACCCAACCCAAGTTGTGGAGTTCGAAGCTGTTTGGGCTGATCTTCTGAAGGTGTGCTGCTACTTGTACGCCCATCCAAGACCGGGGGTGTATGCACGTGAATTGCCAGTGGAGGTTGATACCAAATTCGTGGAACGCCACCAAGGCATCTTATGCAGCCTGCTTGATTTCCTTCTTCCGGAACATGCAAGGACTGAGTCGGACGTATTCGCGGAGCGTTTCGGCTTGCGACGCGAGGAAGCATTGATTCGCTTTCGTCTGCTCGACTCAGGGCTCAAGCGGACGCTCGGAATCCCGTTCGATGACCTGACCGTTCCGGTGTCAGAGTTTCGTTCTCTTTGCTTGTTCGATTTGGACATCATCATAACAGAGAACAAGCTGACATTTCTTACCGTGCCGGGCGTTCCCAATGCTCTCGGAATCTGGGGAGGAGGCGGGGCAGCGGAGCTTTTGGCGACCGCCCGGTGGTTGGCCCGGTGTCGTCTTTTCTATTGGGGCGATCTCGACGTGCACGGTTTTCACATTCTTTCCCGCCTTCGTAGAACATTTCCGGGCATTGTGAGCCTTTTAATGACAGAGTCGGAGCTGGATCGATATTCCCATCTCGCTGTCCCCGCCAGGCCTGCGACCTACGAGGATGTGTCGGGTTTGACTCTTGGTGAACGACGCGCGTATGAACGCCTACGGTCCGGGCTTCTGTTGCTGGAGCAGGAAAGGATTCCGCAGATTTACATCGTTCAGGCGATACGTTCGGCGCTGTCAGCTTAGACGGCGACGTAAGCAGCTTTTGTGGGATCTAGCCGATCTAAGTTATCTTGGGCTAGCAAGCTCTTGGCGCGCTGGCGCGATTTCGTCTCGCCGTGGTGGTGAATCCGTCAATAGACGATGAGGAATCGTTCGTCAGGGATCGCCGCTGCCGCGGCCATGCTCCACGCGGGCAATCCGGTGACGTGGCCCCTTTCGCCGGTGGGCTTCCCCATCGAATCAAAGCGTTGCCAGGCAACGTCGCCCCCCTTCGCCCAGCCGGTCCCTTCCGTCCAGACCAGCAGGACCTCACCTCGGGAATTCCCGACCACCACCGGGTGTTTTGGGTTCTTGCCCACCGCGGACGGCGCCACGGGTGGCGACGGTGGTTGGCCTTCGGAACCAAGGAGCGACCAGTGGACCTGGCCAGCGGTCTCCCACGCTGCCAAGACGGAAGCCCCCGTCTTGGCGAACGAAGTGCTGCTCATCGGGCAGGCAGCGACCCTCCACGGATGGGTGAGCGCGATCTGGAAATCCAGACCGCCATCCCGGGCGACGAGCAGGAGTTGGTCGCGGTATCCAGTCTCCAAGGCCCCACGATACGAAATGAAGAGGTTCCCCCGGCCGTCGGCGAAGCTTCTCATGCCGCAACATCCACACGCCCCGGTGGCCTGCTCGACGGCGATGCGTTCCGGAGCGAAGGATCGGCCTCCGTCCCGGGAATGCGCCACGAAGACGGCCCTCCCCGCCTCGCCTTCGGTGTTTCCCGGCTTGGGGGCGTGCCAGGTGACGTAGACATTTCCCCGGCCATCGGCTGCCACGGAACCACCGCCGTCCAGCCCTCGCGCCTTCGTGATGACATCGCGTTCGGCCTCAAACGCGTTGCCGTCATCGTTCAGGCGCGTGTACAGCATGGGCGCGAGCATGTGGTCGCCCCCCTTGGGGGCAGGTCCGTTCCACGCCACGTGAACGCGCCCGTTCTCGCCAATCGCCAGTTGGCCGCCACGAATGGTCCCCATGGCCATGGCGCTTGCAGCCCGACCATTGACCCGGAGCGACCTGCCAAAACTCGCTTCCCCACGCGATTGGCGGGCATAGAAGAGATCCCCGGCTGATGCGTCCCCTTTGAAATAGAGGAGATGGAGGGTGCCCTGATCATCCGTGGCGATCTGGGGCTGAATCCCTCCGTCCGGCACGCGGACCAGAGTGATGTTGCCTTCCGCAAGGGCGGCTGATGCCGGCATCAAGATCAGCAGCGCGGCGCAAATGGCTCCCCAACGGCGCCGAAAGGTGATGGGGAGACGCTTCGGATCGGCCAAGAAGTGATGCGAATCATGCATGGGATGTGAGTGCCGGAGGTCGCGGTCCGAACTTGCCACACGCGTCAACTGCCATGCGAGCCGTCTCCGGCGTTTCCGCAGGTGCAGTCCAGACAACCGTGCTTACTGCAGGCCTGACAGTTCTTTGAAAGCGCATCGCGGAGATGCCGGCGCGCCCGGTGCAGGCGGACGGTGAGGTTGTTTCGAGTCAATCCCAATTCCTGGGCGACCAGGCTGGGATCCTCGCCCTGCAGATCAATTCGTTCGACGAGTTCGCGATAGGCCTCCGGCACGGCGGGAAGCAGTCGCTTGAAACACGCACACAGCACCCGTGTGTCGCTGGGGCTCGGTGATTCCGCCAGCTCTTGCTCGAACCGGTCGAGCGCCCTCGACCTCGAGGCGCGTCGTCGGTAGAGGTCGATGATCGTCCGGCGCAGGATGCGATAGAACCAGGCCACCGTGTCCTCGCCATCCATTGGCTTCCGGTCGGCCCCCAACGCCTTCACCAGGCTTTCCTGCACGAGATCCTCGGCGAGGTGGGGATCGCCGACCCGCTTCCGGGTGAATGCGACGAACGTCTCCAGGTTCTTCAGGATCACCTCGTTCATCGAATCCATGATGCCGAACCTCGCAGAATGAACGCGTAACGCCAAGGAGGTCGCGGTTCAGCGAACGTGTGTAATGATTCAAAGTCGGCTGCGTTAGCCGGTGTGCATGATGAAAACCGAACCCACCCACTGGGAAACCGATAAGCCGTCGTGCTGCGGCGGCCACTCCCAGCCCCGGCCGCAGGCCTCCCACCCGCACTCCGCCGAAGGCCATGACCACGATCACCCTCGAGCGCATGAACACCGGCATGACCCCAGCCACGCCCATGAAGTCCCCGGCGTTACGCCTTCCCCAACCGCCAAGTATTACTGCCCAATGTGCCCGGGAGTGGAGTCGAACGAGCCCGGCACGTGCCCCAAGTGCGGCATGGCCCTCGAACGCAATCCCGCTTGGAAGCCCGTTGGCAAGCTCGTCTACACCTGCCCGATGCATCCCGAGGTGGTGCAGGATCACCCTGGGGCCTGCCCCAAGTGTGGCATGTCGCTGGAGCTGAAGACAGTGGCTCCGGAGGCTGAGGAGGACGACTCGGAACTTCGCGACATGACGCGTCGGTTCCGCTGGGGTGCGGTCCTGACGCTGCCCGTGTTCGTGGTCGCAATGGCCCACCTGGTCCCCGCTTGGCGCCACGCGGAGTGGGCCGTTGGGGATGTGTCCCGCTGGGGCCAGTTCCTCCTGACCACACCGGTGGTGGCCTGGGCGGGGTGGCCCTTCTTCGTGCGCGGCTGGCGCTCGTTGGTGAACCGGAGCCTGAACATGTTTACGCTCATCGCACTGGGAGTGGGCGCGGCTTACCTGTTCAGCGCTACCGCGATGCTCTTTCCGCAGTGGTTTCCGCCCAGCCTCGGGCACCCCGGCAAACCCGCGCTCTACTTTGAGGCCGCCGCGGTGGTCACCGTGCTGGTGCTCCTAGGCCAGGTGCTTGAACTCCGCGCCCGCCAGCGAACGGGAAGCGCCCTTAAGGCGTTGATTGGCCTGTCGCCAAAGACCGCAAGGCGGGTCACAGCCGAGGGCGACGAGGAAGTGCCGCTGGATGCCGTGAAGCCGGGCGATCTGTTGCGCGTGCGACCGGGGGAGAAGGTTCCGGTGGATGGAATCGTGGTCGAGGGGCGCACGTCCATCGATGAATCCATGCTCACTGGCGAACCCCTGCCCGTAGAGAAGGAGCCGGAGGCCAAGGTCTCCGGGGGCACACTCAATACGACGGGCGGCATCGTGATGCGTGCCGAACGCGTGGGCGCGGAAACGTTGCTCGCACGCATCGTGGACCTCGTGGGCCAGGCGCAGCGCAGCCGGGCCCCGATTCAGTCGCTGGCCGACAAGGTGGCGGCTTGGTTCGTTCCAGCAGTGCTGGTGGTGGCCGCTGCCACGTTTATGGCCTGGATGGCTTGGGGGCCGGAACCTCGACTTGGGTTCGCCATCACCAACGCGGTGGCCGTCCTCATCATCGCCTGCCCATGCGCGCTCGGCCTCGCCACCCCGATGAGCGTGATGGTGGGTGTGGGACGCGGTGCCCAGGCGGGGGTGCTTATCCGCAATGCGGAGGCGATCGAAAAACTAGCCCGCATCACCACCCTCGCGGTCGACAAGACCGGCACGCTGACCGAAGGAAAGCCACGTTTGGCGCAGGTACTACCCGCCGGCGGCTTCTCCGCAGATGAGATCCTCGGCCTCGCGGCATCGCTGGAGCAGGCAAGCGAGCATCCGCTGGCTCACGCCGTCACTTTGGCCGCGAGGGAATCCAACCTCCCGCTCAGCGCCCCGACGGGGTTCCAGTCCCTGACCGGCGGCGGCGTGTCCGGCACGGTCGATGGGCGTCGGGTGATGGTGGGCAAGCCAGAGTTCCTTCGGGACCGCGGGGTTTCCGGAGTCGATTCGCTGGAATCGGTTGCTTCCCCTCTCCAGGCCGGCGGTGCGATCGCCTTGTTCGTGGCCGTGGAGGACCATGCGGCCGGCACCTTAATCGTCGGTGACTCGGTCAAGCCGTCCACACCCCGTGCGCTTGAGGAATTGCGGGATCTGGGCGTCAGGGTCGTGATGCTGACCGGCGATCATCCGCGCACGGCGGGTGCGGTGGCGGCCAGCTTGGGCATTGCCAATTACCACGCGGGCATGACGCCGCAGCAGAAGCACGAACATGTACTTGCCCTCAAGGCCACGGGCCAGGTCGTGGGGATGGCGGGTGATGGCATCAACGATGCGCCGGCCCTGGCTGCGGCAGACGTTGGCATCGCCATGGGCACCGGCACCGACATCGCGATGGAAAGTGCTGGAGTGACGCTCGTGAAGGGAGACCTTCGTGGCATCGTGCGCGCCATCCGACTCGGACGGGCGATGATGACCAACATCCGGCAGAACCTCTTTTTCGCCTTCCTCTACAACGCACTGGGGATCCCCATCGCGGCGGGCGTGTTGTTTCCGATCGCGGGGGTGCTGATGAGCCCGATGCTCGCCGGCGTCGCCATGAGCTTCAGTTCCGTTTCCGTGATCGGCAATGCGCTCCGACTGCGGCGTGTTCGGCTCGATTGAACGGGACCTTACGCCAAGGGATGGTGCGTTTAGGACAAGATCGGATGATCGATGTCGGGAGGGTTGCGGGCGCGCCCGACGTAGATGTGGGCAGACGGTTCGAAGTCCGCGAAATTCAAAACCAAGAGCCCCATCATGAAAACCCCCCTCAACCTGCGTCCGATCGCCCTCCTCGTTGCATCCCTGAGTGTCGCCATGGGATTGACCCTCGGAATGAGTCTCTCCAGCGGGGCGGCCGACGCGCCCGGGAAGGGGGCGGAGCGCCTCATGCAATTCGGAGCCCCGTCACCGGTCCGCGAGGCATCCGCCGCCCGGCGTGCGTCCGACACGCACTCGAATTGTGGCTCTTGCACGACCGTGACGACGGCGCGCGCCTCCGATACTGCCAAGGGAGGGGAAGTCCTTCTCGCCCGTGGAAAGCCGACCACTCTGGTCTCCACGCACGGATGTGACGGGTGCTCGACGAGTGTTGGCGTAAAGGGTTTCGGCAAGTCCAAGACCCAAACCGTGACGCACGGCTGCACGAAGCAGATGTTGGCTTCGGTCAGTTGCTGCAAGTAGTGGGGGGTCCCTTCCTCCTCCATGCCGGGGAGCGGGCAGTTTAGCCCGCTCCTTCGCTTTGGGGCCTCTCGCCAGCGGTCTGGCTTTCCCTCATCCAACCATCCAATGACAACGTCCCGCCGGCACTTCCTCCGCGAAACCGCCGCTGCCTTGACGATGCTCCCCGGTTTGAGGTCCCCGCGCGTGCTGGCTCAACTCGCTCGACCCGGAAATGCCGTTCGCTTTCCGCCCGAGTGGTCGGGTGACCAACTCACGGTCGCACGAACCCGTGCTGCGGTCTGGCCTGGCTCAACCACGGAAGTCTTGGCGATAAATGGATCGGTCCCCGGGCCAACGATTCGGGTGCGGAGGGGAGAGGAATTCGCGGCGCGCGTCCAGAACCAGCTCGACCAACCACTCGTCCTGCACTGGCACGGACTCCTCGCTCCCGAACGCATGGATGGGCACCCGCGGGACCAGGTTGGGGCCGGACGAAGCTACGATGTTCGTTTCCCGGTGCTTCAGCGTGCTGCCACCTGTTGGTACCACTCCCACACAGACGAATTGACCGCCGAGCAGGCCTATCGGGGCGTCGCCGGGCTCTTCCTGATCGAAGATCCAGCCGAGAGTGCGCTCGGGTTGCCGACGGGAGACCACGACATTCCTTTGGTTTTGACCGACAAGCGCGTGAACGCGCAGCGGCAATGGGTATACGCGCCCTCAATGATGGACCAGATGTCTGGCTACATCGGCGACGTCATGCTGGTGAACGGGACTCCCGATGCCTGGCTGTCGGTGGATCGGGGGCTGTATCGGTTCCGGTTGCTCAATGGCAGCAATGCACGGATCTGCAAGGTGGGGTTTGTGGATGGCCAACCTTACAGGGTCCTCGCAACGGACGGCGGGTTGCTTCCGGCACCCGCGGAGGTCAGGTCCCTCATGCTTGCGCCCGGTCAACGCATCGAGGTCTTCGTGGACTTCTCGGATTCTGAGGTCGGCACCTCCCTTCTCCTGGTGAGCCTGCCGTTTGCGACCGGCGGAGGGATGATGGGTGGCTCAGCCCAGGGCTCGGCGATGGACCTGATCCGCTTCTACGTCGATTCGCCCACGACGGCCGACGCCCAGGTGCCCGCGGTTCTTGCGCCGATCGAGGCACTGTCGGAGACGCAGGCGAGGCGGACGCGGGTCTTCACCCTCGCCATGTCGGGCATGGTTCACACCATCAACGGTAGGCTGTTCGACATGGACCGAGTGGAGTTCGCCGTTCCGTTCGGGGACGTGGAGATCTGGGAATACCGCAACACGGGCACCGAGCCACATCCCATGCATGCGCATGGCGGGCTGGGTCAGGTGCTGAGCCGCAGCACGACGGCGGTTCTGCCTCCGGAAGACCGGGGATGGAAGGACACGGTGTTGGTGAACCCTCGCGAAGTTGTCCGCGTCCTGATGCGATTTGATTCGCACCCGGGAGTGTTCGTCCACCACTGCCACAACCTGGAACATGAAGACTCCGGGATGATGCAGAACTTCGAGGTCCTGGGGCCGCCCGCACTCGCCATCGAACGGGATGGTGCTGGGGTAAGTCTTTCCTGGCCGGCATCGGCGGAGGACTGGCGGCTGGAAACTGGCTCTGAAGTCGCCGGCTCCTCGTGGAGGCCCGAGGCGGAGGTTCCGGTCGCCGTCGGCCAACGCTGGACAGTGCGTATCGCCGAGCCGACGGGACCGCAGTTCTACCGGCTGGTGAAAGGTTGAACCACATTGGGGCCATCCGGGACCACCCCGTCTCGCCACCAGGGAAGGCCGACCGCGATTTCCTGAGGGTTTTGCGCCCACCGGGCGTATCATCCAGTGGAATCCAAGAGGTCCCTCAAAACTTCCTCCGCTTACCAACCCCATTAAAAACATGAATACCACACGTCGAGCCATCCTCCACATCTGGGCCGCAGCACTGCTCGTCTTCGGGCTTTCTGGGATCGCCGCTCAGGCTGCTCAGAAGGGCGCCGAGCGGCTTCAGAGCCTGTCGAAGGTGGCCACCTATGGCGATCTTGAGAACCTGAAATCGGGCGACAAGTTCGTCATGGTGTGCGCCAAGTGTCAGACGGTGATGATGCACACGGTCTCGAAGTCCAAGGGACGGGATATCCCGACGATGACCGCCAAACACCTGTGCACAGGGTGCAATTCCACGATCGAAACCGTGGGCCACGGCAAGGCGAAGACCGACAAGGTGACCCACACCTGCTCCGGCTGCGGTGACGGTTCGGTGTTCTGCTGCTCGACATCGAAGGAAGGCAAGCCCACCCAGGGCATGGAGAAGCACTGATTTCCCAGCCATCGTACGTTCGAGGGTCGTCGATCCCAAGGGTCGGCGACCCTTTATTCTTTGAAGCCTTGAACCGGCACTCGTCGCACCACATCCTCCCTCACATGGGTTGTGTTCGGCGCATGATGGCTTTGCTGCTGGTGGCCTTCTGGCTGCCGGCATCATCCCACGTGCACCTGCAGCACTTCGGGCTGATCCACGAGGTCCACGAGGATCACCACCACCACGATCACGGCGACGCCCACCCCGGCCATCATGAGCATGGGGCGGACAACCACGCCGCCGCTGATGGGGAGTGCCTGCATTCCTCTGGCACCTCGGGATTGGACCTTCCTTGGGCGGGGTTAGACGAACTCGGCCTCGACTTCGTTCCAGCGTTATCGGGCAGCAGCCCGCTGGTGATGCGTGAGGCCACGGGCCTGGCACCACCTGGCACCGGTCCACCTGGGTTCTCGGCTTCCTGGCGGTTCCTCCTTCGCGCGGCACTTCCCGTCCGCGCGCCTTCTTCCGTTTCCTGACGGCCCGTTTCGGGTCGCGCTTCCTTTCGTCCGGCTCGACGCCGGGCGCTTTCCATTGCTTTGCCTTGCCCGCACCTGCTCCGGGCGGCCATCCCCACCAGTTGGGGGTGAGAATCGAGCGGCTGAATCCAATTCTCTGACCATGAAAACCAAACTCTGCACCACGACCGTTCAACCCCTGTTCACGACGATTCTGGCCACGTTGGCGACACTCGCCATCGTGACCGGTTGCGGCGATTCGCAACCGACCGCTTCCGCCGATCACGACGACGACCACATGCATGCGCCGCCTCACGGCGGGACCCCTGTCCAACTCGGAGATGAGGTCTACCACCTCGAACTCGTCACCGACACCGCGGAGGGGAAGATGCTCGCCTACCTGTACGATGGGCATTTCCACGATCCCGTACTGGTCGCGGAAACCAACTTCGTCCTGGAGGCCCGTAGGAACGGGACAACCGAGAGCCTTTCGTTCTCTCGGCTTCCCGATCCGGCGACCGGCCAATTGCCGCAGGCATCCGCGCTGTTTGGCACGCGCGCCGACTGGTTGAGGACCAACCCGCCCTTTGAGGGAACCTTGCCGCTCATCACTCTGGGCGGCCGTGCGTTCACCAACGTCGTCTTCCCCTATCCGAAGGGGACCATCCACTCCCATTGACAATGAAGCTCTCTTGGAACCACCCATGGGCAGGCGCGTCACTGGTGCTCGCGCTGGCCTTCATGTCGGGCTGTAAGCCCCCAGGCCCCGCCGCCGAGGCGGACCATGGCCACAGCCACGGCGATGCCCACGAGCACGAGGAGAAGACCGCTCAGATCACCGTCTGGACAGACCGCTACGAGGTTTTCGCCGAGTACAAGGCGCCGATTGCGGGCGAGGCCACGACGTTTATCACCCACGTCAGCGATCTCGTCACCTCGGAGCCTCGGCGCGAAGACATGGTGAAGTTCGTCCTCCACCAGGGCGCAACGACCGCTGAGCATCCGCAAGCCGCGCCAGCGAGACCGGGAATTTACCTGCCCGGCATCATCTTTCCCCAAGCCGGCGACTGGCAGGTGACCCTGCTCATCCCGACCGATGGCACGAATGCCCAGGTCGATCTGGGCACAATCAAGGTGTACGCTGACAAGCACGCGGCCGATCACGCGGACATTGCCGATGCGCCCGAGGGTGTGAGCTTCCTGAAGGAGCAGCAGTGGAAGATCCTCTCGCACACCGAACCCGCGACCAGGCGAAGCCTCAGTCAGCGGGTCAGGCTTCCCGGCCGGGTGCGCTCCAAGCCTGGACACAGCGCTGTCGTGACCGCCCCCATCTCCGGGCAGTTGATCGGCGTTCCCGATCAACCGATTCTGGTTCCGGGCCAACCCGTGGTGGCTGGCCAACTGCTTGGGCTTCTGAACCCCAACTTCTCCGAGGCCGCCGTCCGGGTTGCGGAGGCGGAGGGGGCATTCGCCACCGCGAAAGCCGGCCTCGATCAGGCGGAAGCCGCCTACGCACGCACCAAGCGCCTCGCCGTCGAGAAAGCGAAATCGGAGCGCGAATTGCAGGAGTCGGAACTCGCCGTCCAGTCGGCGAGGGCGCTGCACGGGGCGGCGGCTGGTTTGCTTGGCACTTTCCGCCAGGCGGGTGTGGCTGGCTCCACAGGGGGCCCGCTTCAGTTGGAACTGCGCGCCCCGATTGCGGGCATCCTCAGCGGCGTGGCGGCCGGTCCGGGCGAGATGCTGACGACCGGCCAGCCGGTGTTCAGCGTCTTGAATCCTGAGACTGTCTGGTTGGAGGCATCTGTTCCCGAAGCGCTGGCGCCTCGCCTCGGAGCCGCCGCGAACGCCATCCTGGAACAATCAGACGCACCCGGTGGCTTCGTTCCGGTGACGGGGGACGACCACGGTCGACTGCTGTCGGTGGGGCTGGAGGTCGATGCCGCCACCCGCACCGTGCCGCTCCTCTACGAGACCTCCAATCGGGAGGGACGCCTCCGAATCGGTCAGAACGTGACGCTTCACGTCGAGACGGCTCAGGTGAACGACGCCATCGTCATCCCCGAGAGCGCCATCGTCGAAGAAGGGGATCAACCCATCGCGTTTGTGCAGATCTCCGGCGAGACCTTCGAAAAGCGCGAAATCCAGACCGGCGCGCGCGACGCCGGCTTCGTGCAAGTCGTGGAGGGCATCCGCCAGGGAGAACGGGTCGTCACCAAGGGCGCCTACGCCATTCGGCTCTCCACCCTGACCGGCGTCATCCCGGCGCACGGGCACGCCCATTAAGGAACCCACATGGACAAACTCATTCAGTGGGCGCTGGGCAACCGGGTGGTGATTCTGGTCACGGCCGTTCTGTTGACCGTCTTCGGCGGTTTCACCGCGGTCCGAATGCCGGTGGACGTTTTCCCGGACCTGACAGCCCCGACCGTCACCGTCATTACCGAGGCGCTGGGCATGGCACCGACCGAGGTGGAAAGCCAGGTCACGTTCCCCATCGAAACCTCCGTCAACGGCGCAGCGGGCGTCCGTCGAGTGCGATCCGCCACCGCCGTCGGCATTTCTGTGGTCTGGGTTGAGTTCGAGTGGGGCACGGACATCCGCGAGGCCCGGCAGGTGGTCGCGGAAAAGATCGCCTCGGTCAGCAGCGATCTGCCGCCCGAAGTCGACCGTCCGGTGCTCGCCCCCCAGTCCTCCATCATGGGCGAGATCCTGTTCCTGGCGCTCTCCTCGGACCAGCACACGCCAGCCGAACTTCGGAGCTACGCCGAGGTATCCATCCGACGCCGCATCCTGGCGGTTCCCGGCGTCTCCCAGGTGACGCCGATCGGCGGAAGCGAGAAGCAGTACCAGGTCACGGTGGATCCTGCCTCCCTGCGATCGCACGGCGTGGCGTTCAATCAGCTTCTCCGTGCCCTGGAGGAGGGAAACGAGAATGTCTCCGCCGGTATCATCAATCAGCGAGGTTCGGAGTGGCTGGTCACGGGCGTGGGTCGGGTGCGCAACACCAGCGACATCGGGGACACGGTGGTCGCCGCACGGGAAGGGGTCCCAACCCTCGTTCGGGATCTCGGGACGGCTGCGATCGGCGAAGCACCGAAGCGCGGCGAAGGCTCGGCCATGGGAAAGCCCGCGGTGATCCTGGGCATCCAGAAGCAACCTGGCGCCAATACTCTGGATCTGACGCGCCGACTGGATGCGGCTTTGGCGGACATCACCGCCAAGCTCCCGGCCGGCATGCAGCTCCGCACGGACATCTTTCGCCAAGCAGACTTCATCTCCGTCTCCGTGAACAACGTCCAATGGGCGCTCATGGAGGGTGTGGTCCTGGTCACGCTGGTGGTGCTCCTGTTCCTCGGGAATTATCGGGCCACGCTGATCACATTGACCGCGATTCCCCTTTCCCTGGTCACCGCGGTTCTCGCGCTCAAGGGATTCGGTGCCTCCATTAACACGATGACCCTGGGGGGCATGGCCATTGCCATCGGCGCCTTGGTGGATGATGCCGTGATCGACGTGGAGAACGTCTTTCGCCGTCTGCGCGAGAATCAACACGCTCCGCCGGAAGCGAGGCGTCCGATCCTGCGGGTGGTCTTCGACGCGAGTGTGGAAATCCGCAGCTCGATCGTCTTCGCCACGCTGATCATCGCCCTGGTGTTCATTCCGATCTTCTTCCTCGGCGGGGTGGAGGGACGGTTACTGCGGCCCCTGGGTGAGGCGTATCTCGTGGCACTGCTGGCATCCCTGATTGTCGCCGTAACGGTCACGCCGGTTCTCTGCTATTTCCTGCTGCCCAAGAGCCGTGGTGTCCTTGCCGAGAACGAACCGCGATTCGTGCATTGGCTGAAGGCCCGGTACCAGCCGATTCTCCAGGCGGCGTTGAATCATCCCAAGGCTGTGGTTCTGCCGGCGGTGGTCCTGCTTGCGGTGGCGTTAGTCTCCACCACACGCCTCGGCCGAGCTTTTCTGCCCGAGTTCAACGAAGGCTCGCTCACCATCAGTGCCGTGACCCTGCCGGGAACGTCGCTTGCCGAATCGGACGCCTTGGGCCGGGTCGTAGAAACGGCTCTCATGAGCTTCCCTGAAGTCACCTCCGTCGCACGACGCACCGGCCGCGCTGAACTGGATGAACACGCCCAGGGCGTCGAGTCGGCGGAGTTGGACGTCTCGATCACCATGAAGGGTCGAACCAAGGGCGCTTTCCTTGAAGACTTGCGCGCTGCGTTCAGCCAGATCCCGGGTGTCAACATCACGATCGGGCAGCCCATTTCCCACCGCATCGATCACATGCTGTCCGGCACCCGCGCCAACATCGCGGTGAAGATTTTCGGGCCGGACTTGTACCGGCTTCGAACGCTCGCCGAACAAGCACGGCAGGCCATGCAGGGGGTCACCGGGGTGGTGGATCTTTCCGTGGAGCAACAGACGGAGGTTCCCGTGCTGAAGGTTCGCTTCGACCGCGCGGCTATTGCCCGGCACGCCCTCACGATTCGGGAAGTGGCGCGGACGCTGGAGGCGGCGCTGCAGGGCGTGAAGGTATCGAGGGTTCTGGAGGGCCAGAGTTCCTACGATCTGGTCGTGCGTCTGGCGGACGCCGGCAACTGGCGGCTCGAAACCCTCGGGAGCCTTCTCGTCGACACCCCCTCCGGGGCCCGGGTCCCGCTGGGCACGCTGGCCCGCATCCAGCGGGAGACCGGCCCGAACCAGATCCTCCGGGAGCAGGTCGAGCGAAAGATCGTGGTGCAATGCAACGTCTCCGGGCGTGACGTGACGGGCGTCGTGCGCGACATCCAGAGGCTCGTCAATCCGCTGCTCGCCGGAACGCGCGAGTATCGGGTCGAGTACGCAGGGCAGTTCGAGAGCGCCGCGGAGGCCGGTCAAACGCTGGCGCTTGTCGGCGTCGGGGTGGTCATTGGTATTGGCTTCCTGCTGCACCTGGCCTTCCGGTCCGCACGGGATGCCATTCTGATCATGCTCAACCTGCCGCTCGCCCTCATTGGGGGTGTCGCGGGCGTTTTTGTCAGCGGCGGAGTCCTCAGCGTGGCGTCTCTCATCGGCTTCATCACCGTGTTCGGCATCGCCACACGCAATGGCATCATGCTCGTCTCCCACATTAGGTATCTGCAGGAACGCGAAGGCGTGGTGGAGCTTCGGGAGGCGATTCGTCGCGGCGCCATGGAGCGACTCGTTCCCATCCTGATGACGGCGCTCGCCGCCGGGTTGGCGCTTATCCCGCTGGCCCTCGGAGGCGGGAAGCCCGGCAATGAAATCCAGACACCCATGGCCATCGTCATCCTGTTCGGGCTCCTGACGTCGATGGTACTCAACATGATCGTCGTCCCAGCGCTTTACCTCCGCTTCGGCCGGCCGGTGGCCAACGCGGTCAACGGTTCCATCGCTTGAACTCAACCTTCCTCGCATCCTCATGAGAGCATCAAAACGGTATTTGGCTTTGTGGTTGAGCAGCCTGCTTGCCACCGCCGTCACCCAAGCGCAGACAAGCCCGTCGGTCGACGCCTTGACCCTTGAACAAGCCCTCAGCTTCGCCGAGCGGAACCATCCGGATCTCGTCGAGGCGGGCGCGTTGGTCCGGGCGGCCGAAGGTCGGGTTCAACAGGCCGGTGTCCGTCCCAATCCGGAAGCCATCGCCCGGATGGAGAACGCCCCCTTCAGGGGAAACACAACGGGCAACGCGGATTACCTTGCGGGCGTCGGGATCACGATCCCTTTGGGGAACCGCCGCGAGCAGGCAACCCGGGTCGAAGACCTCGACCGGCAGCGGCTCGGCTTCGAAGCCGGCGGCAAGCGACTCGAACTCCACCGCCGGGTACAGGGCGAATTTGCCATCGCCCTTTACCAGGAGCAGGCCCGTCACCTGCGCGGCGAATTGGTAAACTCGGCCGAGCAAGGTGTGCAAGTCACGCGCGCACGACTCGACGCGGGCGATGCGGTCCCGACAGATTTGGCACGCGTGGAGGCCGAATTGGCGACAGCCCAAGCCGAATGGCGGCGGAGCGATCTCATGCATCGACAAGCCCTGGCTTCGTTGTCCGCGACGATCGGCCTTCCCGCGGACGATGTCCGAGGGGTGCAAGGGTCCCTGGGTACCGCCCTGGAGATCCCCGCGTTGGAGGATCTCGCGGCGGAACTGGCGACTCACCCGGCGATGGCCGCCGCGGGTGCCGATCTCTCGGCTCGTGAGGCCGGCGTGTCGTTATCGAAGGTCCAGCGCATTCCCGACCTCAAGGCGGAGTTGCTCTACCACCGCATCGAATCGAGTCAGCGTGACGCGTTTGATGTGGGTGTCAGCATTCCGTTCCCGCTGTTCGATCGCGGACGCGGTCGATTGCTGGAAGCCGAGGCGCAGCGGGATGCCGCGGAGGCGCGACTCCGTTCCACCAGGACCCAGCTTCATTCCAGGCTTCGGGAATCTCATGCGCTCCTGACCGCGGCGCTGTCCGACGCTCGAACACTGGAGACGGAGGTTCTTCCAAGAATGAAGCTGGTGCGGGAAAGCACCGAGGCCCGTTACGCGGCGGGTGATCTTAACCTGGGCGAGGTGTTGTCGGTGCGCCGAGGTGAGGCCGGCGTGCGGTTGAAGTATCTGGAGGCGCTCCGGGACACGATGCTGGCTTGGGCACAACTCCGGCCCTTCCTGAAATCATAGGGCACGGCAGCCCCTCGCTCACCATGCACGCCGGCCGAGTCCGTGGTCCAACCAAGGGGGTGCTCTGCGCCCTCGGTGCGGCCCTGCTCTTCGGGTTGAGCACTCCGCTCGCCAAGCGATTGCTGCCGAGTGCCGATCCGTGGCTGCTTGCGGGTCTGCTCTATCTCGGATCGGGGCTGGGGCTTTCGATTTATCGACTAGCCACCACGATAAGGAGAAGCCCTGCGGCAGCCGAAACTCCCCTGGGCCGGGCCGATCTCCCATGGCTTACAATGGCGATCTTCTTTGGCGGAATCGTCGGCCCGGTCTTGCTGATGCTGGGTCTGCGAATCACACCCGCGTCCTCAGCTTCGCTGCTGCTCAACCTGGAAGGCGTCTTCACCGCTCTGCTGGCGTGGTTCGCATTCAGAGAAAACTTCGACGCCCGCATTGCATGGGGGATGGCACTTATTTCCGCGGGAGCCCTGACCCTCTCCTGGCAAGGCAGACCGATGGTCGGGCCGGCGTGGGGTTCCGCTGCCATCGCGGGCGCCTGCCTTTGCTGGGCCTTGGACAACAATCTGACGAGAAAGGTCTCGGCATCCGATCCGGTCCAGATCGCGCTTGTCAAAGGATGGTGCGCCGGTGCCGTGAATACGGCGCTCGGACTGGTCGTAGGTGCGCAGGTGCCCACGTCCGGGATCCTGTTGACCGCTGGGCTGGTGGGATTCGTGGGATACGGGGTGAGCCTCGCTCTGTTCGTCGTTGCGCTTCGTGAACTGGGTACCGCTCGGACCGGTGCCTACTTTTCGCTCGCTCCCTTCGTAGGTGGGGCAATGGCCGTGATTCTTTTGGGCGAACCGGCAGGTCCAGGCCTCCTCCTTGGAGCCGGGCTGATGGGCTGCGGCGTCTGGCTTCACCTCACCGAACACCATGCGCATGACCATGCCCATGAGGCGCGCGAACACGATCATCGGCACACCCACGATGAGCATCATCAGCACGCCCATGGGCCCAACGATCCCCACGGCGAACCGCATGCCCACACGCACCGACATGAACCCATGATCCATTCGCACCCGCATTATCCCGATCTTCACCACCGGCATCGGCACTAATGCTGCCCAGCCGCGTTGGGGAGTTCCCCCTGCCGAACCGTCATTCGGGGGCGGACTTCGGCAATGGCCGAGGAGGCGCAGTTCGTGACGGTCTGGTTCTTCGCACTCTGGGCGGCGCGCTGGACGGCAATGTCCCGGAGGGTTTTGTTGGCAAAGTCGTCCACTACGGACCGGACCCACGGCGAGGCGCCGAATCGCCAGCGCCCGGGTAGGGGCGAGGTCTCGTCGACGCGGACGTGCTCCTCGCACCATTGCCACGGGGGACGGCGGTCCGCCGGTTTGCAGGCGCTGCAGAAGCCGTCGATGAAGGGATGTCGGGAGATTCCCACACCCTAGCGGGAACGTTGTCCCTGACGCGTCCTCGCTGGCGTAGGCGCAGGAAGGCAGGTCGACCTACCTGCCGGCGGCGCCAAACCGCTTCTCGGCCGGTTCTCGGCCTGCCTCGCGGCGGTCTCGCCCGCCCGTCTGGACACGAAAATGCCCCCCAGGGCCGCCGGGGGGCGTTTCGTAGGGGGTGAAGGTCAGGCCTTCTTGACCGGCACCAGTTCGAACACCCGGGCGTAGAGGCGGACGCGGCCGGTGATCCGGCGCACGATCTTCTCGGCCTGCGGTTCGGTGAGCTTGAAGGAGGCGGCGAGGTCCTTGGCGATGACGCCCTTGTCCTTGCCGGTCAGGAAGTGGAAGGCGACGAAGCCGCCCTTGGTCTCCTTCAGTTCGTCGAGCGTGGTCGGGAGCCGGTCGGTCGCTTCGCCGTCGGTGTCGGACTTCGCGGCCTTGGCAGCCTTCGCGGGCTTCTCAACCTTCGCGGGAGCGGCGGCGGGCTGGGGCGCGGGCTGCTCGGTCGCCGGGGCCGGGGTCGCCTTTTTCGCCTTCTCGGCCTTCGGCTCGGAGGCGGTCGTGGTCTTCGAGGTCTGGTCCTTGGTGGCTTCGGTCGTCTTCTTCATGTTGGTCTTTGGCCGGGGCGGGGGTTTGGTTGATCCGCTCCGAACGTGAGTCTCGCTACGGTGAGGCCGTGAAAGTGTCCAAGGGTTCTCCGAAGAACTCATGGACCTCGGTTCAGTAGAAGAGGCCCAGCTCGCGCAGGGACGCCCAAGGTCGGGGATGGTCGGGACCGGACTGACCGACCACGACATGATCGAGAACCTCGATGCGGATGATCCGGCCCGCTTGAACGAGTTCGCGTGTGGCCCTGATGTCGGCCTGGGATGGATTGGGGTCCCCCGAGGGGTGCGAGTGCGCCACCACGATGGCTGAGGCATTTCTCAAGATCGCGGTCCGGAAGACCTCACGAGGCGACATGAGCACGGTATCGAGCGTGCCGATGCCCGCGAGGTGGAAGCCAGTGGCGCGGCGCCGGGTGTTGAGGTGGATCACGCAGAGGCTCTCAACCTCTTGGCTGTACCAAACGGCGGTCGCGATGTTGGCCATCCAGTAGTCGTAGATTCGGTCCGGGCTGTCGCAGCAGGCGATGGGCACCGGCAGTTCTCGAAGGCGGACGACGCCGAACTCGTGGTTGTCCTTGGTGCGCCGACGCCGAGGGTTGGTTGGGTTCATGGTCAGCTCAGGGGGATGAAGCCGCCGTTGTGCTCACCGATGGCCCGGTCGTAGGTGTCCTCGATGACGGCCTGCAGGGTGTCGCAGTACACGTCCCGCAGACACGCGAGGACCATGGAATCGGTATTCCGGCCGGCGTGCCCCTCGACCAGCCAGACGGAGTAGAGGTCGTCGGGTTCGTAGGCGATGACCACGGTCCACTTCCGGCCGGGCTTGCCGTTCACGAGGAATTGGAGACCGACATCAAAGTCGACCCGGGGCGGGCCATCCTCGGAGGTGAGGCGGGAGGGGTAAGCCGAACGGTACTCACCATCGGGCCGGGCGCAGCGGTAGCGGAACTGGCGGGCGCCGATGTAAGTGAAGGCGCCGCGGAGGCCAAAGCCTCCCGCTTGGGCGATGATGGTGCGGACGGTTTCAGGGATCGAAGCAAGGTCCATACAGCGAGCGTCGTAAGCGGCGCGCCGGGTGCGGGTCCAGTGACTAGGCCGCACCATGATGGCCCCTATCGAAAACCGCCGCGCGAAGGTGGCGAGTCGGGCGCGGCGATTGACGGCTGTGGCTGGCAGCCGGAGTTTCCGGTCGTGACGTTTTCACCATCCCAGGAATCCTGGCGACCGCTTTATGAGCTTCCGGGGCTACGAGCTGCCGGCCGGCCAGCAGCCTGGCTGTGGTGGAGCGGGCGTGGGCAGGCCGCCCTTGTGGCCATTGTCCTTCTGGTCGTCCTTTGCCGCGCCGTGTCTGCCGAAGGGGAGGATGCTTCTGACCTCTTTTTCGATCCCGCCGTCGTGCAGACCATCCATCTGGAGATCGACTCGGACGACCTCACTCGGATGCAGCACGCCTTGCCGCGCAGAATCTCAGTTCCGGGGACCTTTCGGTGGAACGGCGAGACCGCCAAGCGCGTGGGAATCCGCTACAAGGGGAACAGCTCGTCGCCGCCCGAGTGGCCGTTCAAGCGGTCCTTCCTGATCTCGTTCGGGGAGTTCAACCCGGGGCAGAGATTTCTCGGATTGCGTCAAGTGGCGTTGGACAACGGCATTCAATTCGGCGGCTTGTTCAGTGAGCGCTTGGTCACCGACATCCTCCGTGGAGTCGGTGTAAAAGCCTCGCGCTGCAACTACGCCCGGGTGGTCCTGAACGGAAAACCCGCCGGCGTGTACGTCAATGTGGAGCGCATCGATCGATCGTTCCTCGCACGGCACTTCGCCTCGGACCGAGGCTCGTTTTTCAAGGTGGACGAGGGAGGGCCGGGAGCGGATTTCCAATTCATCGGCGGCGACCCTGCCGCCTACCGGAAGGCGTTCGAGTTACACGCGGGCGACGACGCCGAGGCCTATGGAGCACTCGTGGAGTTTGTCCGTGCCGTCAACGACCCCTCGGCCACGGCCGACGAGTTCGAACGACGCTTGGATGTTGAGGCCTTCCTGAAGACGACGGCGGTGCTGCTCTTGGCAGGTGCGTTCGATCAGTACACCGGATGGTCGCCGCACAATTTCTACCTCTATCGGAATCCCTCGGACGGTCGCTGGGCGTACATCCCGTGGGACCTGGACGTCGGTTTCGCGGACAACGCGTTCGGACGGATTCCAGTGCTCGAAGGCTGGCATGCTGCGTGGCCAGCCCCGGTGCCTGGGCGGCCTCTGATGGAACGGTTGGTGACGGACCCGGCCTTGCTGGCGCGTTACCGGCAGCACGCACGGGCCATCCTGGAACAATGGTTCCGGCCGGAGGTCCTGATGCCCAAGCTGCGTGGGTTGTACGAGCAGATTCGACCCGCCTTGGCGGAAGACCCACACCCCCTCCGACGCGCCACGGTGCCTTCCGATGCCGGCATCGAGGACAGTCTGGCGTCGATGGAGAAGTTCATGCGGACGCGGTACGCACTCGCGCGGGCGCAACTGGAGTCACCCGGGAGCCGGCCTCCGCCAAAGCCCATGGCCGCCGAGCCCAAAGACCAAGGCCCCGCGCCAGGCCCGGCGTCGGCGGACGCACCGACGGCCTTGCGGGCAGTCAAGATCAGCGCGGAGAAGGTCGAATTGCAGTGGGTGGACAACGCTCAAGGCGAGGTTGCGTGTGTGGTCCAGCGATGCGTCGGCGGCGAGTGCACGGACTTTATGAACGCGATCGGGCAGGGCGGGAACAACATCACGACCGCCACAGATCGCCAGGTGCAGCCGGGGAGGACCTACCGGTATCGGGTCTATGTTGTGTTTCCGACTCCTCTCGGTCCACGCGGTTCGGGCGTGTCGAACATCGTCACCGTCAAGGTCCCGGAGAGGTAGGCGCCAAGCGGCGTTGGTGTCTGGCCGCAGCTCGCCGTGGCATTGCGGAGTCGGTGTGATCGTCCGCCGCCGAGCCGCGATCGTCATTCCTCCTGCCGCCAGGTGCTCACCCGGTCGTCGACGATCCGCAGTTGGGCGACGATGTCGGATTCCTCCTCTTGGAGCCGTTTCTCGATGGTCCCGACGTCGTGCCCAGCCAGCGCGGGAGCCATCCGATGGATGCGCGTCACGAGTTTGCGGATCGCCGCGCCGAGTTCAGCGCCGAGGTGGGACACTTCACGCGCCGAAACCAATTCGCGCTTCATCCGCCGGATGACCACCCGCAGTTTCTCGTTCTGGAGCAGGACCTGGGCGGCACGCTCGACCTCGTAGCTGATCGCCTGGGGCTGAGCGGTGACGTGCCACCATCGCAGGAACGCCGCCAACCGGACCTTTCCATCCCGCACCGCCGAGCAGCGACGCCTCTTGGCTCGGCGGAGTGCCGCCATGGGGATGCCCGTGGCAGCCTCGCAGGCGGAGAAACAGGCGTACTCGTCCTGCAACTCCGAGGCGCGTTCGCGCTCTTGGTAGTAGCGCAGGAGGCCCCGGATCGCGGGGACGAGCAGGTACTCGTTCCTGATGGGGCGGGGCAGCCAACCGTCGTCGGCGTGGCGGCGGAGTTGGCGTTCGGAAAGGCCTGACAGCTGGGCCAACTGGGACGCGGCGATGGTTCCGGGGGCGGGCATAGGTCGGGGGCTGGGGTTGGACGAAGCGGCGGCGAATTGCGAAACGGTCATCGACGCGGGGCGAAAAGTGGCTCGAATTCTGTGCGGCACGCCGGGGTCAACCACCGGGTTTCATTGGGGTTTTTTGGCGGATTTGTGACATGATGCGCGTTTTTTCGAAATTCGTTCGTTCGCGTGCGCATTCGGGGCTGACGCCACACCTCCAGACCCCCGGGGGTAGGAAAAAGATTCCTTCCATCCCTGACACTCCTGACGAGGACCGGTGCCTCCCCCGCGAGAAGGCGGTCCTCGCCGGCCGTAGGCGGCAGGCAAGTAGACCACCGCCAACGAACGCGGCGGCGCGTCTCGCAGGCAGAGGCAGGCGGTACCGGGGCGGAGTCCGGTCAGCCTACGACGGCAGGAACGGGACTGGGGCCGTAGCTGATCTCGGTGAACCGGGCGGCATCCCAGTCAACGTGCTGTGGGCGTCCGCTCGGGCAGTAGACTTGTTGCGCCGGGCGGCCGAACTCCGACCGGCTGGCGGTTTCCAAGGCCGCCAGCATCTCGCCGGCCAAGGCGCGGTCGCACCAGGGCTTGGTCGAGACGTGGAGGACCAAGTGGAGCAGCCGGGCTGGATCGGTGCAGCGTTCAAGGTCGATCTCGCAGGGCGTCGGGCCTTTGACGACGAGCGCGAGCCGACCGAAGTCGACCTCGACGCGGGGGTGTTGGTGGTTGGGGGATGGATTCGGGGTCATGGTGGTTCTTGGCTTCGGGTTCGGTTCACCGCGGACAGTCAGGCACGAGCCGGGAATGTCCGCCGCCCGTCGGCAACCCGGGGCCGGGGCGGAAATGGGCCAAGGAATGGTCACCAGCGTTCGACGACAGCGAGTTGCCTTCCGGTTCTCTTCGCGAAGTCCTCGAAGATGAATTGCCGCCATCGGCGGTATTCCGGGAGAAGATTCCTCGATCCTGGGCCATCCCACTCGACCTCGTACCGGACCGGATCGGTGCCGATGGTGGCGGTGGCCTTGGTCCCGTTGGCGAAGACGTGATGGTAGGTGTGGGTCACAGGAGGTGCGATTGATGGTTGGGGTTGGTGGCGGGTTCGGAATCCGAGGCACTCGCCACGGATTCGATTCCAGCCGCCTTTGAAGAGAGGAATTCCGAGGTCGCTGGGGTGGGCATCAGATGAGCCAGCCAGCGGTGGTAAGGTTCGAGGCTCCAGGTCTCTCGAACGGCCGGAGCGGCGCCAAGGGGACGGGGGAGGGTCGGTCCGACGATCTTCCTGGCATCGTCGAGTTTGTGAGCCAGTTCTTTCTCGGTCCATGGCGGCTGGCAGCGTTCATTGAAGTCCCGCAGCAACGCCATCGCGTCCCGGTCGCGAAGTCCGAACCGGACGAGCCAGCACGCGGCGGTGAACGTGGTGTCGTGGCCACGGCTGCCGGAGACGGCTGGGGGTAACTGGGCCAGGTAATCCCGGGCTCGGCGTTTCAGGTCCATGACGACCTCCAGACCGTGCTCCACCCGGGAAACCCCAGCTCCACCCAACCCCTATAACTCCCTACATATTGATGATTCCAATTTGTAAGAAAGTTATAGGGGTTGGGTGGACTAGGGTGGTTGGGTGGAGCTGCGTTCATTTTGGCGTCCGGTCGAAGGTGTAGGTCCGCATCGTGTCGGCGTCGCCGGATGGCTTCCGGTACGTCTGTTGGGATCGGCGGACATCGAATCCGTCCACCTGGACCAGGTCGGCGTCCTGGAACACTCGCCGCAGGAGGGAGCCGACCTGTCGCTTGGCCATGTCGCCGTCTGCCTTTTCCTTCAGCCCTGGGATCTCGATGTCGTGCATTGCGCAGATCTCGGCGAGGCCGGTGGCGTTGAGCGACTCCCCGAGCCGTTTCTCGCCTTCCAGCGCCAGAGCGATCGATCGGACCCAGACAAGGGCTGGATTGGCGACCCGCTCTTGCGCCGCCGGGTGACCTTCCATGACCGGAGCCCCGCCCATCAGGTTCTGCACGATCCAGTCGACGACCTGACACCATTCGCGGAAGTCGTGGCGGGTCTCGTCCGTCCGAGGCTTCCCGGCGGCGATCCAGGCCGTGACCAGCGAGAACACCGCCCCCAGGAACGTGGGCTGGAGCCGCTGAAGCTCGCCGAGGGTGTCGCGGTAGCGAAAGCCTGGCCGCTTGCGAATCCGGCAGATGCTGGCGCGGTTGGCGAGGTCGCGGGTGGTTTCCAGCCCGTTGCTCGACATCTGGAGGAGGAACCGCTTGGGGTCGATCATGACTTCCCCACGGTGGGGAACTCGCGCTGGGAACAGGGTTGGGCACGTCAGGAACGCCTCGAGGTGCTGCGAGTCGAGCCGGCCGCGGAAATTGTCGAGGCAGATGAAGGGGCGACCGGAGATGATGGCGGCGGCGAAGGACTCGTCCACGCTGCCGACACCGCCTTGGCGGGCGGTGACGAAATAAGCGCTCTCGCCGTACAGGGCCGCGACGAGGTGGTGGCGGTAGCCTTTGCCGCTCTGGCTCTGGTCGGCCTCAGCGCAGTCGATGGGCACCGAGCCCTTCAGATGCCCGCCCATGCGGAGCGCGGGGGTCAGGAATGCCGCCAGGGCGCGACTCCGGTCGCCGGGCGACTGGAAGTCGAATTCAGCGATGAGCGAGTTCAGGAGCAGGGAGGCGTGCTCAGGCGGGAACTGCGGCGGAGCGTCTCCGGCGACAATCAGCAGGCCTCCGAGTTCCGCGTGGTAGCCCTCGCCGAGAACCGCGACCTCGTTTGCGTTCTTTTCAATCAGCACGGGGCAGCGCAGGACGCTGGCGATTGGGGGGAGAAGTTCCCGGGCTTCGGTGGTCGCCATCAGTGCCGTGGCGTCGTCCCGGGGCAACCGGGTTGGCTTGAGGGTTGGCTGACCGTCGTCGCCGACGCGCCAGGCCATCAGACGGCCGATCTTCTCGACGCGGCTCCGGAAGGCCTCGGGGCGGAGGATTTCCAGGCCGGCAATACCATCGTAATCCACCCGCTCAACCAGGGCGCCACCGCGCCAGAAAATCGTTCGGGCCGGGGCGAGCCGAGAGAAGATCTCCTGGGCTGCCTCGCTGAACGAAACCCCGCCAGATGGCAGGATCACGATGTTGCCCGGCTCTCCCTCGGCCGTGGGCGTGGCGGCTGCCTTGGCAACGGGTGGACTGGTGCGCGGAGGGGCCTCGGGCTTCGGCTCCGGGATCGGAAGCGGAATAGCGTCCTCGCGAACCCAGAGGTCCGGATCGTGGCTGACGAAGCAGAGCCGGAGGCGGTCCTTGACCTTCTTGTCGATGTCTCGGCCATAGCATTCGCGGAAGTAGACCTCGGCGGCCGCGAAGCTTTCCTCGTGGCGGTCAGGATCGATGCGCAGGCCCAGTTTCAGTCCCTCGCCGGAGGGAGACACGTACCCGAAGGCGATGTGCGGATCGGCTTTGACCAGTTCTCGGACGGTCGCCAGATCGCCGCCGAGGTGGTCCATGTCGACTTGGATAAGCCCCGTATGGCTTTGTTGCCCCTTGCGCGTCTCCGCGGTCCCCGACATCGCAAAGGCTGGGAGGGCTCGTTTTTCGCGGTCGTAGGCCGCCCGATCGCGAGCCAAGAGCACACGAAGCTCTCCAATCCGCTTTGCCCAGCGTCCATTGCGAATGGCCACGAGGATTTTCCCCAGCGCGACATCCTGCGGCTCCTTGCTGAAGGCGTTCCCATACATCGAGACCGGGCGGCCAAGGAGCGGCGTGGGTTCCTCGGACGTCGGCTCCCGCTCCATGATGGGCGGGGACTCAACGACGGCTTCGGGATCTGGTGCAAGGATGGCCATGGGAGGGCTTCTCCGTTTCCCGCGATCACGCGGGCGATTGATCGCTGCCGGCCTGGGCCTCCATCTTCGCGATGTAGTCGAGCATGCTTTGGAGGTTGAAGAGGCGGCAGCCCTTGACCTTGCCGGGTTCGCGCAACGAGACCGAACGGATGTGCCCCTTTCCGGCCAGTTCGTAGAGCTTGGCGCGGGTCAGCCCGGTGAAGTGCTCGTGGCCGTCGGTGGGGGCGCGGACCCAGACCGGCATTCCTTTGGCCTCCTCCTGGAGGAGTTGCTTGGCGAGTTCGCGGGCGGGGACGGGTGGGTTGGTAGAGTTAGCGGTCATGAGGGGAGAGTATCAAAATGGCGTGGACGGTGGTTTGGGTCTCAGTGGGTCGCACTGTGCAACACTGTGGAGCGTTCCTGGTCCCACTTTGAAACGCTGTGCAACGCGTTCTTGCCGCCACCCCGGTCAAGCAAGTTGTTGAACATTTCGGCTTCGATCAGGCCTTGGGATCGCCACCGCGTTTGGCGTGGTGTTTCCGGTCGGCCCGCAGCGCTGCCGCCCGACGTTCGAAGGCCTCGGTTTTCAGGTAGGCCTCGACCTCGGACAGCCGGAACCGTCGGCGACCGCCGAGGGAATGGCCGGGCACCTGCCACCGCCAGAGCGTTGCGGCGCTGATGCCGAGGCGTTGCCCGACCTCGCGAAGGGTCAGGTAGGGTTCATGGGTGGGCGCGGTCTTCGCGGGATCGATCGCTGCCAGTTGGCCGCGCAGGACGGCGAGGGCGTCGTCCCGGCGGTTCGGGGCGGCCGCCAGGGCGGCGTGCATCAGTTCTTCGAGGGCGGTGCTCATCGGGTCATCTCCTTCGGTTTCATGTCGGACATTTTCATCGCGTACACATAAGGGGGAACGTTCGACCCACGTGTGCGCGTCGCCCAAGTGCGGAACGTTGTCCCTCAAATCTCCAATGCCCCTCGATTGGCAGCGCAAGTTGCTCGCGTGCAACGCGATGCGCGGAGAGGCAACGTTGTCCTTTGCGGCCCCTGAGGCTTCGCGGAAACATTCGAGGTTGTCGGGCTGACAAGGTGGATTTGCGGCTCATCAACCAAGGGCGGAACGTTACGCTTCATCGTGCCGGTCCATGCCGAGGAGCCGGCCCCGCGACCGCCCCTTCGGGAGGCGCCACCGGCTCCTGAACCTGCGCCTTGAGGGGGCCGGCGCCTATTCGCGCCAGCAGCGCCGGCAAGCGCCGCACTGTTCGAGGGATTGATCCTGCCGTGCTCTGTCGCCGTCATGCCGGTGCCGAGCGGCGGCGCTCAATGCCATGCCGCCCTACACCAGTGCGGAACGTTACGCTTCAACACCGGGAAGGGGCGGATTTCAGGACGCTGAATGGCTCGTCGCCCGAGGGGCTCTAGGCACCCAGCTTCGTCCCACTGTCCAAACACAACTGGGTCATCGCCTGCGAGGAACCGTTCGCCATAGTCCCCACCTACCATAAGGGCACCCCGAACACGCTGAACGGCCCGCCATCCTCCGGGGCGTGGAACGTCGGCGATTTCTGGCGGGACCAGAACCGAGCGGAGTTCGTCTGCACCGTGGCCGGCACGCCGGGCACCTGGCAGCAGACGGCGCCGGCAACCGTCAGCGCCGACCCGGCCAGCGGGACGTTCCCGACCGGGTACCTGATCCTGAATGTCGCTGACGGCGGTCTAAAGCGCCATGCCGGAGCGTTCTCGTGGGAGGTTCAGATGGGGGCGGGAACGTCCTCGAAGGTCGGATTTCACGGGGCAGCGCCGAGCGCGCAACGGGCTAACGCGGATCAGGCCGCCGCCACCGACCTCGCCAGCGTCATCACCCTCACCAATGAACTCCGAGCGGCGCTGGTCGAGAAAGGGTTGATTAAAGGGAGCGCCTGAAACGTCCGACGATGGGTGCAAGGCTCTTTCGGTGTTCAGGAGTTGAACATCGGTTGATCTGGTGCTACCAATTTTTGTTGTGCAGTCGCTCAGTCGAGTAATGTGCCTTGTGATGGCCCTGGTTTGGGTGCCATTGACCGCCCATTGTCGGCTCGCTTCCGTGCCAGGACTTGAATTTCTCCGCTGCGCGGACCACGAACACTCGGGGCACAGCGACAACAAGTCCTGCGAGGATTGCGGTTGCTGTGTTCAGGAATCCGGCAAGTACCAGTCTTCTCGCTGGGAGGATCGCGTCGCCGATGTCCGCCCGGAGTTCGTGCCCCCGATCGATGTCGGGGTTCTCGCTGTCGGACTTCCCTCCGAGGAGTCTGAAGGTGTACTGGTTGCGGCACCCCCGCCGCCTTTGTCGACCTCCTGGGCATTTGCCCTCCGTCTCGCCCTCCCTGTCCGCGCTCCCTCCGCAGCTTCCTGAACGGCTCACGCTCTCGGCGTGAGTCTTCACATTTTCGGGTACGCATGCGTCCGCATGCCGTGCTGGCTCATTTTCATGTATTCAACCATTCACCTAGCTCATGCTTTCAATACCATTATCTGTTGCACCCATTTTCTGCGGCGCCGGAAGGGGCGCCGCGATTCTCCTCGTCCTCAATCTGATGGCCCACCAAGCCATTGCTTCGACGAATACCCCACCCACTGAACTTGCTTCCGCCACGTTGGAGGCCGTGGTCGACGAAGCTCTCGCCAAGAATCCGGAACTCAGGTTCTACGAAGCCGAAATCGCGGCAGCGACCGCCGGCCGAAGAACGGCGGGCGCGTGGCGCAACCCGGAACTAACCGGAACCATCGGCCATAAAACGGCGGACGGTGGCGGTTTGAGTGCGGAAGGAGTCGCTTGGTCGGTGTCGGTTCTCCAGCCCTTCGAGTGGCCCGGCCGCATCGGACTCCGCAAAGCCATCGCCAATCAGGACGTCGAGTTGGCCAACCTGGGCCTAGCCCGATTCAAGACCGCGCTGGCTGGTCGCGTTCGAGCCCTCGCCTTCAGTCTCTTCGCTGCCGAGGAAAAATCAGCCGCCGCCTCGGAAGTGGCTGATCGATTCAAGGCGCTCAGGGAGGTCCTGGTCCAGCGCGACCCGGCAGGTCTCACGCCACTGCTGGAGATTCGGGTCATCGAGGCAACGGAACTCAACGCCCAGCGCAAGGCAAGCGAAGCGCTCCTGGTTACGCAATCGGCTCTCCTGGAACTTAACCAGCTCAGGGGGGCACCGCCCCAAATCTCGTTGAAGATCGCCGATAGCTCCCTGGCGTTTCGACCACCCGAGGACCGCGACGAACTGCTGGCCATGGCCCGCACGAACAACTTCGAGTTAAAGGTTCGAGCCGTCGAACTCGCCCAACAGGGCTTCCGGGTCGATCTCGCGCGCAACGAGCGCTACCCGGCGGTTGCGCTTGGTCCCACTTTCGCCGAGGAGAACGCTGGATCGGATCGCGAACGCATTCTCGGCGTTGTTGTCTCGCTGCCGCTGCCCTTCTGGAACCGGAACCGCGGGAATGTCGAGGCGGCTTCGGCGCGACAGACCCAGGCCGCGGTGTCCTACGAACTCGCGCAGAGGGACGTTACCCGTCGAGTGCTCGAAACGGCTCTTACGTATGAGACGAAGCTCCGGGAGATGGCCAAATGGCGGCCGGACTCGGTGGCGCACTTCCGGGAGGCGGCCGAGGTCGCCGATCGCCACTACCGCCTCGGAGCCGTTCCCATATCCACGTACGTGGAGCTCCAGAAGCAGTATCTGGATGCGGTCGAGGGTCTCTTGGACACCAAAAGGGAGGCGCTGGAAGCTGCGGTCCAATTAGAGCTGCTTACCGGGGTTTCCATGCCGTTATCCCGTGCCACCCCAAGGAAGGAGGGCAAGTGAAGCACTTCACCAACTGCTGGCTGCCTGTGGCTGCGGCGCTCGCGACTGTCGTGTCGACAGGCTGTGGCCCGAACAATTCAGGCGCACCAGACGCACACGCTACGGAAAGCCACGAGGAAGGCGATGGGCACGCTCATGGCGAGGAAGGTGAATCGGCCGCAGGAGCCACGTTCAAACCTGGGAAGGGCGTGATCGTCACCGAGGAGACCAAGAAAATTCTGGGTCTCGAAGTCGCCGACGTCTTGGAGGAACGGCTCCCCGCCGAGACGCGATTCACCGCCCAGATATTTGGCGAAAGACACCATCACCTCCCCAATCCCGCCGACCACTCCGGGTGCGACGTCCATGGCTCGGGGCTCGTTTCCCAGGAAGTCGCGTCCAATCTCAAGCAAGGTGACCCCGTCCTGATCCAACTCCCCACCCGCGATTCATTGCATGGGGTCATTCTCGCCATTCAGAAGGCGGTGGCGCTGGGAGAATCCGAGGTCATTGTCGGCATCTCCAACGCCATCTCTGTTCTGCAAGCCGGAGAGTTCGTTCCCGCCTCGATCATCCATCCCGTGGAACAGCCTACGGCCACCGTGCCTCGATCGGCACTGCTTCGGACCTCGGAGGGCACCTTTGTCTATACGGTCAACGGCGATGCGTACTTTCGCACGCCGGTTCGCACGGGTGCCGAGAGCGGCGGCCGGATCGGCATCACGGATGGCTTGCTACCCGGCGACCAGGTCGTCCTGAAGCCAGTGCAGACGCTCTGGTTGATCGAACTCCGTGCCACCAAGGGAGGCGGACACTCCCACTAAACAGGCCTCCGAGGTTCTCACTCCATGAATACGATCTCCGCTCGAAAATTCTCCATCGGATCAATCCTGCTGGCTCTCCTCTTCTTGGCCGACGGCTGCGCGACTCCGCCAACACGCCCCGGACTGAGTACCACCGTGAAATCTAGATCCGGCGTTCGGGTTACCAGTGTCCGCGTGTCGGATACCTCCAAGGGTGTCCAAATCTCGGGCACCGTGAGCAGCACGTTTGGGTACTACCAATCCCCACGACGACACCTCGACATCGAGGTCCTCGGTCCTGATGGCCGGCTTTCCAGCCGTACTCCGGTCAGGTTCTTCCCGAATCCGATCCGGCATTCCCGCTTCGGGCATCCCCATTCCAGTTTCGCCATCACGCTGCCCGAGCCTCCGCCTGTCGGCAGCACGGTCCGCGTCGCCGTTCACGCCACCTCCATCGCGGACTGCCGCACCTGACACCCAAATGTTGCACCGTCTCCTCGAATTCTCCGTCCGCCAGCGCGTGTTCGTGCTGCTCGCCACCGTGGTCATGGTCGGCATCGGTGTTTACTCCGCGTTGCGGCTGCCGATTGACGCCGTGCCGGACATCACCAACGTCCAGGTGCAGATCAACACCGCCGTCCCAGCGTATGCGCCGGAAGAGATCGAAAAGCTCGTCACGTTCCCCATCGAGAACGAGATGGCCGGCATCCCCGGTCTGACGGAGTTGCGCTCGCTTTCCAAGTTCGGACTCTCGCAGGTCAACCTCATCTTCGAGGACGGCACGGACCTCTACCGCTCGCGCCAGCTCGTCAGCGAACGGGTGCAGACCGTGATTGATGAACTGCCGCCGGGCCTGACACCCAAGCTCGCACCCATCAGCACCGGCCTCGGGGAGATTTATTACTACGTGGTCGAATACGCCGCCGACGCGACCAAGAAGCCGCCCACGCGCGTCGAGCAGTTGATGGAGTTGAAGCTCATCCACGATTACGTCATCAAGCCGCGTCTGCGCTCGACGCCCGGCGTGGCGGAGGTTAACTCACAGGGCGGTTACGAAAAGCAAATCATCATCCAGCCGAACCCCGACAAGCTCAAGAGCGTCGGCATGTCATTCAGCGAAATCGCCGAAGCCGTTGGCGAGAACGTCGAGAACGCGGGTGGCAGTATCATTCAACTCGGTGGCGAAACCTTGACAATCCGCACGGCAGGCCGCGTCCAGACACCCGAAGAAATCGAGATGCTGCCGCTGAAGTTCGGTTCGCGCGCCACGCCGCTGCGCGTCAAGGACGTGGCGGACGTCGTCATCGGCAAGGCCGTCCGCACCGGCACGGCCACCTACAAGGGCGAGGAGGCGCTGCTCGGAGTGGCGCTGATGCTCGCGGGAGAAAACAGCCGCCTCGTCGCCAAGGCCGTGGACGCGAAGCTCAAGGAAATCCAGCCCAAGCTGCCGTCGGGCGTGGAGATCATCCCGGTCTATGATCGCACGGTGCTCGTGGACCGGACCATCCGCACGGTCGAGACCAGCCTGTTCGAGGGCGCGATTCTCGTCGTCGTGGTGCTGCTTATCATGCTTGGCAACTGGCGTGCGGCACTGATCGTGGCACTGGCGATCCCGCTCTCCCTGCTGTTTGCCATGACGGGCATGGTGCAGGGCAAGGTGAGCGGCAACCTGATGAGCCTGGGTGCGATTGACTTCGGCCTCATCATTGATGGCGCAGTCGTGATGGTGGAGAACATCATCCGTCACCTCGCGGAGAAACAGCACAAGCTCGGGCGCAGGCTCACGGCGGTCGAACGCGCGCACGAAGTCCTCGTCAGTGCCAAGGAAGTCGCCAGCCCGATGTTTTTCGGCGTCATCATCATCACCGTGGTCTATTTCCCGATCCTCGCGCTGACCGGCATCGAGGGGAAGATGTTCAAGCCGATGGCCATGACCGTCATCTTCGCGCTCGTGGGCGCGCTCGTGCTGGCGCTGACGCTCATGCCCGCGCTTTGTTCCTATCTGCTCGGCGGCAACATCAGCGAAAAGGATTCCTTCCTCGTGAAGTTCGCGAAGAAGATTTACGCGCCCTTCCTCAACTTCTCCCTGCGCGCCCGCTGGCCGGTGGTCGGGGGCGCGGTTGCGCTGCTGGCGCTGGCGGTGTTCATGTTCAGCCGCCTCGGCGCGGAGTTTGTGCCGCAGTTGGACGAAGGCTCGTTTGCCACGCACATGATTCGCACCACCAGCATCGGCATTGACGCCAGCGTGGAGATGCAGAAGCAGGGCGAGAAGCTGCTCATCGAGAAGTTCCCCGAAGTGGCCTACACCTTCAGTCGCCTGGGCACGGCGGAAATCGCCAGCGACCCGATGGGCGTGAACGTCGCGGACACCTACATCATGTTCAACCCGCCGGAAAAATGGCGGAAGGTGAACGGGAAAATCATAAGCAAGGAGGAACTGGCGGCGCTCATGACGGAGGAACTGGGGAAACACCTGCCCGGCGAAGGTCACCTGTTCAGCCAGCCCATCGAGATGCGCTTCAACGAAATTCTCGAAGGCACGCGCGCCGACATCGCGGTGAAAGTCTTCGGCGAGGACTTCGCGGTGATCGAAAAAGTGGCCAGCGAGGCGAGAGAGATTCTGGAGCAGATTCGCGGCGCATCCGACGTGGAGTTCGACGCGCTCGGCAAATCGCCGTTGCTCGAAATCGTTCCCAAGCGCGAGGCCATGAGCAAATACAAGATTCACGCGGCGGAGTTGAACAATGTCGTTCACGCCGCGCTGGCCGGGCAGGAAGTCGGCAAGCTGATCGAAGGCAACCGCCGCTTCGACATCGTCGTGCGGTTGAGCGAAGAGCAGCGCGAGCAAATCGATGACCTCAAACGCCTGCCCGTGCGCGTGGACGACGGCGGGTTGCTCACGCTT